>NZ_CP108494.1:913750-1218333 GCF_041435435.1 Streptomyces sp. NBC_01241 | reverse complement strand
TGGTGGGAGGCGCCGTCACCGATGCGCCAGGCCCAGCCGCCGCCGCTGCCGGCCGCGGCGCCGCCCCAGGCGTAGTACCAGGACAGCAGGTAGTGCTGGGAGTCGCGGCCGGAGGCGGCGGGGCAGGAGGCGGGGTCGGTGCAGTCGCCGACGCGCTTGAAGTACTTGTCGAACATGGCGTAGCGGAGGTAGTCACCCATCCTGGCGGCTTTCGCCACCGACACCGCGACCTCACCCTCCTTGCCCTGTGCCGAGGCCCAGCGGTAGGCCCAGTAGGCGGCCTGGACCGCGCGGGCGTCGGCGTCCGGGGCGTTGGTGTACTTCCACTGCTTGGCGTAGTTCTGGTCGCCGACGAACAGATCGAGATAGCCGTTCGGGCCGCCGTACGCGAAGAGGTCGGTGGTGGGCTGCGGGATGGTCTCCCACACCGACTCCTGCGATCCGCGCTGGTAGGAGTTGATGAACGAAGGACCCGCTCCCGGGCCCGACTCGCCGCCGGTGCCCGGCTTGTTGCCATAGCCGTAGGTGTTGTCCAGGTCCATCAGCCAGTGCATGCCGTACACGTCCATCGTGCCGTAGGACGCGGCCAGTTCGGTGGCGAGCGGATCCGTGCCGACGGGGACCGAAGGGTCCAGGGGCGAGGGGTAGTTGTCCGGCAGCGGCCACTCGGGGGCGTACGTCGCGGGGGCCCCGGGATTGTACGCGTCGCTGGTCGGCTGGTCGGTGTGTTGCGGGATGATCGTCTTCTCCGCCACCGCCCAGGCCTGGTTGAACGGGGCCCAGTCACCGGTCACCCGCCCGTACGCCGCCTCCAGCCACATCCAGAAGCTGACGGCCTCCGAGGTGGTCTCGTGACCGTGGTCCGGAGCCTCGACCATCAGGGTCTCGACCGAGTGGTACGGCAGGCCCGCCGGGCTGAAGTAGCCGTTGGCCGCCGCCTTGATCTTGCCGTACTGGGTGAGGAACGCCTGGGTGTACGGGTCGTCGGCCGCGGCGTCCCGGGCGGCGCCGCCGGCCGCCGGTGCGGCGGTTGCGGCTGCGGCGGCGCCCTGCGCCAGGCCGATGGCGAGCAGACCGCCGCCCAGGGCGCTGCTGAACGTTCTACGGGATATCGACATAAATCCTCCAGTGGTGGGGTGTCGTGGGGGAGGAGTGGAGGCATGGAGACGGCGGCGGCGCGGTGGTGCGGAACGGGTCCGGGCGGCGTACGGGCCCGATGCCCCGGGCGGGATCAACGCAGGGTGCGCGATGGCCGTTGTGTGCAAGTCTTGATTGTGGGAGCGCTCCCAAGGTGGCGTGATGATGCGCACCTGTCAAGACTCGCATCGCAACTGCTTTACGGCTTCGTTGACGTGACGTCCCGACACGGGCCCGGCCCGTGGCGCACAACCGCTGGTGACAGACGGTGTGCCCGGACCGGAATCGCGTGTTCCGTCGGCGTGGAATCGCGCGCGTCACCGAACGGTGAGCGCACCCTTCATGTACGGATGAATGGTGCAGAGGTACGGGTAGGTGCCGGGCTTGGCCGGAGCGGTGAACGTGGCCGTCTTCCCGGGCGCGATATCACCGGTGTCGAACGTCTTCCCGTTGGTGGCACCGGCGGTGGCGGTCACCGTATGGGCCACGGCGTCCTCGTTGACGACGGTGATCAGGGCGCAGGGACCGTCAGTTGGGCCGGTGCGAACGCGAAGTTCTTGATCGTGATCCGTGTCCTGCCGACCGGGGGCGGCGAAGGGGACGCGGAGGCCGAGGGCGAGGGAGTGGCGGAGGCGGAGGGTGTGGCACTGGTGGGCGACGAGCCGGTGCCACCGTTGTGCGAACAGCCGACGAGGGCGCTCGCGAAGACGATCGCGGCGGCCGCGGTGACACCTGCCCGGCCGTGCAGAAGCGAAGCGGGCATGGTGTCAGTGACCGTCACCGAGCGAGCCTGCTTGCGGCGTGCCGGACTTGGCTGTGCCCAGGACCTTGTTGCCGGACGTATCGAGTACGTACCACTTGGCGCCGGAATCGTTCACCCCTTGGCCGTTGGTTTCTCCGGCCTTTCTGTCGCCGGCGAAGTAGTACAGCGGGTGTCCGTTGTACGTGACTTCCCTGCTGCCGTCGCCGCGCTCCGTCGTACCCAGCAGACCGGCCTTCACGCCCTTGCCGGCGACCGGCTCACCGCTGACCGTCAGCGGCGGCCACTCCTTGGCGCATTCTCCGGAGCAGTTCGACTTGGACGTGGTGTCGGCGACCCAGAGGTAGAGGGTCCGGCCCTTGCCGTCGACCAGGATGGTCCCGAGCGGGCTTGACGCGGCGGCCACGGTTGCCGTGGCGGAAGCCGTTTCCGACGGGGAGGCCGGGGCCGCGGGGGAGGAGCTCCCGGATGCCGCCGGGGTGCTCACCGCTGCGGATGTCGATGCCGTCGACTTCGTACCGCCGCTGTTCGAACAGCCGCCGACAGCGGCGGCGCACAGCCCCACAGCGATCAGGGCCGCGGCTGTCCTCGCATGGTTCCCCATCACAAGAGCTCCTCGGATCGGGCCGCCGCTCCGGCGGCACTCTGGCCCGAACGTCAGGTGGTGTCCGACCGGGGGAAGGCAGGCGCTCGGGATGACCCGGCGGTCGAGTCCATCCGGGTGCGGGTCTGCCGTCCGCCGGTAGTCCAGCCGGACTCGCCGACTGCCCCGGAGGGTGGAACCTGCGGCGCGGCGCCTTGCTTGGTGCCGCATTCCAAGATCGTCTTGCTGGGTTCCCGGACACGGGGCATCTGGGGCGGGAGGGATGTTCAGGACATGGGGGACGCCCGGGACGCGCGCCCCGGCCCGTTGTCAGGACGCCCCCCGTCCGTTGCCGCGACGTCGCCGGTCCCTTGTCAGGACGTCCCCGGTCCGTTTGGCGGGACACCGCGCAGCCCCCGAGCCCCAGGAGTTCTCCCGATGCGCCTGAGCACCGCTTTCGCCGCCGCCGCCCTGTTCACCCTCACCGCCGCGGTGCCCGCCGCGGCGGCCCGGTCCGACGACCCGGTGCCGGACCGCGGGCTCTTCCTCACCGTCTCCGGGAGCGAGAACACCTGGATCCGTGGCCTCGCACTGTTCTGCCCACCCGCCCCGGACGCCCACCACCCCGAGGCGGCCGCCGCCTGTGCGGCGATGGACGCGGCGGCAGGAGATCCGGACAACCTGCCCGGCGACCCGCACCCGTGCAGCCAGGAGTACGACCCGGTGGCGGCCACCGTCACCGGCACGTGGGACGGGCGCTCCGTCTCCTGGCAGAAGACGTTCCTCAACGTCTGTGTGATGGACGCGGCCACCGGACCGGTCTTCCGCTTCTGAGCCCGGCCGTCCTGAGCCGGGCGGCCCGCCCGGCTCAGGACTCGCGCGTCGCGGCCATCCCTACGGTGATCAGCCCGAGCACCACCCAGCCGAACCAGAGCCAGCCACTGCTCCCCAGCGCCACCGTGTAGCCGGTGACCGCCACCAGGGCCGCCACGGTGATCACACCCATGGTCTTCGTGGATCCGGACATGCCCACCCTCCTCATCGGCCGGATGGCCGTGGATGCCATCGTCACCCCGGAGGCATGTCCACCGCTACTGCCCGCGCGCCTGCAACGAGGCGAGATAGGCGTTGTACGCCTGCAGCTCCTGGTCCCCGTCCCGGTCCGCCGCCCGGTCCGAGCGCTTCGCCGTCCGCTGCTCGGAGCGGTACCACTGGAAGACCAGCGCGATCAGCACCAGCACCGACGGGATCTCGCTGAAGGCCCAGGCGATACCGCCCGCCCAGTTCTGGTCGCTCAGCGCGTCGATGCCGAGCGAGGCCGGCGGATTCTTGTACGTCTCCACCATCGGCGTCGTCGCCATCATCAGCGCGATACCGAAGAACGCGTGGAACGGCATCCCCGCGAACAGTTCCAGCATCCGCATCACATAGCCGGGCCGGTGCGGCCCCGGGTCGACGCCCATGATCGGCCAGAAGAACACCAGACCCACGGCGAGGAAGTGCACCATCATCGCGATGTGCCCGGTCTTCGAACCCATCAGGAAGTCGAAGAGCGGGGTGAAGTACAGCGCGTACAGGCTGGCGATGAAGAGCGGAATCGTGAAGACCGGGTGCGTGATGATCCTCATGTAGCGGCTGTGCAGCAGCATGAGGAGCAGCTCGCGCGGGCCGGTGCGGCCACGTCCCGCGACCGGGAGCGCGCGCAGCGCCAGGGTCACCGGAGCGCCCAGCAGCAGCAGGATCGGCGACAGCATGCTGATCACCATGTGCTGCACCATGTGCACGCTGAACATGACCATGCCGTAGTCGTTCAGCTTCGTGCACATCACCAGGGCGATGGACAGCACGCCCACGACGAAGAAGACGATACGGCTGGCCGGCCAGGTGTCCCCGCGTCGGCGCAGTCGCAGCACGGCGTACCCGTACAGGCCGATGGCGAGAACACAGCCGATGAGGAAGAACGGGTCCGCGGAGAACTGAAGCCCACGTCCCAGCGTGAACGGCGGCAGATCCATGTTCATGCCGTGCCCGCTGTGATCCATCTGTTCACTCCCGCTGGGGACGTCCCCGTTTCGTGCCGGTTGTCCCGACCAGAGTAGAACTGCCCCCGGCCGCAGCTGCGGCCGGGGGCAGTTCGTCGGACAGGGTGTCGCTCAGAGCACGCATTCCGCCTCGGCGTACCGCTCGGCCGGGACCGTCTTCAGGGTCTCCACGGCAGCGCCCAACGGCACCATCACGATGTCCGTGCCGCGCAGCGCCGTCATCTTGCCGAACTCGCCGCGGTGTGCGGCCTCCACTGCGTGCCAGCCGAAACGGGTGGCGAGCACCCGGTCGTACGCGGTCGGCGTTCCGCCGCGCTGCACATGGCCGAGGATCACCGGGCGGGCCTCCTTGCCGAGGCGCTGCTCCAGCTCGGAGGAGAGCTGTGTGGCCATGCCGGCGAACCGCTCGTGCCCGTAGATGTCCTTGGTGCCCTGCTCGATCTCCATGGACGAGCCCTCGCGGGGCTTGGCGCCCTCGGCGACGACGACGATCGCGAACTTCTTGCCGGCCGAGAAACGCCTGCCGACCACCTCGGTCAGCTCGTCGATGTCGAAGGGGCGCTCCGGCACGACGATGGCGTGCGCGCCGGCCGCCATGCCCGAGTGCAGGGCGATCCAGCCGGTGTGGCGGCCCATGACCTCGACGATCAGCACCCGCTGGTGCGATTCGGCGGTCGTCTTCAGCCGGTCCAGCGCCTCCGTGGCGACACCGACGGCGGTGTCGAAGCCGAAGGTCACGTCGGTGGAGGCGATGTCGTTGTCGATCGTCTTCGGTACGCCGACGATCGGCAGGCCCGCCTCGGAGAGCAGATGGGCCGCCTTCAGCGTGCCCTCGCCGCCGATCGGGATGATCACGTCGAGACCGAGGTCGGCGACATGGCCCCTGGCCTGCTCGACGCCGCCCCGCAGATGAGCGGGCTGGACCCGGGAGGAGCCGAGGATCGTACCGCCGCGGGCGAGAATGCCGCCGACCGCGTCGAGGTCGAGCTTGCGGTAGTCGCACTCGAGGAGACCCTTCCACCCGTCGTGGAAGCCGATGACCTCGTCGCCGTGGTCGACCACCGCGCGATGCACGACGGAACGGATGACGGCGTTCAGGCCGGGGCAGTCGCCGCCGGAGGTGAGCACACCAATTCGCATTGCCCGGGAAACCTTTGCAACGTGGGCCGACGACCGGACCACGTCGTCCGGTTGGATCCCGCCACCCTACCGGCGCAGGGTGGCGGGACCGAACCGGGCGTCCGCCTGCTGGACGCCGCTCAGCTGAGCCGGATGTGCCTCATCAGGCGGGCTGGGTCGCCGAGGCGATGCGCTCGGCGCGCAGCGCCTCGTACCAGCGGTCGTCCGTCGGCGGCAGGGCGTTGACATCGAGGGCCAGCTTCAGCAGCAGATCCGCGATCAGCGGGTTGCGTGCCATGACGGGGCCGTGCATGTATGTACCGAAGACGGTGTCGTTGTACGCGCCCTCCGTGCCGTCGCCGGTGCCGTTGCCCCGGCCGAACTGCACCCGGGCGAACGGCCGTGCCGTCGGGCCGAGATGGGTGATGCCCTGGTGGTTCTCGAAACCGGTCAGCGGCGGCAGGCCGAGGCGCGGGTCGATGTCGGCCAGTACGTCTCCGACGCACCGGGCCCCCTCGCCGCGGGTGGAGACCACGTCGAGCAGCCCGAGACCGGCCTCGCGCTCACCGAGGTCGTTGATGAACTCATGGCCGAGGATCTGGTACCCGGCGCAGACCGAGAAGATGATCGCGCCGTTGGACGCGGCCCGGCTGAGCCCGCCGTCGCGGCGCAGCCGCTCCGCGGCGAGCCGCTGCGGCCGGTCCTCACCGCCGCCGATCAGATAGATGTCACCGGACGTCGGGACCGGCTGGTCGCTGCGGACGTCGACGCGCTGCACCTCGAGACCGCGCTGCCGGGCCCGGCGCTCCACCACGAGCGCGTTGCCCTGGTCGCCGTAGGTGCTGAGGAGGTCGGGATAGACCCAGACCAGACGCAGACCGTTGTTGCTCATGCTTCGTCCTCTCCGGAGGTGGCCGGGGCCGGGGTCAGTTGCCGACACGACGGCGCAGATCCTGGAAGGCGGTGTAGTTGGCGATGACCTCGATGCGGCCGGGCGGGGCCTGCTGCACGGCCTCGTCGAGGTTCTCGCAGACCCGGAAGTCGAGACCGGCCACTTCGAGACGGACCGCGAGGTCCAGCTTGCGGTCGCCGAGCACGAAGATCGGGTGACCGGCGAGCTGGGTGTAGTCGACGTCCCACAGCCAGGAGGTGTCCGTGCCGTCCGCGCCCCGGGCGTTGACGGAGAGGATCACCGGGGTGGGCGGCGGGTCGATCAGGGAGAACGTCTCCAGCCAGCCCGCGGGATTCTTCGCCAGCAGCAGCCGCAGCTCGCGGCCGAGGAAGCCGACCACGTCGTAGCGGCCCGCGACGGCCTGCACCTGGTACATGCGCTCCAGCGCGACCTGCGGCGGCACACCGAAGACGGCGGCCACGGCGGCGGAGCTGGTGGCGTTGGCCTTGTTGGCGCGGCCGGGCAGCTGGAGGTGGATCGGCCACGCCGAACCGTGCGGGTCCAGGACGTAGTCGCCGTGCAGCACCCAGCTCGGCGCGGGGCGGCGGAAACCGCACTCGCCGCAGAACCAGTCGTCGCCCGGGCGCTGCATCACACCGCCGCAGGACGGGCAGGACCAGGCGTCGTCCTTCCACGCCTGGCCGGCCGCGACCCACACCACATTGGGGGACGAGGACGCCGCCCAGACGATCAGCGGGTCGTCGGCGTTCGCGACGATCACGGCCTTCGAACCGGACAGCCCCTCACGCCACTTCTCCGCGAGCATCCGGGTCTCCGCGGCGCGGTCCAGCTGGTCGCGGGAGAGATTGAGGAGTGCGATCACCTTGGGCGTCGTATCGCGCGCGACCCCGGCGAGGTACTTCTCGTCGACCTCTATGACGCCGTACTTCGAGTCCGAACCGCCCGCCAGTGCCGAGGTGATGCCCGCCGGCATGTTCGCGCCGAGAGCGTTCGACACGACCGGGCCCGCGGCCCGCAGCGCCTCGGCGATCAGCCGGGTCGTCGTCGTCTTGCCGTTCGTCGCCGACACGAGGATCACGTCCAGGTGCTGCGCCAGCCGCCCCAGCAGGTCGGGGTCGAGCTTGAGCGCCACCCGGCCGCCGATCACCGATCCGCTGCCGCGCCCCGCAGCGCGCGACACCGCCGCCGCGGCCTTACCCGCCGTCACGGCCAGCTTGGCCCGCGGCGACAGCGGCTCCGTGTTGCCTGCCATCGTCCTAGATCCTCCTTGCATCGGTCCACGCCCAGCCTATCGATGTCCGGCGCGGCGACCGCACCGCGGCACCGCCGGGGAGGTGGAGGTCACGTAGAACGTACGATTGCCGCCATGCGAAACCGCCCGATCCCCGGCAGTTCCGGACTGATTCGTGCCATGAGTCTGCTCGGCGATCCGGTGCTGCACGGCGCCTGCGAGCCCGTGACGGACTTCGGCCCCTCGCTCGCCCGCCTCGTCGAGGACATGTACGCCACCATGTACGCGGCCCAGGGCGTCGGGCTCGCGGCCAATCAGGTCGGTGTTCCGCTGCGGGTGTTCGTCTACGACTGTCCGGACGACGACGATGTCCGACACCTCGGACATCTCGTCAACCCGAAGCTGGTCGAGGCGGACGGCATCACCGTACGCGGCCCGGAGGGCTGCCTCTCGCTCCCCGGCATCGAGGCGGGCACCCCGCGCTTCGACCGGGCCGTCGTCGAGGGCGTGACCGTCGAGGGCGAGCCGGTACGGGTCACCGGGACCGGCTTCTTCGCCCGTTGCCTGCAGCACGAGTGCGATCATCTCGAAGGCACGGTCTACACGGACCGGCTGACCGGGTTGCGCCGGTCGAGGGCGCTGCGCGCGGCCCGCCGGGCGCCCTGGGCGCGGGGCGGCTGACCGCGCGCGCCTCAGAACCCCGGGCCGCCGGGCCGGTCGCCCGCGTCGGCCAGCCTGCCCCACAGCAGATCTGCCAGGCTGCGCACCAACTGCTCGCGGGAGCAAGGGCGTTCGCCGAGCCACCAGTCGCCCGCGGCATGCATCATGCCGACGATGCCGTGGCCCCAGATGCGGGCCATGGCCTCGCTGTCGGGGCCCAGGTCGACCCGCTCGGCGATGACCAGGGCGAGTTCCTCGCCGAGCCTGCGCAGCAGTGGCGCGGAGTGCCGCCCGACGTCGAAACCCTGCTCCGTCGAGGGCGCGGAGTCGTCGGACGGGTGCATCAGGAAGCGGTAGACCTGCGGGCGGGCCTCGATCGCCGCGAGATACGTGTCGAGCGTCGACTCCACGCGCCGACGGCGCTCGGCCGGTGCGTCCAGCGCCGTCCGCAGAGCGATCAGCAGGGCGTCGGTGTGGCGCTTGGCGAGGGCGCGGTAGAGGCCGCCCTTGTCACCGAAGTGCCGGTAGAGGATGGGCTTGGTGATTCCGGCCTCCGCCGCGATGGCGTTCATCGAGGCGCCCGGCCCGTCCCTGAGCACCACGCGGTCGGCGGCTTCGAGCAGCTCGCGGCGGCGGCTCTCGGCCGCTGTCCGCTGCCGCTCGGCCTGTTGTGTGGTCTCCATGTCGCGTCTCCCCGCCCTGGCCATGCACATTGCGTCCTGCCTGCGCAACGTAACACCCTGTCCCGCGGCGTGTGGATCGGCACCTGGGCGGTTGACAGAGGCTACTTGCCGGTAACAGACTGCGGTTACCGCAAGTAACCAGTGGATTTTTCAGGGCAGTACGTGGAGGGGAACATGGCGGAGTTCACGCTCGAACTCAACGACGACCAGAAGCAGGTGCGTGACTGGCTTCACGGCTTCGCCGCGGACGTGATCCGTCCGGCGGCTTCCGAGTGGGACGAGCGCGAGGAAACGCCCTGGCCCGTCATTCAGGAGGCGGCCAAGGTCGGCATCTACTCCCTCGACTTCTATGCCCAGCAGTTCTTCGACCCGACGGGCCTCGGCATCCCGATGGCGATGGAGGAGCTCTTCTGGGGGGACGCGGGCATAGCCCTCTCGATCGTCGGTACGGGCCTGGCGGCCGTGGGCGTCCTCGCCAACGGCACCGAGGAGCAGATCGGCACCTGGATCCCGCAGATGTACGGCGACGCCGACGACGTCAAGGTCGCGGCCTTCTGCTCCTCCGAGCCGGACGCGGGTTCCGACGTCGCCTCGATGCGCACCCGCGCGGTGTACGACCAGGCCAAGGACGAGTGGGTGCTGAACGGCACCAAGACCTGGGCGACCAACGGCGGCATCGCGGGCGTCCATGTCGTCGTCGCCGTGGTCGACCCGGAGCTCGGTTCCAAGGGGCACGCCTCGTTCATCGTGCCGCCGGACACCCCCGGCCTCTCCCAGGGCCAGAAGTTCAAGAAGCACGGCATCCGTGCCTCGCACACCGCCGAGGTCGTGCTGGAGGACGTCCGCGTCCCCGGCCACTGCCTGCTCGGCGGCAAGGAGAAGCTCGACCGGCGCCTGGCCCGGGCCCGTGAGCGCGCCGCGTCCGGCGGGGAGCGGGTGAAGAACGCGGCGATGGCCACCTTCGAGGCCTCCCGCCCCGCGGTCGGCGCCATGGCGGTCGGCACCGCCCGTGCCGCGTACGAGGTCGCGCTGGAGTACGCGAAGACCCGCACCCAGTTCGGCCGGCCGATCATCGACAACCAGGGTGTCGCCTTCCAGCTCGCCGACATGCGTACGCAGATCGACGCGGCCCGGCTGCTGGTCTGGCGCGCTTCCTGGATGGCGGCCACCGGCAAGCCGTTCACCTCGGCCGAGGGCTCCATGTCCAAGCTGTACGCGAGCGAGACGGCGAAGAAGGTCACCGCGCAGGCCGTCCAGATCCTCGGCGGCAACGGCTTCACCCGTGAGTACCCGGTGGAGCGGATGCACCGGGACGCGGCGATCTACACGATCTTCGAGGGCACGAGCGAGATCCAGCGCCTGGTGATCGCCCGCACCCTCTCGGGCATGCCGATCCGCTAGCGCGGGGCGGGGGTGGCAGTGTGCACGGTTCACGCCCGTGCGGCCCGCACCCCCGCTTCGGCTGTCCGGTATCGACGACGGAACCGGTCAGGCGGGCAGCTGGGCCTCGATCGCGGCGATGAGCTCCGGGGCCTCCGGCTCCGTGCGCGGGCGGAGGCGCGCGACCGGCTCGCCCGCCGGTGAGATGAGGAACTTCTCGAAGTTCCACTGGACGTCACCGGCCTCGCCGTCCTCGTCCGCGAGAGCGGTCAGCTCGGCGTAGAGCGGGTGGCGGCCCTCGCCGTTCACGTCGGTCTTCTCCAGCAGCGGGAAGCTGACACCGTACGTCGTCGAGCAGAAGGACCGGATCTCCTCCGCGCTCCCCGGCTCCTGGCCGGCGAACTGGTTGCACGGCACACCGAGCACGGTGAAGCCGCGGTCCCCGTACGCGTTCTGGAGCCGTTCCAGGCCCGCGTACTGCGGGGTGAGCCCGCACTTCGACGCGACGTTCACCAACAGGACCGCCCGGCCGCGGTAGTCGGCCAGGGATGCGGGCTCGCCGGTGAGTGTGCGCAGGGGGATGTCGTACAGCGTCATGAGGCTCTCCTTGTGAGGGTGGCTTCCACCGCCATTGTCGTGCCCACTGGCTGATCGTCACGAACTCGAACGGCCGACGTCCGAACAACGGGGATCAACGACGCGCCGACGGCGTGGCCTCTACGAGGACGTGGACGGGCTCACCGCCCGATCCGACGACTCCGGCGCGGCGCTGATCGCCTTGTAGTAGAGCGTCGTCGGTTTCAGGGTCCCGGCCGGGTCGGCGGCGTACTCCGGAATCGAGCCGCACTCCGTCCAGCCCGCCGAACGGTAGAGCCGTTCGGCGGGGCTGTCGCTCTCGGTGTCCAGCACCAGCAGCGTGATCCCCGCCTCGGCGGCCGACCGCTCGGCGGCGGCCAGCAGCGACCGCCCGAGCCCCTGGCCGCGGCACGACGGACGGACCATCAGCTTGGCGATCTCCGCGCGGTGACGGGCATTCGGCAGCGGAGACCGGACCAGGCCGATGGTCCCGGCCACCCGTTCCGCGTCCCGGGCGATCCAGACCTGGAGGTCTCCGGCGTCGACGGCGCCGGCTCTCTTCCGCCACCAGTCGGCAGCCGCGCCGCGGTCCAGCGGAGCGAGGAAACCCACCGACGATCCGCCGTTCACGGTCTCCACCAGGAGCGCGGCCAACTCATCGGCGTAGGTGACCAGTTCGGGTCCGGAGACCGCAACGGTCCCGATCATGAAGCAGGTCCTTTCACGGCTGTCACGGCTGTCACGGCTGTCACTGGCTCTCGCGGTCTTCGTGGTGGTCTTCGCGTCATTCACGGCAGGACGACCACCAGCACGTAGCGGACCTGCTCCGGCCCCGGACAGCGGAAGTGCGAGGGGCCGTGCAGCAGGAATCGCAGGCAGTCTCCACTGCCCACGGTGTGCACGGCGCCGTCGACGGTGATCTCGACCGTCCCCTCCAGCACCCAGACGTGCTGCTCCACGCCGGGCACCGGCGCGCTCTCGTACGCGATGGCGGCCCCCGCGTCCAGGGTGCCCTCGACAACCTCAGCGCGCAGGCCGGTGTGGGGCGGCGAGACCGAGCGGCGTACGAAGCCCGACGCCTCGTCCCGCCACACCGATTGCCGCGCGGCGGGCACCAGTTGCGGTGCTTCCGCCTCGACCTCCATCAGCAGTCGCGACATCGTCCGCCCGTAGACCGTGCACAACGTGCCGAGCAGGGCGGCGGTCGGGCTCAGCTCGCCCCGCTCCAGCCGGGACAGCGTGGAGCGGCTCACCCCGCTGCGCCGGGACAGTTCGTCCAGCGACCAGCCGCGTCCGGTACGCAGTTCGCCCAGCCGCGCGGCGAGCCGGGCGGCGATGGAGCCCGGCTCCGCCCGTTCGGAATCTCTCACATCGGGGATGATATCCCTGTTGCGAGAAATTCTGGGAAGCCATGGCCGGGACGTCGTTCTTCTGCTGACCGGGAGTCGTCGTGCCACGCTGGTTCGGCGAAATCCCGGCGAGCCCACTCGGGTCCGCCGGGTCGCTCTGCTACCCGAGGAGGCTGACATGGCCAGTGCCAGCAACGGGCCGAGTGTGGCGCGTGACACCACCCCGGCTGCACGTCATCCCTTCCGGTACGGGTGGACCACCTTCGCCGCGGTTCTGATGATCTTCGGAGGCGCGATGGCGACCTTCGAGGGGATCGCGGCCATCACCCGGGACATCGTGTTCGTCGCAACCGACAACTACGTGTACCGGTTCAGCCTCGTGGGCTGGGGCTGGATCCACCTCATCCTGGGCATCGTCATCGTCCTCGCCGGCTGTGCGCTGCTGATCAGCGGAGCCACCTGGGCGCGCGTCGTGGGTATCGTGCTCGTGGGCCTGGGCGCACTCGCCCACTTCCTGTGGCTGCCCTTCTACCCGTTCTGGTCCATCGTGCTCATCGCCATCGACGTCTTCATCCTCTGGGCACTCTGCGCGGGTCCGCAGCAGGATGAGTGGACCTGACGCTCGCAGGCCAGAGCGCGACCATCATCCGTGGCGGCGGGGGACCACAGGGGTACGGCTCTCACCGGCCGGCCGGGGGAGTGGACGGCTGTCAGTCCAATGGCGTAACGGGACCGGGTCCTCCCGGGGCCGTGGCCGAGATGCGTTCCGGTCCCACCGCTGCTGCAATGGCGAAGGACGTGGCCTCGACGGAACCGGGGCAGTCGAGATGTCGGAAGGAGCTGACGTGAGCGTCGAGAGCGACGAGACAGGACCGATCGACTACCTGGTGGTCGAGTTTCCGGCGGGAAGCCGGATCACGGGACAAGGACTGCTCCTGCTGGTCGACCTGGTCGACCGGGGCATCATCCGGATCCTGGATCTGACCTTCGTCAGGAAGAATCGCGACGGCACCGTCGACGGCGTGGAACTCTCCGAGCTGACCGGGGACGGAGGCGTGGACCTCGCCGTGTTCGAGGGGGTGTCCTCGGGCCTGATCGGCCAGGACGACATCGATGAGGCGAGCGCGATCCTCGAACCCGGCAGCGCTGCCGGAATCCTCGTCTACGAGAACGTGTGGACGGCACCGTTCGCGGCAGCCCTGCGCCGCTCCGGCGGACGCCTCGTCGCCAACGGGCGGATCCCGGTCCACGAGGTTCTGGCCTCGCTCGACGTGGCCGAGTCCAGGGCCTGACGACGCGGCCGAGTCCCGGGTCCGAACCCGTTCGCGGTCCCGTCGGGCCGCCCGTTCCCGCAGAGCCAGTCAAAGGAGATGCAACATGCCAGGCCTTCTTCGCGGCGTCGCCCGCACGGCGGTGATCGCCAGCACCGCCACCTCGGTCTCCAACCGGGTCTCCCGGCGGCAGGCGGGCCGCTGGGCACAGCAGGAAGCCACCCGGGCCCAGCCGGCTCCCGCTCCCACCGCCCTGGCGCCGGAGGAAGAGATGAGCAACAAGATCGCCCAGCTCAAGGAGCTCGGTGACCTCAGGAGCCAAGGAGTGCTGAGCGACAGCGAGTTCGAGGCACAGAAGGCCAGAATCCTCGCCTCCTGACCGGTCGGGACACGCGGTCGGGGTCGTACCCGGGTCGCGCGAACACCTCCGTCGTGTGCTGTTCGACATGCGAAGTCGCAGGGTGGACGGGCGCCCTGAGAAGATCGATCCGTGGACTCCGCCGAACCGCTCCGCGAACGCCTGCCCGAGTCCGGTCTTCCCGAGCCACTGCCCGAGCCCCCGCCCGAGGACGGTCCGGGCGGCCCGTCCGCCCGGCGGCGGGTGGTGCGCTGCCGCATGTGCGGCCGGCCACTCACCGGTACGGAGTCCCGCCGCACCGGACTCGGCCCCGCCTGCGACGCCAAACTGCACCCCGCGGGCCCGGATATCCGCACCCGCCGCCACGAGGTCGAACAGGACCCGCTTTTCGGCATCTGAGCCCGGGCACGGCTACTCGCCCAGGCGGCGGAACAGCCCCTCCTGCACCACGGACACCAGCAGGTTGCCCCCGCGGTCGTAGATCCGGCCGCGCGCCAGCCCCCGTCCGCCGGTGGCGATCGGTGACTCCTGGTCGTAGAGGAACCATTCGTCCGCCCGGAACGGCCGGTGGAACCACATCGCGTGGTCCAGCGACGCCATGTCGAAACCACGCGGACCCCACAGCGGCTCCACCGGGATACGGACCGCGTCGAGCAGCGTCATGTCGCTGGCGTACGTCAGCGCGCAGGTGTGCACCAGCGGGTCGTCGCCCAGCGGGCCGACCGCGCGCATCCAGACCGCGCTGCGCGGGTCCGCGCCCTTGACCTCGTCCCGCGTCCAGCGCAGCCGGTCCACGTATCTGATGTCGAACGGCTGCCGACGGGCCATCCGCTCCAGCGCCTCCGGAAGCACCCCCAGGTGCTCGCGCACCTCCTCGGCGACGGTCGGCAGCTCCTCGGGATCGGGGACCTCACGGGCGGGCGGCAGCTGGTGCTCGAAGCCCGACTCCTCCGGCCGGTGGAACGACGCCGTCAGATTGAAGATCGTCCGGCCCTGCTGGACGGCCGTGACCCGGCGGGTGGTGAACGACCGGCCGTCGCGGATGCGCTCGACGTCGTAGACGATCGGCACACCCGGACGCCCCGGACGCAGGAAGTAGGCGTGCAGCGAATGGACCGGCCGGTCCCCGTCGGTGGTACGGCCGGCCGCCACCAGGGCCTGTCCGGCGACCTGCCCGCCGAAGACCCGCTGCAGGGACTCCTGGGGGCTGCGCCCACGGAAGATGTTGACCTCGATCCGCTCCAGGTCGAGCAGATCGACCAGCCGCTCGGCAGGGTTCGTCATGCGGTTCGTCTCCACTCTCGCGGGGGTGCCGTGGGTATGAGCGCGGTCACAGCTGGCCGACCGAGGTGACCCTGACGACCGCCCGGCCCTCCTCGTCGGAGGCCGCCAGGTCGATCTCCGCGCTGAAGCCCCAGTCGTGGTCGCCGTTCGGGTCGGCGAAGGTCTGCCGCGCCCGCCACAGGCCGTGCGCGGCGTCCTCGTCGATCTTCAGCAGCTTCGGCCCGCGCGCGTCCGGACCGGTGCCCAGATCGTCGTACTCGTCCCAGTAGGCGTCCATGGCGTCGCCCCACGCGTCCTCGTCCCAGCCCGTGTCGCCGTCCAGCTCACCGAGCTCGTGGACCTTGTCCAGCGCGGCCAGCTCCACTCGGCGGAACAACGCGTTGCGCACCAGCACCCGGAAGGCACGGGAGTTGGCCGTGACCGGCTTCACCTCGTCGGCCCGCTCCTGAGCCTCCTCGGCGGTCTCCACCTCCGGGTTGGCGAGCTGCTCCCACTCGTCGAGGAGACTGGAGTCCACCTGGCGGACCATCTCGCCGAGCCAGGCGATCAGGTCCTGAAGGTCCTCGGACTTGATGTCGTCCGGGATGGTGTGCTCAAGAGCCTTGTACGCACCCGCCAGATAGCGCAGCACGATGCCCTCGGTGCGGGCCAGCTCGTAGTTCGAGGTGAACTCCGTGAACGTCATGGCGCGTTCGTACATGTCACGGATCACGGACTTCGGTGACACCGGGTGGTCGCCCACCCACGGGTGGCTCCTGCGGTACACGTCGTACGCGTGCCACAGCAGCTCGCTCAGCGGTTTCGGATACGTGACGTCCTGGAGCAGTTCCATCCGCTCCTCGTACTCGACACCGTCCGCCTTCATCTGCCCGACCGCTTCGCCGCGCGCCTTGTTCTGCTGCGCGGCGAGGATCTGCCGCGGGTCGTCGAGCGTCGACTCGACGACGGAGACCATGTCCAGCGCGTACGAAGGGGAATCGGGGTCCAGCAGGTCGAACGCGGCCAACGCGAAGGTGGACAGCGGCTGGTTGAGGGCGAAGTCCTGCTGGAGATCGACGGTGAGCCGGACGATACGGCCCTCCGCGTCCGGCTTGTCGAGCTGCTCCACGACACCGCCGTCCAGCAGCGAGCGGTAGATCGCGATGGCGCGGCGGATGTGCCGCAGCTGTGCCCTGCGCGGCTCGTGGTTGTCCTCCAGCAGATGCCGCATCGCCTCGAAGGCGTTGCCGGGACGCGCGATCACGGACAGCAGCATCGTGTGCGTGACCCGGAAGCGGGAGGTCAGTGGCTCCGGATCGGACTGGATCAGCTTGTCGAAGGTGGTCTCCGACCAGGCGACGAAGCCCTCGGGGGCCTTCTTGCGGACCACCTTGCGCTTCTTCTTCGGGTCGTCGCCCGCCTTCTTGACGGCCTTCTCGTTCTCGATGACGTGCTCGGGCGCCTGTGCCACGACGAAGCCCGCCGTGTCGAATCCGGCCCGGCCCGCCCGGCCCGCGATCTGGTGGAACTCACGGGCGCGCAGCGTACGAACGCGGGTGCCGTCGTACTTGGTGAGCGCCGTGAACAGCACCGTGCGGATGGGTACGTTGACGCCGACGCCGAGGGTGTCCGTACCGCAGATCACCTTCAGGAGACCGGCCTGGGCGAGCTTCTCCACCAGGCGCCGGTACTTCGGGAGCATGCCCGCGTGATGCACCCCGATGCCGTGGCGCACATAGCGGGAGAGGTTCTGGCCGAACTTGGTGGTGAAGCGGAAGTTGCCGATCAGATCGGCGATCTTCTCCTTCTCCTCCTTGGTGCACATGTTGATGCTCATTAGCGACTGCGCCCGCTCGACGGCCGCGGCCTGGGTGAAGTGCACGATGTACACCGGCGACTGCCTGGTCTCCAGGAGTTCGGTGAGGGTCTCGGTGATCGGGGTCAGCCGGTACTCGTAACTGAGCGGCACCGGCCGGGTCGCGGAGCGCACCACGGACGTGGGGCGGCCGGTGCGACGGGTCAGGTCCTCCTCGAACATCCTGACGTCACCGAGCGTGGCCGACATCAGGACGAACTGGGCCTGCGGCAGCTCCAGGAGCGGGATCTGCCAGGCCCAGCCGCGGTCCGACTCGGCGTAGAAGTGGAACTCGTCCATCACGACCTGGCCGATGTCGGCGTACTTCCCGTCACGCAGCGCGATGGACGCCAGCACCTCGGCCGTGCAGCAGATCACCGGGGCGTCCGCGTTGACGGAGGCGTCGCCGGTGAGCATGCCGACGTTCTCCGTACCGAACAGCTTGCACAGGTCGAAGAACTTCTCCGAGACCAGTGCCTTGATCGGCGCCGTGTAGAAGGTGACCTTGTCCTGGGCCAGCGCCGTGAAGTGCGCGGCCGCCGCGACCAGGCTCTTTCCGGAGCCGGTCGGGGTGGAAAGGATCACATTCGCGCCGGAGACCACCTCGATCAGCGCCTCCTCCTGAGCGGGATAGAGGGTGATGCCCTGCGTCTTCGTCCATGACGAGAAAGCCTCGAAGAGGGTGTCGGGGTCGTCGGTCGGGGGCAGCTGATCGATAAGGGTCACGCCCCCATCTTGCCTGCCTTCCGCCCGGATGAGGGAACCGGACGACTGTATGAAGATCACGGGCGATACGCTGCCCACTCAACTCGGCCGTGCCTGGGCGGCAATGGCAGCGATGCGATTTTGGGGGCGGGAAGAACCATGATGGGACCGGCACACTCTCTGTCAGGGGCAGCGGCCTGGCTGGGGGTGGGCGCGGCGGCGGCGGCCGCCGGCCACGCGATGCCGTGGCCCGTCCTGGTCGTCGGCGCGCTGATCACCGCCGGAGCCGCGCTGGCCCCGGACCTCGACCACAAGTCCGCGACCATCTCGCGCGCCTTCGGTCCGGTCTCCCGGGGTCTCTGCGAGATCGTCGACAAGCTCTCGCACGCCGTCTACAAGGCGACCAGGATGCGTGGCGACTCGCACCGCAACGGCGGCCACCGGACCCTGACGCACACCTGGCTCTGGGCGGTCCTGATCGGCGCCGGCGCCTCCGCCGCGGCGATCACCGGCGGCCGGTGGGCGGTCCTGGCGATCCTCTTCGTCCACCTGGTGCTCGCCGTCGAAGGACTGCTGTGGCGGGCGGCCCGGATGTCCAGTGACGTCCTGGTGTGGCTGCTCGGCGCGACGAGCGCCTGGATACTGGCCGGCGTCCTGGACAAGCCGGGCAACGGCTCGGACTGGCTGTTCAGCGCCCCCGGGCAGGAGTACCTGTGGCTGGGGCTGCCGATCGTGCTCGGTGCGCTCGTCCACGACATCGGCGACGCACTGACCGTCTCCGGCTGCCCGATCCTGTGGCCCATACCGCTGGGACGCAAGCGCTGGTACCCGATCGGGCCGCCGAAGGGCATGCGGTTCCGGGCCGGGAGCTGGGTGGAGCTGAAGGTGCTGATGCCGGTGTTCATGGTGCTCGGGGGACTGAGCGGGGCAGTGGCGCTGAACTTCATCTGACCGTCGGTACCGATGGCCGGTGCCGACAAGCCGGGCCCGACGGCCGGGACGGGGAACGGCCGACCAGGCAGAGTCGCGCTGCACCGGACGCTGAGCCGGAACGATCTCCCCGGCCGCCCCTGGACCGTTCCCGTCGAGCAGGCCGCGCAGCATCGGCTACACCGGGCGTCACCACCGTCTACGGCGATGACCTGCTCCGGTCCGCCTCGTGCCTCGGCCCGGCGCCCTCGCCGGACACCACCTCGCCGTCGCCCCCGGTGCCGCGACTTCGAGAAACCCCCGGACCGGCGGAGCATCACTCTCGAACAGCTCCTTCCCGAGCTGGGGGCCACTTCCTACGAGGCATGGGTGAACAAGCCCGACAAGCACCCGTACTGAAACGGCTGGGACCGAGAACCCGATCACTGTGCCGAGGTGGCGCCCCATTGCGGGGCCGCCAAGAAGGTAATGGCCGCCAAGAAGGTCATGGGGGGCAGTTCCGAGAACTGGGGTTCAAACCGCCCTCGGTGCCGCCGTGACCCCCATGAGCAGCGAATAGAGCGTGTCGTTCGCCGTGATGAAGAGGCGGTTCCTCTTCGGGCCGCCGAAGCGGATATTGGAGACCGTGTTGGGCACCAGGATGCGGCCGAGCAGGGTCCCGTCCAGGGCGTAGCAGTGCACTCCGTCGTCCATGGCCGCGGCCCAGAGGTGGCCCCGGTCGTCGAAGCGGATATTGTCGAAGCGGCCCTCCTTGGTCCCGTCGGCGAAAACCTTGCCCTCGGAGAGGGTGCCGTCCGCGCGTACCTCGAAGACGCGGATCCGGTTGGCCCGGGTGTCGGAGACGTACAGCTCGCTCTCGTCGGCTGAGAAGACAAGGCCGTTGGGGGCGCCGAAGCCGTCGGCCGCGAGCCGCACCTCGCCGGTGTCCGGGGCGATTCGGTAGACGTTGTTGGAGCCGATCTCGCTCTCGGCGCGGTGGCCCTCGTAGTCGCTGGTGATCCCGAAGTCCGGATCCGAGAACCAGATCGAGCCATCGGACTTCACGGCCGCGTCGTTCGGGCTGTTGAGCCGCTTGCCCCGGTAGCGGTCGGCGAGCACGGTGACCGAGCCGTCGTGCTCGGTGCGGGTGACCCGGCGGTTGCCCTGCTCACACGTGATCAGACGGCCCTCCCGGTCCAAGGTGTTGCCGTTGGAGTGCCCCGCGGGTGAGCGGAAGACGCTGACGGCCCCGGTCATCTCGTCCCAGCGCAGCATCCGGTCGTTCGGGATGTCACTCCAGATCAGCTGGCGCCAGGCCGGTATGTACAGCGGCCCCTCCGCCCAGCGGGAGCCCACGTGGAGCGTCTCCAGTTGCCCATCACCCACGGTGCACTTCTCCGTACGGAACCTGTCGTCGAGCACTTCGTGCAGCGCGGAGCGGCCGGTGGCCATGTCCGTTCTCCTTCAGTAGTCCTGCGTTCCAAGTTATGAACAGCATCTAAGTTGTGAGTAGCATCCTGCCAAAAGTGAGTATTGCAGGATGTCATATGGTGGGCGAAGCCATTTGCTGGAGCCGGTTCGGAGGAGAGTGTTATGGATGATGTGGACCGGAAGCTGCTGAACCTGCTGCAGGAGGACGCCACGCAGGCGTACACCGCCCTGGGCAAGGCCGTCGGGCTCTCGGCGGGCGCGGCCCATGAGCGGGTGCGCAAGCTGCGCGAGTCGGGGGTGATCCGCCGCACGACGGTCGAGGTGGACCCCGCCGCCGTAGGCGGCGGGGTGCTGGCCTTCGTCATGGTCGACTCGTCGGCCTGGATGGGCGACTCCGGCAAGCGCTTCGCCGCGATCCCCGAACTGCAGGAGGCCCACATCATCGCGGGCAGCGCATCGGTCCTGGTCAAGGTCAGGACCGGGACGACCGAGCAACTTCAGGACGTACTAAGGCGGTTGTACGAGATCGAAGGCGTCAGTGGCACTCAGGCGACGGTGGCCCTGGAGACGTTCTTCGAGAGGCCGGTGTCGACGGGAGTCTGAAGCACCTCCGTGAAGGTTTATGACGCCCTGTACGACATCGATTCCTGCCTCGTCGCGCCGCGCCGCACTCACAGGGGGACGCGAGCCTGTTCCAAGGAGTAGCGGATGCCCCCGGGGCTGCGTCCGGCGAGCTCCCCGATGTCCTTCTGCTGCAGCACCGGTTCGAGGTGGGGTGCTCGCGCGGAATGGAAACGGGCCGCCCGGAAGTGTGGTGAAGCCGGGTGAACAGTTCCTCGCAGTCGGGGTGTTCAAGGTCAGTCGTGATGACGGCGACGTTGTACGCGTCGCGCGCACTTCTTGCCTGGCCCGACCGGCGGGCCCCTCGCTCCTCAGCCGTGCCAGGACCGCCACAGCGCCGCGTAGGCGCCGTCCGCCGCCACCAGCTCGTCATGGCTGCCCAGTTCACTGATCCGGCCGCTCTCGACGACCGCAATCACATCCGCGTCGTGTGCGGTGTGCAGCCGGTGGGCGATCGCCACGACCGTACGGCCGTCCAGCACCCGGGCCAGCGACTGCTCCAGATGCCGGGCGGCCCGCGGGTCCAGCAAGGACGTCGCCTCGTCCAGCACCAACGTGTGCGGATCGGCCAGGACCAGCCGGGCCAGGGCGATCTGCTGGGCCTGAGCGGGGGTCAGCGCCAGACCGCCGGAGCCGACCTCGGAGTCCAGCCCCTCCGCCAGGCCCCTCGCCCAGCCGTCCGCGTCGACCGCCGCGAGCGACGCCCACAGCTCGGCGTCCCCGGCACCGGCGCGGGCCAGCAGGAGGTTGTCCCGCAGCGAACCCACGAACACGTGGTGCTCCTGGTTGACCAGCGCCACATGCGTACGTACCTGCTCCGCCTTCATCCGCGACAACTCCGCACCACCGAGCGTCACTTCACCCGTGCGCGGCGCGTAGATCCCGGCAAGGAGCCGGCCCAGCGTGGACTTTCCGGCCCCGGACGGGCCGACCAGCGCCAGGCGCGTACCCGGCGCGACGTCCAACGACACCCGGTGCAGGACATCCAGCCCGGCGCGGTAGCCGAAGCGGACCTCCTCGGCGCGTACGTCCCGGCCGTCCGGGACCACCTCCGCGTCGCCGGCGTCCGGTTCGATGTCCCGGACGCCCACCAGCCGGGCCAGCGACACCTGAGCGATCTGCAGCTCGTCGTACCAGCGCAGGATCAGCCCGATCGGATCGACCATCATCTGCGCCAGCAGCGCCCCCGTCGTCAGCTGTCCCACGGTCAGCCAGCCCTCGATGACGAACCAGCCGCCGAGCATCAGGACCGCGCCGAGAATCGTCACGTAGGTGGCGTTGATGACGGGGAAGAGCACGGAACGTAGGAAGAGTGTGTACCGCTCCCACGCGGTCCATTGCCGGATGCGCGTGTCCGACAGCGCCACCCGGCGCGCACCCAGCCGGTGCGCTTCCACGGTCCGCCCGGCATCCACGGTCTCCGCGAGCATCGCCGCGACCGCGGCGTATCCGGCGGCCTCCGAACGGTACGCGGACGGAGCCCGCTTGAAGTACCAGCGGCAGCCGATGAGCAGGACGGGCAGGGCGATCAGCACCGAGAGCGCCAGCGGCGGAGCCGTCGCGGTGAGCGCGGCCAGCAACAGCCCCGCCCACACCACACCGATCGCCAGCTGCGGCACGGCCTCGCGCATCGCGTTGGCCAGCCGGTCGATGTCCGTGGTGATCCTGGAGAGCAGATCACCCGTCCCGGCCCGCTCCAGCACGCCCGGCGGCAGCCCGACCGACCGCACGAGGAAGTCCTCGCGCAGATCGGCCAGCATCTCCTCACCGAGCATCGCGCTGCGCAGACGCATCGACCGGGTGAAGACTGTCTGCACGATCAGTGCGAGCGCGAACACCCCGGCGGTGCGCTCCAGATGGAGGTCGGTGACGCCGTCGGAGAGATCCTCGACCAGCCCGCCCAGCAGATACGGTCCGGTGATCGAGGCGATCACCGCGATGGCGTTGAACGTGATGAGCACGGCGAACGGCCTGCGGTGGCGCCGCAGCAGCTCCCGTACATAACTCCGTACGGTGGCGGAGGTGCCGACCGGCAGGGTCGTCGCCGACTCCGGTGCGGCCGGGTCGTACGCCGGTTCTGCGACGCCGATCATGCCCGTTCCTCGATTTCCTCGGTGGTCCTGAGTGTGCCTTGAGCGGCCGGGACGGCGGTCTCGTCGTCCGTCTCGCGTGTCACGACCGCCCGGTAACGGAGGTCCGTACGCAGTAGTTCACGGTGTGCGCCGACCGCGACGACCGTGCCGCCGTGCACCAGCACCACCCGGTCCGCCAGGTCGAGCAGCAGCGGCGACGAGGCGAACGCCACGGTTGTACGGCCCTGACGCAGCCCCTTGATTCCGGCGGCGACCCGGGCCTCGGTGTGCGAGTCGACGGCGGAGGTCGGCTCGTCGAGAACCAGCACCTCCGGGTCGGTCACCAAGGAGCGGGCCAGGGCGAGTCGCTGGCGTTGGCCACCGGAGAGCGAACGCCCGCGTTCGGTGATGCGCGTCGTCATGGGGTCGCCGTCCGTGGCGACGGACGCCTGCGCCAACGAGTCCAGCACGTCACCGCACTGGGCGGCGGACAGCGCGTCCTCGGCGGACACCCGCTCCGAGGCCGGAACATCGAGCAGCTCGCGCAGCGTGCCGGAGAGCAGGACCGGGTCCTTGTCCTGGACCAGAACCGCGGTCCGGGCAGAGTCCAGCGGGAGTTCGTCCAGCGGTACGCCACCGAGCAGGACGGACAGATGCATCGGCTCCGTCGTGACGCCGTCCGTGGCGGCCCGCCCGCCGTTCTCCGGCCTGTTGTGGTCCGTCCCGCGCGTCGGGTACTTCGACGCGTTCCCGTCCTCGTTCCGGATTCCGGTCGTGTCCTTGTCCACGTGCGCGTGTCCGCCGAGCCGTTCGGCCAGCCGGCCCGCCTCGTCCGGGTCGCCGCAGACCACCGCGGTGAACAGACCCTCCGGGGCCATCAGCCCGGTGACCGGGTCGTACAGATCACCGGTCGGCACGGCGTCGACGGTCGAGGGCCGGTCCGTGCGGTGCAGCGACAGCACCCGGACCGCACGCCTGGCGGAGGGCCGTGAGAAGGAGTACGCCATCGCGATCTCCTCGAAGTGGCGCAGCGGGAACAGCAACAGCGTCGCCGCGCTGTACACCGTGACCAGCTGACCGACCTCGATCCGGCCGTCGCGGGCCAGCGTCGCCCCGTGCACGACCAGCGAGATGAGCAGCACGCCGGGCAGGAGCACCTGGATGGCCGAGATCAGGGACCACATCCGCGCACTGCGCACCGCGGCCTTGCGGACCTCCTGCGAGGCGCGCCGGTAGCGGCCGAGGAACAGCTCCTCGCCGCCGATGCCGCGCAGTACCCGCAGCCCGGCGACCGTGTCCGAGGCCAGCTCGGTGGCCTTGCCCGCCTTCTCGCGCTGGAGGTCGGCGCGCCGGGTGGCCCGGGGGAGCAGCGGCAGCACGGCCAGGGCCAGCAACGGCATGGCGAGTGTCACCAGGATGCCCAGCGAGGGCAGATAGAGGACGAGCCCCGCGCAGATCAGCACGAGGGCGGCAGCGGCCGCGGCGAAGCGGGAGAGTGCCTCGACGAACCAGCCGATCTTCTCCACGTCACCGGTGGAGACCGCGACGACCTCGCCCGCGGCGACCCGGCGGGTCAGCGCCGAGCCGAGCTCCGCGGTCTTACGGGCCAGCAGTTGCTGCACGCGCGCGGCGGCGGTGATCCAGTTGGTGATGGCGCTCCGGTGAAGCATGGTGTCGCCCAGCGCGATCAGCACACCCAGGACCGCGATCAGTCCGCCCGCCCACGCGAGGCGGCTGCCGGAACGGTCGACGACGGCCTGCACGGCGAAGCCGACGGCAGGTGGCAGTCCGGCCAGGGAACACTGGTGCAACAGCCCCCAGGAAAGGGCCTTGAGCTGACCGCGGAGCTGATTGCGGCCGAGCCAGATCAGGAAGCGTGGGCCCGACCGGACATCGGGATCGCCAGGATCCGAGTACGGAAGATCGCGAATCTGCATGACGTCCCATGGGTCGGTGTGTGCCGGTTTGTTCGGTGAATGACTCAAACCGTGCAAGGTTCACCCCGGAAGGCCCGTCGGAGCAATCGAATTTCTCCACGAACGGCACCTTTCACGCCATGGTCGCGAGTGGGCGGGCGGGAGGGGGAAGCACTGCGGGGTCCGGGCCGGCTCAACCGAGCCGGCCCGGACCCCACACTTCCTCTCATCCCTCGCGTCGGACGGTCAGGCCTTCCCCGGACCTTCCGGATCCTTCGAATCCACGCCGGAGCGGGCCTTCTTCCACTCACCGCGCGTGAAGTCCGGAATCTGCTGCGGCGCGCCCTTCGCCTTGATGGACAGATGGCTGAGGGGCACGGGCGACGTCCATGTCGCCGCGTCGTACACATCGAAGTCGGGGACGAGACCGAGCCGCATGCACTGCATCAGCCGGAACACCAGCATGTAGTCCATGCCGCCGTGACCGCCGGGCGGGTTGGCATGCTCCTTCCACAGCCAGTGGTCCCACTGCGTGTACTTCGAGAAGTCGCCCCAGTTGTCGTCGGTGTGGTCGGGCTCGATGTAGATACGGGCCGGATAGTCCTCGAAGACACCCTTCGTACCGCCGAGGCTGTTGATCCGCGAGTACGGATGCGGAGTGGACACATCGTGCTCCAGCCGGATGACCCGTCCCTTGGCGGTCTGGACGAGACTGATCGTCCGGTCGCTCTCGATATAGGTCTCCTTCCAGCTCGGATCACCGGCCGGCATGTGTTTCTCGCGGTACTCGGCGAGCCCCAGGGACGGTGAGCCCACACTGGTGATGCTCACCGCACGGTCACCACGGTTGATGTCCATGTAGTTGGCGACCGGACCGAAGCCGTGGTTGGGGTAGAGATCGCCACGCAACCGGGTGTGCCACAGCCTGCGCCAGGGCCCTTCGTAGTACCCCGGATCGAACATCAGGCCACGCAGATCGTGGTTGTACGCGCCCGCGCCATGCAGCAGATCACCGAAGAGCCCGGCATGCGCCATGCGCAGTACCCGCATCTCGTTGCGTCCGTAACAGCAGTTCTCCAGCTGCATGCAGTGGCGTCTGGTGCGCTCCGAGAGGTCGACCAACTCCCACAGCTGGTCGAGCTGGAGAGCGATGGGACACTCCACGCCGACATGCTTGCCGTTCAGCAGGGCGGTCTTCGCCATCTCGAAGTGGAAGTCCCAGGGCGTCGCCACATAGACGAAGTCGATGTCCCCGCGCTTGCAGAGGTTCTCGTAGTCGTCCTCGCCATTGGTGTAGACGGCGGGGGCCGGCTGCCCTGCGGCGGTCACCTTCGCAGCCGCCCGTTCCGCCTTGGCCTTGACCGGGTCGCAGACGGCGACGACCTGCACGCCGCCGACGGCGAGAAAGAGGTCGATCATGCTGCCACCGCGGTTGCCGAGGCCGACCAGGCCGACCCGTACGGTGGAACGCCGGTCGAACGGCACCCCCACCATGGTGCGTCCCTGGCGCTTCGGGGCGGCCGCCTGATCCGGCTGTGCCGCGGCAGCGGTCTCCGGACTCCGGCCGGGGATGGCGGCGGCCGCGGTGCTGCTTCCGAGACCGCCGAGTCCGATCCCGGCACCGGCCACCGTGGCGGTCGTCCACAGGACCGAGCGGCGGCTCACCGAGCCGTCTTCGCCGTCCCGCGTACCGTCGTCGTTCTGCTGTGCTGCGTCGTTCATCGATCCTCCAGGAGAGGGGTCTGACGTGCGCGGCTGTTGAGTGAACCTCGTTAAAGACCCTGGTAGTTGGTATTGCTGATGCGCAAGGGGAGTGATTGGACTCCTGCGCCGAAACCATGGACTTTTGTGGGCACGCAGAAGCCGGGCGTGCTCGGATTCCGAGCACGCCCGGCGATTGGGTACAGCGGCCGATGGTCCAGGGAAGCCCGCGGTGGTTCGGGGCGGCCCGAGGCAGCCGGTGGCAGGCCTTGTCAGTCCGGGTCAGGACGATCTGTACCGTCAGGCGACCGAGGACGGGCGGTCACCGGACGGCCCGAGATCAGCGCACTACGGCCCCCGGGCGCGTCGCACGCTCCAGCTCCATCAGCACCGAGTAGTACGAGTGTCCCGTGGCCCGGTCCATTCCGATCTCGCACATCCGGTTGGCCGAGAGATACGCGTCGTACTCCCGCGTGTTCACCTCGGCGGCCTCCTTCGCCGTCGCGGAGGCCGTCAACTCCTTGTGCAGCATGCCGCGGTCGCCGGCGAAGGCGCAGCACCCGGCGTCGTCGGGGATCACGACCTCCTCCGCGCACGCCTCCGCGACCGCGCGCAACTGCTCCACGTCGTCCAGATGTTGCATGGAACACGTCGGATGCAGGACCGCCGAACCGACCTTCCGGAGGATGGACAGCTCGGGAAGCAGTTCGTCGGCCGCCCAGACGAGGGAGTCGACAATGGTCAGCTCCCCGTGCAACTCCCGGTTTTCGTCGGTGAGATACGGCTCCACCTCATGGGCGATGCCCAGCGTGCACGACGAGGCGTCGACGACCAGCGGCAGCTTTCCGCCCGCGGTCCAGCCCCAGGCCGCCGCCACGATGCGGTTGGCCATCACTGCGTTGCCCTCGTCGTACCCCTTGGAGTGCCAGATCGTGGCGCAGCACGTGCCCGCGACATCGTCCGGGATCCATACCGGCCTTCCGGCGCGGGCGGAGACGGCGACGACCGCCTGCGGCAGCGACGGGCCACGATGGCCCTCGGGCTCGCCGAAGATACGGTTCACACACGCCGGGTAATAGACGGCGCTCGCCCCGACACGGGAGGTGCGGGGCAGCTTCCGGGCGGCGGCGCCGGGGATCTCGGGCAGCCACTCGGGCACCAGATCGGGGCGTACGGCCTTGCGGGCGAGCGCGGTGATGGTCTTCAGCGGCCCGTCGCCGAGTCGGTCGCCGACCCGGTCGGCCGCGGCGACCGCGATTCGGGCCGCAGCCTCCACCGCCTTGAAGTTCTTCGCCGTGAGTGCCGCGATGCGCTCCTCGCGCGGCGAGTGCCGCTGGTGGCGGAAGTCCTTCATCATGGCGCCGGTGTCGATGCCGACCGGACAGGCCAGCTTGCAGGTCGAGTCGCCCGCGCACGTATCGACGGCGTCGTAGCCGTACGCGTCGAGCAGCTGTGCCTCCACCGGGGAGCCGCCGGGCTGCCGCATCATCTCCCGGCGCAGCACGATCCGTTGGCGCGGCGAGGTGGTCAGGTCATGGCTGGGACAGGTGGGTTCGCAGAAGCCGCACTCGATGCAGGGATCGGCGATCGGCTCGACCTCGGGGATGGTCTTCAGCCCGCGCAGATGGGCCTTCGGGTCGCGGTCGAGGACGATGCGGGGCGCCAGCACCCCGTCGGGGTCGATGATCTGCTTCGTGCGCCACATCAGTCCGGTCGCCTTCGGACCCCACTCCAGCTCCAGGAAGGGGGCGATATTACGGCCGGTGGCGTGCTCCGCCTTCAGGGAGCCGTCGAAGCGGTCCACCGTCAGCCGGCAGAAGTCGTCCATGAACGCGGCGTAGCGGTCGACGTCGGACGGCTTCGCCGCGTCGAATGCGAGCAGGAAGTGCAGATTGCCGTGCGCCGCGTGACCGGCGACGGCGGCGTCGAAGCCGTGCTCCGCCTGAAGTCCGAGCAGGGCCTCGCAGGCGTCGGCCAGCCGGGAGGGCGGTACCGCGAAGTCCTCGGTGATCAGCGTCGTACCCGAGGGCCGGGAGCCGCCGACCGCGGTGACGAATGCCTTACGGGCCTTCCAGTAGCCCGCGATGACCTTGGCGTCGCGGGTGAACCCATTGGTCACCGACGCCACGGGGGCCACCAGGTCGAGTCCTTCGACGACCGCTGCCGCCGCCCGCTCGTAGGCCTCCTGGCCCGTCTCGTCCGGAGCCCGGAATTCCACCAGCAGCGCCGTGGTCTCCTTGGGCAGCTCGGCCCAGTCGGCGGGCACGCCCTGGACGCTCACCGACGCGCGCAGCGTATTGCCGTCCATCAGTTCGACGGCGATCGCCCCCGCCTCGTTGAAGCCGGGCACGGCGGCCGCCGCCGCGGTCAGCGAGGGGAAGAACAGCAGGGCGGTGGAGACGCGGCGGTCCAGCGGCAGGGTGTCGAAGACGACCTCGGAGATGAAGCCGAAGGTCCCCTCGGAGCCGACCATCAGACCGCGCAGGATCTGCACGGGCGTCGAGCCGTCCAGGAAGGCGTCGAGCCGGTAGCCGTTGGTGTTCTTGATCTCGTACTTGGCGCGGATCCGGGCGGTGAGCCCGGCATCCGCCTCGATCTCCGCCTTCAGCGCCAGCAGCCCCTCGCACAGCCGCGGCTCGGCACGCGCCAGGTCCTCGTCCGCCGCGGGGTCCCCGGTGTCGACGACCGTGCCGCTCGGCAGCACGAAGGTGAGGGAGGAGACGGTGCGGTACGAATTGCGGGTCGTCCCCGCGGTCATACCGGAGGCGTTGTTGGCGACGACTCCGCCGATGGTGCACGCGATGGCGCTGGCCGGATCGGGCCCCAGCAGCCGGCCGTGCCGGGCGAGGGTGGCGTTGGCGCGCAGGATCGTCGTCCCGGGCCGGATGCGGGCCCGCGCGCCGCCGTCCAGGACCTCGATGCCCGCCCAGTGGTGGCGTACGTCGACGAGGATGTCCTCGCCCTGGGCCTGGCCGTTCAGGCTGGTGCCGGCCGCGCGGAAGACGACCTCGCGGCCCTTGCCGTGCGCGTACGACAGGATCGCCGAGATGTCGTCGATGTCCTCCGGGACCACGACGACCTGGGGGACGAACCGGTAGGGACTGGCGTCGGAGGCGTACTTCACCAGGTCGGAGACCTTCCACTGCACCTTCTCCGGGCCCAGCAGGTCGATCAGGTCGCCGCGCAGCGGTTCGGGCGTCCCCGGAGCCAGCCGGTCGGGGACCCGGTCCACGGACGGGGCGCGCACCGCGGTGGGGCGGAGTGCTTCCGGCTTCGGCTCCAGCAGTGGCATGGCGCTCTCCTCGGCGGTTCTGTTCTGTACTTGTGTGTGCCTGTGCGGTTTGCGCTTGTACGGTGCGGTTCCGGACGGCAATGGCATGTACGCAGCGCCCATCGGGCGAACGCGCGTCCCCGCTGGTTCAGCAGCGGCGCTCCGGCATTCCGTTGACCAGGGCGGACAACAGCCCGCCGAGCACCTCGCGCTGATCCGCAGTCAACGGAGCCAGGATCTCCTCTGCGGCGGCCCGGCGCGCGTCGCGCAGCGACCGGAGGGTGGCGAGACCCTCCTCGGTGATCTCGATCCGGACCACCCGCCGGCTGTCCGGATCGGGGGCGCGGCGCACCCGGCCACTGGCCTCCAGGCCGTCGACCAGGCTGGTCACGGCGCGCGGGACGACGTCCAGCCGCTGCGCGAGATCGGCCATCCGGGGAGGGCCGTCGTAATGCGCGACGGTGCGGAGCAGCCGGAACTGTGCGGGAGTGATGCCGATCGGCTCCAACTGGCGGCTCTGGATCCGCTGGAGTCTGCGGGTCACCCGCAGCAACTGCTCGGCGAGCACGCCATCGGCGTCGGAGGAGTCCATGCTCGAACAGTATCAGGACCTTGTGCATTGTGAGTATAGGTAACAATGAGCTATGCTCTCAAAGGCTTCGAGTCCCCGGACCTCGAGTCCCGGTCTTCCAGTTGCCGGATGCGGGACGAGTTGCCGCACGCCCGACGCACGCCTGACGAAGGAGCCCATGAAACCCGACGAAATCACCTGGACACCCCCGCCCCGGGACAAAAGCGGCCCGCCCCCCGAGCTGCGCCGCATCCTGCGCCTCTTCCACCCCTATCGAGGCCGCCTGGCCCTGGTCGGACTGCTCGTCGGCGCCTCATCGCTGGTTTCGGTCGCCTCGCCGTTCCTGCTGCGCGAAATCCTGGACACCGCCATCCCGCAGGGGCGTACGGGACTGCTGTCGCTGCTCGCCCTCGGCATGATCCTCACCGCCGTGATGAACAGCGTCTTCGGCGTCCTGCAGACCCTGATCTCCACCACGGTCGGCCAGCGCGTCATGCACGATCTGCGCACCGCCGTCTACGCCCAGCTGCAGCGGATGCCGCTCGCCTTCTTCACCAGGACCCGTACCGGCGAGGTGCAGTCCCGTATAGCCAATGACATCGGCGGCATGCAGGCGACCGTCACCTCCACCGCGACGTCACTGGTCTCCAACCTCACCGCGGTCATCGCCACGGTCGTCGCCATGCTGGCGCTCGACTGGCGGCTCACCCTCGTCTCGCTCCTCCTGCTGCCGGTCTTCGTCTGGATCAGCCGCCGGGTCGGCCGTGAGCGCAAGAAGATCACCACCCGGCGGCAGAAGCAGATGGCGGCCATGGCGGCCACGGTCACCGAATCGCTCTCCGTCAGCGGCATCCTGCTGGGCAGGACGATGGGCCGGGCGGACTCCCTCACCCAGGGTTTCGCCGAAGAGTCCGAGAAGCTGGTCGATCTCGAAGTGCGCTCCAGCATGGCCGGTCGGTGGCGGATGTCGACGATCGGCATCGTCATGGCGGCCATGCCCGCCGTCATCTACTGGGCAGCGGGCCTCGACCTGCAGTCCGGCGGCCCCGCCGTCTCCATCGGCACACTCGTCGCCTTTGTCTCCCTCCAGCAGGGCCTCTTCCGGCCCGCGGTGAGCCTGCTCTCCACCGGCGTGCAGATGCAGACGTCCCTCGCGCTCTTCCAGCGGATCTTCGAGTACCTCGACCTCGAAGTGGACATCACCGAGCCCGAGAACCCCGTCCGGCTGGACAAGATCCGCGGAGAGATCCGCTTCGAGGACGTCGACTTCAGCTACGACGAGAAGAGCGGTCCGACCCTGAGCGGCATCGATGTGACCGTTCCGGCCGGCGGCAGCCTGGCGGTCGTCGGCCCCACCGGGTCCGGCAAGTCCACGCTCAGCTATCTGGTGCCCAGGCTCTACGACGTCACCGGCGGCCGGGTCACGCTCGACGGCGTCGACGTACGCGATCTGGACTTCGACACTCTGGCCCGGGCCGTGGGCGTGGTCTCCCAGGAGACCTACCTCTTCCACGCCTCGGTCGCCGACAACCTGCGCTTCGCCAAGCCGGACGCGACCGACGCCCAAATAGAGGCGGCTGCCCGCGCGGCGCAGATCCACGACCACATCGCCTCACTGCCCGACGGCTACGACACCCTGGTCGGTGAACGCGGCTACCGCTTCTCGGGCGGCGAGAAACAGCGCCTGGCCATCGCCCGTACGATCCTGCGCGACCCGCCCGTCCTCGTGCTCGACGAGGCGACGAGCGCCCTCGACACCCGTACGGAATTCGCCGTGCAGGAAGCGATCGACGCGCTCTCCGCGGGACGCACCACGATTACCATCGCGCACCGTCTTTCCACCGTCCGCGACGCCGGCCAGATCGTCGTCCTGGACGGCGGTCGCACCGCGGAGCGCGGCAGCCATGACGAACTCCTCAACCAGGACGGGCGCTACGCAGCCCTCGTCCGTCGGGACACCCAACTGGCGCCCACGACAGGCTGATCGGCGGGTTCGGGCGTGCCCCGCCGAGGCCGTACATGCGGCGACGCCGCCGCTCCCGTGGGACGGGGAGCGACGGCGCCGGGCGAAGCGATGGTCAGACGAGCCAACCCACGAAGTGGACGATGCCGGCGAGCAGGTTGGTGATGAGGTTCATTCGGTGTTTCTCCTTGTACATGGTGCATCTGTGGGACAACGCAGTTGCGGTCTGCAGCCCGTCGCTTGCGCCCTGTAATCATCATCCGTCGCGGGGAAGCTGAGCAACGAATGGCGAAACGATCACGCGTTCCAGCGAACATCCGATCCCCTGTTCGTATGTTCTGTTCGTGAGTCCGGTTCGTGTCGTCCAGATGGGCGTTCCGGACAGCGGGATAGCGTGCCCGCATGGTGAACCAGCCTCCGGACACCCCGCCTGGCCGCGCTCGCCGCCCGACCCGGTGCGGCCGTCTGGTGCTGCTCATCGGCTTCGTCCTCGTCCTTGCCGTGGCGGCCGCCGTCCTCGTACCACTGCTCCTGCGGGGGCCGAAGGTCGAACGGGTTCACCCCTTGGTGGTCCCCGAGGGCCGGCGGGCGTCTCAGGTGTACGCCGCGGTGGACAAGACCCTGGCCGTCGCACCCGGCACCACCGAGAAGGCCGTCGGCACGGCGGATCTGCCGCTCCCGGCCGCGGCGAAGGGGAATCCCGAGGGCTACCTCTTCCCGGCGACGTACCCCATCACGTCCGACACCACCCCGCAGAGCCTGCTCAGGTACATGGCCGACACGGCGGTCGAGCGATTCGGCGCGGACCACATCACCGCGGGCGCGCGGCGCAACGGCGTCTCGGGGTACCAGACGGTGACGATCGCGAGCATCGTGCAGGCGGAAGCGGACACCGAGCGCGACATGGGCAAGGTCGCCCGGGTCATCTACAACCGGCTCGACCGGGGCATGCCGCTCCAGATGGACTCCACGCTCAACTACGCGCTGAACCGCAGCACCCTGCACACCACCACCGGTGACACGAAGATCGACAGCCCCTACAACAGCTATGAGCGCAAGGGCCTGCCGCCGACACCCATCGGGAACCCGGGGGAGCAGGCGATGGTGGCGGCGATCACGCCCACGCCCGGACCGTGGCTGTACTTCGTCACGGTCGCGCCGGGGGACACCCGCTTCACCAGCAGCTATACGGAACAGCAGAGGAATGTGGAGGAGTTCAACCGCAGGCACCGCAGCGCGTCCGGTGGCTGAGCACCCGCCCGATCACACCGCGGCGGACGCGAGCGCCGCGTCCGCCCCCGCCCCGGCCCCCGTTCCCGCCTCTGCTTCGGTCCCCGCCCCCGCCACCGCCCCGGCCTCCGCCCCCGTCTCCGCTTCTTCCTCCACATCGGTCGCGGTCCCGGCCGCGGTCCCGGTCTCGTGCAGCAGACGCGTGATCGCACGCACTGCGGCCCGCCCGGCCCGGTTGGCCCCGATCGTGCTGGCGGACGGCCCGTATCCGACGAGATGGATGCGTCCGTCCCGTACGGCCCGGGTGCCGTCGACGCGGATGCCGCCGCCCGGCTCGCGCAGCTTCAGCGGGGCGAGATGATCGATGGCGGCCCGGAATCCGGTCGCCCACAGGATGACGTCCGCCTCGACCGTCCGGCCGTCACCCCAGGCGACCCCGGTCGGCGTGATCCGCTCGAACATCGGCAGCCGGTCGAGCACGCCTTCCTCGCGGGCGAGCCGGACCGTGTCGGTGAGCGGCAGCCCCGTCACGCTCACCACACTCTGCGGCGGCAGCCCCCTTCGTACCCGCTCCTCCACCATTGCCACGGCGGTTCGTCCCCGGTCCGCGTCGAACGGCCCCTCCCGGAAGACCGGTGGCCGACGGGTCACCCAGTACGTCTCGGCTGCCACCTCGGCGATCTCCATCAGATGCTGCGTACCGGAGGCACCGCCACCGACCACCACCACGCGCTGCCCGGTGAACTCCGCGGGTCCCGGGTAGTTCGCGGTGTGCAGCTGCCGCCCCCGGAAGCTCTCCTGACCCGGGTAACGCGGCCAGAACGGCCGGTCCCAGGTGCCGGTGGCGTTGATCAGGGCGCGGGTGGCGTACGTACCCTCGGACGTTTCGACGAGCAGTCGTCCGCCATCGCCCTCGCGCACGGCGTGCACCTCGACCGGCCGGTGAACCCGCAGGTCGAAGGTGCGCTCGTACGTGTCGAAGTACGCACCGATCACCTCGGAGGAGGGCCGGCTGTCGTCCGCTCCGGTGAGTTCCATGCCGGGCAGCGCGTGCATGCCGTGCACCTTGCCGTACGTCAGTGAGGGCCAGCGGAACTGCCAGGCGCCGCCGGGACGCGGGGCGTGGTCGAGCACGACGAAGTCACGGTCGGGCTCCAGACCGGCGCGCCGCAGATGGTAGGCGCCGGACAGTCCTGCCTGTCCGGCGCCTATCACGACGACTTCGACCGTGCGCGCTGCGGCCACCTCAAAGTTGTTCACGCTTCTACTAACTTCTTCGAGGGTGCGGATCTTCCCGCGATCGGCCGTGATGCTCGCGCACAGACGCACAGACGCACAGACGCACAGACGCACAGGTGGTCGGGAGCTCGGGAGCTCAGCGTCCGCCCGCGACGAGCAGCGGAGCCCCGCCGGGCCGGCCAGCGCGGTGCCCGCACCGCCCCGCACCAGGCCGACGCCCACCCACAGATTCGGCGCGATCTCCAGCGTGTCGCGGGAGCCGCCGTGCAGTGCCAGCATCCGCTGCTGCCCGACCGACTCGCTCTGCCCCAGCGCCTGCTGCGCGGCGGCGACCGTCTCGGCATCGAGATCGCCCAGCAGCCGCCCGGCGATCGCCCACGCCTCCCGCGAGGAGTCGCGGGAAATCGTGTGCAGCCGGATGCCGAAGCGGACCGTACGTCCCTGCTCCTCCGCCAGCCCGCGAATCCAGTCGATCTTCTCCTTCACGGCCGCCGGCGGCTCGCCCCAGGTCAGATAGACATCTGCATGCGCGGCAGCCATCAGCCCCGCCGCCGCCGACGAGCCGCCGAAGAAGATGTCCGGCAGCGGGTCCGGCGGCAGCTGCGCCCTGATCCGGGTCAATGCGTCGAGTGCGCCGAACGGTTCGTCGAGCAGCAGCAGATCGGGCGCACGCACCAACGCCCGGGCCAGCGAGGCCCGCTGTGCCTCACCACCGAACAGCGTCCTGGGCCAGGCCCCGAACCGCTCCTCGAGCCCGACCTCCTTCAACGCGCGCTACGCGACGGCTCGTTCGGGCTTTCCGGGCAGCCCCAGCAGCACGTTGCGCCAGATCCGCTTCCACGGCATCAGCCGCGGCGCCTGAAAGGCGACGGCCCGTCGCTTCGGTACGAGCACGGTGCCCGTGATCTTGCAGTCCAGCCCGGCCAGCACCCGCAGCAGAGTCGACTTCCCGCAGCCGCTGCGTCCAAGGAGCGCGGTGAACTCCCCTGCGTTCAGGGCGACATCGAGCCCTTCGATGACAGCTTTGCCGTCGAAGGAACGGGTCAGCCCCTCGACCCGGACGGCGGGTTCCGGCAGGCCGCACGCGCCGCGCGGGCAATGGTGCCGGGCGATGCGAGCACATCGGGGTGCAGGACCCCGGTGGCACTGAGCACCTGCCACAGCACAAGCAGCAGCAGCGGCCCGACGGCACGCCGTATCCAACGGGGCACCGCCAGGAGGTGTACACCCCGGACAGAAGCCGGAACCACCGGCTCGAGATCGAGCGACCGACGAGCGGCCGAAGGGGAAGATTTACCGGATTCCGGTGATATATCCGGTGGGACGAAGGCATGGCCGATGGTCATAAGGGCTCCACCAGCGGTCCACGGTCAGTGGGAAGTGCACCTCGGACGCACGGGCACGCGAACCGCTGCCGCCATTGCGGCACGGGCTACGACGCGCGGTCGACGAGGTGGGGTACGCCGAGGCACATGCCAACAGGCACGTACGGCAGCGGGAACGGGCGACCGGATCGCCCGGTCACCGTCGGCAGATGCGCTGAGGGGACGTCAGCAGCCGCGGCGACACGCAGCGGAAACCACCCGCAGCAGGTCGATGTGACCGCGCGAAGTGAGCAGAGCTGAACGGAACATGGCGCTGAACGTAGAGATCCAGAACTGAAACAGTCAATGGTGTCTCGGCACGTGAACGCGCGATCTCGCGGCACGAACGAGAGGATGGAGCCATGCCCCATGCCTTCACCACCAGCGTCCTGCACATCACCACCGGAGCGACGGAGTCCGTCACCGACCTGACGCACGACTGCGAACAATTCCTCGCCCGGACGGCCCCCACCGGCGACGGCCTGCTCAACATCTTTGTGCCGCACGCGACCGCCGGCATCGCCGTCCTCGAAACCGGCGCGGGCAGCGACGACGACCTCCTGGCCGCCCTCCACACCCTGCTCCCCGCCGACGATCGCTGGCAGCACCGCCACGGCAGCCCCGGCCACGGCCGCGACCACGTACTCCCCGCCCTTGTTCCACCGCACGCCACACTGCCGGTGATCGCCGGCCGGCTGGAACTGGGGACGTGGCAGTCGGTATGCCTGGTCGACACGAACATCGCTAAAGAAAACCGTCAGGTTCGTCTGAGCTTCCTGGGCTGACCACGATCGCTCCCAGGGGTCGTGCCGCCGATTCTCCGTGCCATGCGTGCGCGAACGGAGAGAAACTTGCACGGTACAAGCTCAAGCGGCTCGCCGAGCGGGGGATCCTGGCCGAGACCGAGCAGGGGCTGTTCACCCTGCCACGTCCGTAGCCCCACCGGCGGGCCGCAACCAGCCTGCCCAGCCCAACCGTCACCTCAGGTACCGCCCTCTGAAAACGGCGCTTGAAGCACGGCAGCCGTAGTTCGTGATCTGGGTGGTGTTGTCGCTGGGCAGGGCGTTGTGTCGGCGTAGGCGTGCCAGGCGAGGTGGCAGGTTCGGGCTCGGTGCTGGTGGCGTCGGCGCCAGCTGGACCAGTGCAGGACGTGCTCTGCGTCGCGCCGGGGCGGTGGCAGGACGAGTAGCCGCAGCAGCAGCCATGGGCCGATCCAGCAGAGCCTGGGCAACCGTCGCTTCCATCGTTATGGCCCTTTCGCTCGGAACACCACGCGCCCGACGTCCTGCGACGCGGGCGCGTGCCTGGGCCGGATCGCTCCAGGACAGGTCATTTGAGGATCTCCAGCATCCGGTTCCCGAGGACCGCGGCCGAGGCCGGGTTCTGTCCGGTCACCAGGTTGCGGTCCTCGACCATGTAGGGCTCCCAGATCGGACCACGGCTGAAGTTGACCCCGACCTTCGCCTTCACGTCGGTCTCCAGCAGCCACGGCGCCCTGGAGGCCAGTCCGACGCCGTCCTCCTCCTCGTCGGTGAAGCAGGTGATGTTGTAGCCCTTGAACGGCGACTCGCCGTGGATCCTGGTGGCCAGCATCGCGGCGGGACCGTGACAGACGATGAACAGCGGGTTGCCCGAGGCCAACTGCTGGGTCAGCAGCCGCCCCACGTCGGCGTCCCACGCCAGGTCCGCCATCGGACCGTGACCGCCCGGCAGGTAGACCGCGTCGTAGTCCTCCAGGCGCACGTCCGACAGCTGCAGCGGTCGACGCATCACCTCCGCGGAACGGATGATGGCCTCCAGCTCCAGGGCGCTGTCGTTTCCCCCGACCATCTCGGGGCGCAGGCTCATCATGTCGACGGTCGGCGTCACACCGTTCGGCGTCGCGACGACGACCTCGTGACCGGCGTCCGTGAGGATCTTGTACGGGTTCGCGAACTCCTCGGCCCAGTAGCCGGTCGCATGCCGCGTGCCGTCCTTCAACACCCAGTAGGTGGCTCCGCTGACGATGAAAAGCACCTTTGCCATGGGAGAAATCCCCTCTCGGACGCATGCCAGGAGCGGGTCCGGCGGGATGCCCCACGAAACCGACCCGCCCCGCCGGTTTTCTCCCCCTTCCCACGCAACCACGCTAGGCAGCTGCGCCGACCGCGCAACCCGGTGCTCCGTCGGCGGCCTTGGACGCGTATCGCGCCGTCGGCGGTGGCGCCCTCGGCCACGGACGCATCCGGTCACATGTCCAGGACCACGTCGGCCGGGGGCGTCGAACAGCAGATGAGCGCGCTTCCTCCGGCGGGGGGCTCCAGGGGCTGCGGGGCGTACTCGACGTGGCCGGAGAGAAGCGCGGTCTCGCAGGTGTGACAGATTCCGGTGCGGCAGGACCAGCGCACGGGCACGTCGCACGCCTCGGCGAGTCCGAGCAGCGTCCCGTAGTCAGGGTGCCAGGGGACGATCAGCCCGCTGCGCGCGAAGGCTACGGACGGTCCCGGGCGCCCGCCGGGAGGAGCGGCCGGCTGGTGCGGTGCCCGGGCGGATCCGGTCACCACACCGGGGGTGACGGCGGACGTGGCCCCGAAGACCTCGGTGCGGATCCGGGAGGACGACAGGCCGCAGGCATCCAGGGCTCCGGTCATGTCCCGCATGAACGCGCTCGGCCCGCAGATGTAGGCGTCGGCGTCCGGAGGCGGCTCCAGGCTGCGGATCCGCTCGGGACTGAACCGCCCACTGACCGTGTAGTCGACACCTGGGCGGTCGACGCCGGACGGACGGCTGTAGGAGACGAACGACCGGCCTGCGGGCAGCTGGGAGAGCAGTGCGCGCACTTCGCCGGCGAACGGGTGGTTCTCGCCGTCCCGGGCCGCGTGCAGCCACCACACCGCGCGCTGCGAGCGCTCCGTGGCCAGAGCGTGCAGCATGGCCAGGACCGGGGTGGCACCGACACCGGCGGACAGCAGCAGGACCGGAGTGTCCGCGTCCGCGAGCAGGAACGTGCCGCGCGGAGCGGCGACATCGAGAACGTCACCCACCTTCACGTGCTGACGCAGGTAGGTGCTTGCGACGCCGTGTGGCTCCTGCTTGACACTGATGCGGTACGTCTCGGCGCCCGGTCGGCCGGAGAGCGAGTAGTTGCGGATGACCGGGGAGGCCTGTGGGTCCGGCCGCAGGCGGACTGTGAGGAACTGTCCCGGCAGAGCGGCTGGGAGCGGCTCACCGTCAACTGCCGCCAGAGTGAGCGAGAAGATGCTTGCGCTCTCCGGCTCGATGCGGGCGACTTCGAGCCGACGGAACCCGGGCCAGGCCGGCGGCGGGCTGCTGGTGGTCAGCCCGCGGTTTCCACCCACGGCGTCGGAGCCGCGATCCGCGTCGTCGAGCAGGGCTCGCAGCGACGTCTTCCAACCGGGGCTCAACGCGGGGATGCGCAGGGCCCGTTCGAGCTGCGGCCGGGCGTGGCCGGGCAGGTAGAGCAGCGCGTCGATCTCCGCGACGGTCATCTCCTCGGGGCCCGAGGCGATCTTCACGATCTCGTCCCCGGCCCGCACCCGCCCTTCAGTCAGCACCCGCATGTAGAAGCCCGGGCGGCGATGGGACACCAGCAGGGCGGCCATCTGCGGCTCGCCGAGCCGCAACCCCACGCGGTAGCACGTCACGCGGGGCTGGGTGACCTCGAAGACCGCACCGCCGATCTCGTAGCGGTCACCGATGCACACCTCGTCGTCGGCGAGTCCGTCCACAGTGAGGTTCTCGCCGAACTGGCCGTACGTGAAGTCGTCCCGCTTCAGGTACTCCTGCCAATGGCGATAGGAGCTCAACTGGTAGACCAGCACGGCACGCTGCTCGCCGCCGTGTCCGGCGAGGTCACCCTGCCCGTCGCCGTCCAGGTTGAGGCGGCGCGCCATCACGGGCCCGGCGACGGGGTGCTTCCAGATGCCGGTGTGGGTGGTTCTGCCGTGCCAGGGGACGTCCTTGGGCATGCCGACGTTCACGGCGACCAGAGCGGCCATGACCTGTGCTCCTCCCGCGCTCGACAGGCCGGTGTCTCCAGCGTCGTACGGTCGGCCGCCGACCGCACCCGAAGAGCTCTACGCGGCGCCGGGGCTCGGCGACACGTAGAGTGAGAGCCGGTGGGCGCCGTCGCCGCGTGTGGCCCGCCGCGAGCCGGAGACTTCCAGCGCAAGAACCTCAGCTTGGACATACCCATGAGCTCGGAGAAGAAGGTGGCAATCGTCACCGGTGCTTCACAAGGCATCGGCGCGGCCGTCGCCAACGCGTACCGCAGGCGCGGGTACGCCGTCGTCGTGACCGCCCGGTCCATCCCCTCGTCGCACGATCCGGACGTACTCGCCGTGCCCGGCGACCTGAGCCGGCCGGGTACCGGTGCGCAGATCGTCGAGCAGGCGCTGGACCGCTTCGGCCGGATCGACACGCTGGTGAACAACGCCGGCGTCTACCGGGAGAAACCATTCACCGACTACACCGACGCCGACTACGACCTGGTGACCGGCGTCAACCTGCGCGGCTTCTTCGACGTCACGCGCAGCGCCATCCCCGCGATGCTGGCGGGCGGCGACGGCGGGCACGTCCTGTGCGTGTCGACGTCGCTGGTCGACCGCGCCAACGCGCGCATACCCGCGGCGCTCGCCTCGCTGACCAAAGGCGGCCTGGTCGCGGCGACGAAGGAGCTGGCCATCGAATACGCGGCGCGCCGCATCCGCGCCAACGCCGTCTCACTCGGCGTCATCCGCACTCCGATGCACCCGGACGACCCGGGCGGCACGCTCGCCGCGCTGCACCCGCTCGGGCGGATGGGCGAGATCGACGACGTCGTCGAGGCGATCATGTACCTCGAAAAGGCCTCGTTCGTCACCGGCGAGATCCTGCACGTCGACGGCGGCCAGAGCGCCGGCTTTTGAAAGTACCGGGATCGCGAGTGATCGACCTATGCGCACGCGCAAGCAACTGGCTCCGCTCGGCGCTGTCGGTGCGGGTCTGGCGGCGGGAGTGATCGGCACCGTCTGCATGGACACCGTGCGGTTCCTGCGCCAGCGCCGGGTCGGCGGCGAACGCAACGCCCTGCACTGGGAGTTCGTACCGGTCCGCACCTGGCGGGAGGCGCCGGATCCCGGGCAGGTCGGAAAGCGCCTGGCCGAGGCCTTCACCCTGAGCGAGCTGCCGGGCAGCGCGGCGTTCCCCGTCAGCACGTTCATGCATCTGAGCAGGGTTTCCGTGTTCTCACGGCAGCTGTAGTTCGTGTCTGGGTGGCGCTGGACGGCGAGATGGGGGCCGGGTTCGGCGATGATGACGCTGTCGCGATCATGACGAGGCATGACCCATCAGAGAGCGGGGGCCGCTGTCACAGTAGCGCGGCGGGCAGTACCTGGAGCGGTGCGAGGGCCTGATGGGCCGGGTGGACCGCCTTGGCCTCTCTCCTGCTGGCGGACGGTGCGGCGGGTATCGGATACCTGCTGAAGGAACGCGTCGCCCGTACTTCCGAGTCCACCGCCGCGAGCGCTTCCAGCACCCAGCCCCGGTCGGGCCGCTCGCCGGCCAGTCGGCCGGGAAGCTCGACGTTCTGCGCGAGCGTCATCGCCGGCATCAGGTTGAACGCCTGAAACACGAACCCCACCCGGCTACGCCGCAGTTCCGCCAGCCGTCGCTCAGGCAGCTGGGACACCTCGATACCGCCCCCACCGGACAGAGCCCCGAGTGGGCCGGTCCATCCCCGCAAGGCAGTGCAGCAAGGTGGTCTTGCCGGAACCCGAAGGCCCCATCACCGCCGTGAACGTCCCAGGCGCGAAAGCCACCGACACCCCGCGCAACGCCTGCACGGCAGCACCGCCGCGCCCGTACTCACGGTGCAGGCGCTCCGCTCGGGCGGCAGTTCCCGTCTCGATATCTGTTGCCGTCTCAGCCATGCACTCATCCTCGGTGGGCGGGGCGCGGCGATCGATCGTGCCGATCCGGGGACGGCGAGTGCGTCAGGTCGCTCCGCGGCAGAGCCGCTGTACCGGCCACCTCAACGGGCGGCGACCGCACCGACGAAGATCCCATCTGAAAGTCCCGGCTTGATTGCCTTGCGTAATGGGAGGATCTGATCCACGCACGGCGACATCGTGCCTTGGCGAGCGATTAACTCGCCCTGTTCTCCGACTCCTACGAGCAGAGTCGCAGCCTTGTGGAGGACTGGCTGCTCGACCCTTTCGAGGGTGAGTAAGGGAAGCTGCCCGGCGCCCTGACGGCCGCCATCGCGGGGCAGCAGCTGCGTGCGGGCGGGAATCCGCAGCCGGTTCGACGGGGATTCGCGCCGCCTGGGGGAGGCCTGGTGGCGGGAGGGATGCGAGCAGCTCGACACCAGTAATTCCGGGCCTTTCATTTGCAGAAATGAATCGAGATAATCCGAGCCAAGAAGTGCGATTGGCTTTGCTCGCACAAGGAAAGGCTCGTGGAGGTCAGGTGCTCGTCGCTGGATAGGATGAGTTCTCATTGGTCACACCTTGAGCAATGAGAAAATTCACCCCCCGTATGTACTCGAGTCGGCGCCGGCTGGCATATCGATCAGATGCTGCCGTGAGGCTGAGGCTTTACGTCGCGGGTGAAAGTAGTTCGGATGTCTCTGCCGTGCTAGACTTAAGTCGTAGTTGCAGTTGTGGTTCCCGAAACTTCAAATGCCTTGGCGGTTGTATGTCGTTGGGCATTTTTGTATCTCCGGTGCTTATCCGGACGGGGTTCATTGTGGCAACGCAGGGGTTCACATGGTGTGGGCCCGCGGGCACTGCCCCCAAGGAGATGTGACATGGCTACTGGCACCGTCAAGTGGTTCAACGCGGAAAAGGGCTTCGGCTTCATAGAGCAGGACGGTGGCGGTCCGGATGTCTTCGCCCACTACTCGAACATCGCCACGCAGGGCTTCCGTGAGCTTCAGGAAGGCCAGAAGGTGAATTTCGACGTCGTGCAGGGTCAGAAGGGTCCGCAGGCGGAGAACATCACTCCCGCCTGACGCCATAGCGTATGAGATAGCCGGGGCTCCGCCTTGCGTCGGGGCCCCGGCTTTCTGCTTCCTGTATTCCGATGGAATTCTTTTAGTCTTACATTCGGCTCGTTCTTGCAATTCATCCGGCTCATCCTGTCGGAAATTCCTCGATGCGCGCCCTGTCGAGGAAGGTTCTCCATGAGCCGTTCAGCTCGCACGAACGACCGTTTCCGCCCACAGGGCCAGAGGCGCCCTGGCGCCAGTCCAGGCGATACCGGGCGCCGCTCCTCCGCACCACAGGGGGAGTTCGCGCTGCCGGTCACCGTCACCCCGGCCCTCCCTGCGGCCGCGACCTTCGGTGAACTGGATATGCCAGTCGAGTTGCTGAAGATGCTCACCAGCCTCGGCCTGAACGAGCCGTTCCCGATCCAGGCCGCCACGTTGCCGAACTCCCTCGCAGGGCGTGACGTCCTGGGCCGCGGGCGCACCGGATCGGGCAAGACGCTCGCCTTCGGTCTGGCGCTCCTCGTGCGGACGGCCGGGCAGCGTGCGGAGTCGCGGAAGCCACTGGCCCTGATCCTCGTCCCCACGCGCGAGCTGGCCCAGCAGGTCACCGATGTGCTCGCCCCGTACGCCCGGTTGCTGAAGCTGCGGCTGGCCACCGTGGTCGGCGGCATGTCGATCGGCAGGCAGGCCGGCGCACTGCGTGCCGGGGCCGAGGTGGTCGTTGCGACTCCTGGCCGCCTCGCGGATCTCATCGAGCGCAAGAGCTGCCGCTTGGACCGGGTGAACATCACCGTCCTGGACGAGGCCGACCAGATGGCGGACATGGGCTTCATGCCGCAGGTCACCGAATTGCTGGACCAGGTACGTCCCGACGGCCAGCGCATGCTGTTCTCGGCCACGCTGGACCGCAACATCGACCTTCTTGTCCGTCGTTACCTCCATGACCCGGTGGTCCATTCGGTCGACCCGTCGGCGGGTGCGGTCACCACGATGGAGCATCACGTGCTGCAGGTGCACGGCGCCGACAAGTACGACACCGCCACCGAGATCGCGGCCCGCGACGGGCGCGTGATCATGTTCCTCGACACCAAGCATGCTGTCGACCAGTTCACCAAGCACCTGCTGAGCAGCGGCGTGAAGGCCGCGGCGCTGCACGGCGGCAAGTCGCAGCCCCAGCGCACCCGCACCCTGGCACAGTTCAAGACCGGCGACGTCACGGCCCTCGTGGCCACCAACGTTGCGGCTCGGGGCATCCACATCGACGACCTCGATCTCGTCGTCAACGTCGACCCGCCCGGCGACCACAAGGACTACCTGCACCGCGGCGGCCGTACAGCCCGCGCCGGCGCGTCCGGCAGTGTCGTCACGCTGGTCCTCCCCGGCCAGCGCCGGGACATGGCCCGTCTCATGTCCGACGCGGGCATCAGGCCGCAGATCACGCAGGTCCGCTCCGGCGAGGCCGAGCTGAGCCGCATCACTGGCGCCCAGGCTCCCTCCGGTGTCCCCGTCGGCGGCAGCGGGCCGGTCGCGGAGCGCCCGAAGCGCGGCGGCGCCCCCTTCCGCGGTCTGGGCACCCGCCCGGGGCGGGCCGGTGGCGGTGGCGAGTCTCGCCGGTCTGCTGAGGCCCGCCAGATCGCCGAGGCCCGCATGGCCGCCCGGGTCCGTCGTGGCGCATAGTTCGGCAACGGTGCCCTCGTACGCTGTGTGCGTGACTCAAGTCGGCTTGCGCCACACGGAGATGTGCTTCGCGGAGTCTGGGTGAACGGCGCACCGTCCCAGTCCGCGACGCGCCGTTCCAGCTCGAGCCCTGCGACCCGTGCCATGAGGTCGAGCTCCGCCGGCCAGGCGTACCGGTGCCGGGAGTTCGTGCGGTGGTAGTGGCCATCGTCGCCGTCGCGGGTGAGTTGGCGCGAGACGAGGATCTGTTCGAGCAGGTCGAAGGTGTCGAAGCCGAGACGCCGCTCGGAGACGTCGAAGGGCCGTGACACCCCCGTACAACCCCGCGAGTCCTTCCGGGCCAGGTGGCGACGCACCCGTGAAGGAGCGGCGAATTGAGCCGCCGGGAGCCCCTCCTCGCGCGGATCACAGTCGCACTGGCCGACGTACCCGCGACCGAGACACCCGACAGCGTCCCCGCCCCCCGCGACCAGCGGAGGAGTCACGCCGGAAACGATCCCGAAGCCCTCTTCGTCTCGTCGAGCGCGTCGCCGGGTACCGGGCCACCGTGATCCGCACGACCGAGGAGGGGGTCGGAGGCCGGTCTCTCATCCGTGAGAGGGAGGCCTCCCGTGCGTCCGGGGCTGCTGCAGCCGGGCCGCGAGCTCCCCCGGCAGGACATCCCGGTTTGCCGGAGTGAGCTGGACGACCTCGATGTCGGCGCGCCGCTTGAGGGCGTCGGTGAACGGATCGCGGTGCGTGTGGACCGTGGCGACGACGTCGACCTCTGCGACGAACAGCGCGTCGACCGCGTGCCGGAACGCCGTGCACGCCAGTTCCATCCGCCCCAGCTCGTCGATGAGCACCAGCCGCTCTGTTGCCTCCTCGGTTGCCGCCGACCGAAGCGACGGCAGCGCCAGTCCTTCCATGACGCCCAGGTCGACGCCGTATTTCCCTACCAGTGGCGGACCGGGCAGGTCGACATGGGCGAGCACCTCCCGCCGGCCTGCCAGGGTCTCCAGGGCGAATCCGACGCGGGCGCCGGATTCGCGGATCTCCTCCGTGGTGAAGCCGGTGGCCGCGTGAGTGGGCAGCAGCGCGGCCAGCCGACGGAGGGCGGTCGTCTTGCCCGCGCCAGGGCGGCCCTCGAGCAGGATCCTTGTCGGCACACTGCCATCTTCACTCCCCCTTTCGGAAGTGGCCCGGGTGGGCTCGGCCGAACGGGTGATTTGGTGGTGCGGACCGGTGCCGGTGCCGCCGTTGCGGGTATGGCGGCGCGCATGAGCGGAATTGAACTCAGCAGCACCGCGTTCGACGACAAAACGGTGATCCCCCGTCGGTACAGTGGCGAGGGTGAGAACATCTCACCGCCCCTGACCTGGTCGGGAGTGCCCCACGAGGCCACGGAGCTGGTGCTCCTGTGCGAGGACCCGGACGCGCCGGGGACGACCTTCCTGCACTGGCTGGTGACCGGCATCGATCCGAGGGCCACCGGGGCGGCGGAGGGTCAGAAGCCCCAGGGGGGCCTGCCGTGGCCCAATGGCTTCGGCCGCGTGGGCTGGGGAGGGCCGATGCCTCCACCGGGGCACGGGCCGCACCGCTACTTCTTCCGCCTGTACGCCCTGTCCGAGCCGCTGCCGCTGCACGACCACCCGGGCGCCGAGGACGTGCACCGTGCCCTGAAGGGCAGGGAGCTGGCCTCCGGCACTCTGGTCGGGACCTATCAGCGCTGACGCGTCAGCGCTGGTCGTAGCCCTGGGCGCCGTACAGCCGGACGAACCGGGCCGCGGTGACCATCCTGCGGTGCACCAGGCCGCGGGCCCGCCGCTCGTACAGCTGGACGTGCTCCTGCCCACCATGCCCGATCGGCTGGACGAGCCGGCCACCGGTGCGGAGCTGATCCACGAGCGGCTCAGGCACTCGCGGGAAGGCCGCGCAGACGATGACGGCGTCGTACGGGGCACGGGCCGGCATCCCGAGGGTCCCGTCGCCGAGTACGACTTCGGCATTGCCGATGCCCTGCCCGGCCAGCCGCGAGCGGGCCTCGTCGACCAGGTCGGGCCAGCGCTCGACGCTGACGACGTACGCGGCCAAGCGGGCCAGCAGCGCGGTCTGCCAGCCGTATCCGGTCCCGACCTCCAGGACCTGTTCGTCTCCGGTGAGGCCGAGAGCGGAGACCATCATGGCGATCAGCGAGGGCTGGGTGGTCACCTGCCCGTGGGGGAGCGGCACGGGCGTGTCCCGGTACGCGGATACCACCTCGGCCGCGGGGACGAATTCCGCCCGGGGGATGCTCCGTACGGCCTCCAGGAGACGGTCGTCGGTCACGCCCACGGCGTGGGCCGCGCGGACCAAGTCCTCGGGGGTCCCTTCATGGGGCATCGGACCGCGGGGCCGCATCACAGCCGATGGGTTCGTAGTGGTCCGAGCCGGGCCGCTCGACCATCGGCTCGGTGAGCCGGCCCTGCTGGTTGAGCCACCGGGCCGATCGTTCGGCCGGCTCGGAGACCGGGGGCTCTCGGAAGAGCCCGGCCGTGATCCGTCGTGACGTCGCCTCGTCGCTCATGTGCTCGGCGCCGTTCTCGCAGTACTCGCTGCGGTGCCGGTGCCGGTGCCGGCACCGCAGAGCAGGGTTCGTTTCCGGCCGGGCGCAGCCCGTGCAGTCGACGCCCTTGGCCTGGTTGAGGTCGATCAGCGTCGGCGCCGTACCGCGGACCGCCGTCTGTTCCAGGGAGTACCCCAGCGCGTGGGCCACCGCCGGCCAACGCTACCGCCCGGGTCTTGGGCGGGGTGATCGAGACGTCCGTCTCCTCCGTGCCGCTCCTGCTCCTGTCCATGTGTCCCATCGCCGCTCATCCGCCGCGCTGCCGCTCCAGCCCAGTGTCGGCACGTTCCGCGCGCGGCGCGATCCGGGGCGGTCGGGCGCAAGGGGCGACGACCCGTGAACCGGGAGGCGCAGTGCGCCGGCGTCAGGACGGGGTACCCGGGTCGGTGTACCGCAGCAGGGCGCCCACGCCCTCGTACAGCCTCAGCTCGTTCTCCGGTACGACGACCAGCTCGGCACCGGTGCCGACGAGGGCCCGGACGAGTGCCTCGTCGGCGCGTTCCTCGCGCGGGGCCTGAACGCCGAAGGACATCAGCTCCGCCTCGGTCAGGGCGAGGTGAGTGGGCTGGGAGCCCGCCCAGAGCCGCAGCGAAGACCCTGGCAGCCGGTTCAGCAGCAGTGCCGCGACCTGGCCGCGCTGGAGTGCGGCGACGGTCGCGGCCAGCCCCTCTGCCATGGGTCCGTCCAGGGCACGCCGGCCGATGAAGATGTCCACGAGTTCCCGGTCGTGCGCGGCCATGCGGCCGTGGAAGACGCCGTCGAGTTGCGGCTCCAACAGGGCGCGTCCGGTGTCGGTGGGGGTCCGGCCGCCCACGCGTACGACCTTGTCCCGCAGGGTGTGCGGCAGGCGGCGGATCAGTACGTTGCACGCCCACTCGTCCCCGCCCACGACGACGGCGTCGGCATGGGCGCGCCGCGCCCGTTCGTCCAGCCGGTGGCCGAGCCGGAGGGAGGTGTGGTGCCAGGTCGCCACCGCGACCCTGCGGTGCAGCCGCTCACCCGGGGTGACGGTGGACGCGGGCCAGGTGCCGGTCTCCGCCTCCAGAGTTACCCAGCCGTGGGTCTCGGCGGTCGGAAGGCCGCGGTAGTGGACGACTACGGCCATGTAGGGGATCTCCGGAACGTGCTGGGTGACCAGGGGCATCGCGTCCGGCAGGGTGCTGTAGCGCGCGGAGTCGCGTTCGGGCGGCCTGGGCAGCTCCCCGTCCAGGACGAGTGTGCCGTGGGCGGCGAAGATGGCCTGACCGTGCACCCCTGGCACCCCTGTGTCGGCACCGACCGCCTCCTCCAGTGCGTTCAGCAGCGCCCGGTCCGAGCCCTGACGGGACAGGCTCTCGCGCAGCCGCTGCCAGCGCAGCGCGATCGTCCGCTCGGGATGCTCGACGTCTCGGGAGGTGTCCAGGTATACGGAGGCGAACGGGCCCGGCTCCGCGTAGAGGGGTTCAAGGAACGACAACCTCATCGCCACTCCTCGTCGATGGTCTCCCCTCCTTTGATGATGCGCTCCTGATGACGGACGTGACCGTCTCGGCCGAGGCCGTCGAGGACGTGACGCCCGGATACCGCGTCGGCGACCTCAAGCGGTGGGCGCGCAACCGGCCCGCCGTGGCCTCCGGCCCGCCGTCGCCTCCGGCACCACCGACCCGGACCGACCACCCCCGCCATGCTTCTGGCCTGGCCGCTTCGGCGTGTGCCGCCCCGTGTCTCAGCGGGCGGGGGAGACCACCCGGTCGAGGAACGCGTCGACCAGGCGGTATGCGTTCTCCCGCGCCACCGGTTCCATGGCGCGGCTGCGCTCGACCAGTTCTTCCGGATCGATGCCGAGCCGCGCGCACTGTTCAGCGCCGCCGAAGTCCACCCAGCGCCGTACGACGGCCGGGGTCGCTTCGGGGTGGAACTGGACCCCGAGTGAGTTTCCCATCCGGAGCGCCTGCGTGCACACGGTGTTGCGGGCCGTTTCCCGGGCGCCGGGCGGCGGCACGCAGCGGTCGTGGTGCCACTGCATCCAGGGGCCGGGCGGTATGAGGGCGGGGTCGTCCGTGTCGATGCCGGTCCAGCCGATCTCCGGACGTGGCGCGGCCTCGACGGTACCCCCCAGGGCCGTCGTCAGGGCCTGGGCGCCGAAGCAGATGCCCAGTACCGGGATGCCGAGGTGATGGGCCATGCGCAACAGGGCGAGTTCGCCGCCGATCCAGCTGCCGACCGTCGTCTCGTCGTAGACCGACCACGGGGCGCCGAGCGACACGACGAGGTCCCAGCCGTCGGCTTCGGGGAAGTCGAACTGTACGTCCGGCGTGTGGTGCCGCTCCTCCGGGACGACGGTGAGGAGCGTGAGCTCGTAGCCACGCTGGACGAGCCGGTCTCCTACCAGCCCGGGCGCCGACACGTGTTCGTGTTGGATGACGAGTGCGCGCATGAGGTGATCTCCATTCTCCGGGATCCGAGGGGGTGTCGCGCAGCCCTGGCGCGTCCCGAGGCGCCCTGCCGGTGCGCGGAGGGTGGGTGCGCGGGCCGGCAGGGCGTCGTGGGACGCCACTTCGGGGAACGTGGTGCTACGGCTGCGCCTGGTTCTTCGCCCATGCGGCGCGGATGGCCGCGGCGAGCAGGATGAGCGCGGTGAGGACGCCGGTGGAGAGCAGTTGGGTGCGCGCATCGGTGTCGGTGCACATCAGGGCGAGGACACCGACCATGCCGGCCAGGGCCGTCCAGCTCAGCCAGGGGTGGCCCCACATGCGCACGGTCAGGATCTGGTCGGGGGTGCGCCTGGCCATTTGGCGGAGGCGGAGCTGGGAGAGGGCGATGGCGATCCAGACCACGAGGATGACGGCGCCGATGGTGTTGAGGAGGAAGGGCAGGACGCGGTCGGGCGCGAGGAAGTTGAGGATGACGGCGATGAATCCGAAGGAGACGGAGGCGAGGACGGCGCGGCGGGGGACGCCGGAGCTGGAGACGTGGAGCAGGACCTGGGGTGCCTCGCGGCGCTGGGCCAGGGAGAAGGCCATGCGGGAGGCGCCGTAGAGGTTGGAGTTCAGGGCCGAGAGCAGGGATGTGAGGACGATGACGTTCATCAGCGCCGCGGAGGCCGGGATGCCGATCTGCTGCAGGACGCTGACGAACGGGCTGGTGGCGGCGGAGGCGGAACTCCAGGGCAGCAGCAGCACCATGAGGGCGACGGAGCCGATGTAGAAGATCAACAGGCGGACGATGACGGTGCGGGTGGTCTTGGCGACTGCCTGGGAGGGGTCGGGGGACTCGGCGGCGGCGATGGTGACGAGTTCCATGCCGCCGAAGGAGAAGACGACCGCGAGCAGCCCGGTCAGTACGCCGTTCACGCCGTGCGGGAGAAAGCCGCCGTGATCGGTCAGGTTGGTCATCCCCACCGCCTGGGTTCCGGGCAGCAGGCCGAAGACGGCGAGGGAGCCGAGGACGAGGAAGGCGACGACAGCGGTGACCTTGATGGCGCCGAACCAGAACTCGAACTCGCCGAAGTGGCCGACGCTGAAGAGGTTGACGACGGTGAGGGCTGCCATGAAGGCGAGGACGAAGGCCCACTGGGGGATGGTCGGCAGCCAGCTGTGGGCGATGGCGGCCGCTCCAGTGGCCTCGGCCGCTACGACGACGGCCAGGAGCCACCAGTACAGCCAGCCGACGGTGAAGCCGGCCCAGCGGCCGAAGGCCTTTTCGGCGTAGACCGAGAAGGAGCCGCTGTTGGGCTGGGCGACGGCCATCTCCGCGAGCATGCGCATGACGAGGACCATGAGCAGGCCGGCCAGCGTGTAGGAAATGAGGATGCCGGGTCCGGCGGTGTGGATGCCTGCCCCGGCACCGAGGAAGAGGCCGGCTCCGATGGCGCCGCTGATGGCCAGCATGGTGACGTGGCGCCGTTTGAGGCCGGCGCCCAGGGCGGGGGCGCCGGGCTGGGGACAGCTTTCTGCCTGTGGGTCTGCCGGGCGGGACGTAGTGGTGTCGTTGGACGTGCGAAATGCCATCGGGAGGTCCCTCGCAAAGGAATGGGCTGACGTACGGACGCGGCACCTCGCTCCGGCGGGGTGTGAGCGAGGACCCGGCCCGCGCGGGTGGTGGCGGGGCAGGGCGAGGCCGCGGAAGGAATGTGGTGGCAGCGCTGCGGCGACGGCCGGTCTGCGGGAAGCGGCGCAGGAAGGATGAGGCGCCGTGCAGGATCAGGCGGAGGCGGGGTGGAGCGCCGCCAGGGATCAGACGGAAGGGGTGAGGCTCCGTGCTGGATCAGACGGAGGGGGTGAGGCTCCGTGCTGGATCAGGCGGAGGGGGTGAGGCTCCGTGCTGGATCAGGCGGAGGGGGTGAGGCTCCGTGCTGGATCAGGCGGAGGGGGTGAGGCTCCGTGCTGGATCAGGCGGAGGCGGGGTGGGGCGCCGTGCGGGGTCGGGTGGAAACGCGGTGAGGCGCCGAGCAGGTGGTTGAGTCGGGTGAACGGAAGCGGGGAGCGGGCGGTCTCAGTTGATCTGGGCGTACTCGCGGAACTCCCAGTCGGTGACGTACTTGTGGAACCGGGCGAGTTCGTCCCGCTTGAAGGTCAGGAAGGCGTCGACGAACGCCTTGCCGAGGACGCCGGTGAGCTGGTCGTCGGCCTCGAGGGCGTCCAGGGCCTGGCCGAGGTCGGTGGGCAGCCGGTCGGCGGCGCCGGTGTCGGCGGCGTGGCCGGTCGCCGGTGCGGGGGGCTCGACGGCGGCGGTGATGCCGAGGTGGACGGCGGCCAGGAGGCCGGCGGTGGCGAGGTACGGGTTGGCCGTGGCGTCGCCGAGGCGGACCTCCAGCCGGGAGGCGGCACCGCGCTCCGGCGGGATGCGCACCATGGCGTTGCGGTTGTCCAGGCCCCAGTTGATCAGCCAGGGGGCGGTGGTTTCGGGCCCGAACCGCTTGTAGGAGTTGACGGTGGGGTTGAGCAGGGCGGACAGCGCGGGCGCGTGTGCGAGGACGCCGGCCAGGGCGTGGCGGGCCGTGGCCGAGAGTCCGTGGGCCTCGTGGGGGGCGTCGAAGACATTGGTCCCGTCCGCGTCGATCAGGGAGACGTGCAGGTGGAAACCCGAACCGCCGCCGTCGTTGAACGGCTTGGCCATGAACGTCGCCAGCCGGCCCTCGGCACGGGCGAGTTCCTTGACCGCGACCTTGAACCGGAAGGCACGGTCCGCGGCGTGGAGTGCTTCGGAGTGGTTGAGGTTGATCTCGAACTGCCCGCCGTCGAACTCGCGGTTGCCGCCGCTGACGTCCAGACCGAGCTTGTGCAGGGCGCGCATGGTGCGCAGGAGGTGTCCGTCCGGGTCGGCGCGGCGGCCGGTGGTGTAGACGTTGCCCGGGGCGGGGGCGTAGCGCCGCCACCCGGTGAGTGCATCGGCGTCCGGCTCGAGCAGGACGTATTCCAGTTCCGGGCCGACGAGCGCGGTCAGGCCCGCGTCGTTGAGGTGGGTGAGGACCTGACGCAGCAGGTCCCTGGGGGATTCGGGCACGCTCCGGCCGGTAGCCGGGTCCCGTACGTCGCCGATGCACCAGGCCGCGTTCGGCTCCCACGGCAGCGGGACGACGGTGTCCAGGTCCGGGCGCACCAGGACGTCGGGCATGCCGGCTTCGAGGCCGCCGGCGATGTCGGAGTGATCGCCCAGGGCGCCGGTGTGATAGACGGCGCGGCTGAAGGCGAGGCCGTGTCCGGCCGCGTGCAGCAGATGGTGCAGCATGATGTCCCGGCTGCGGTCGGACCCCATCAGGTCCGGGTAGGTGACGCGGAGGACATCGGTCCCCTCGGCGGCGAGCGTCTCCATCATCTGTCGGACCTGGGGGTCGGTATGGGCGCTCAAGGGATACTCCAGGGGTGCGGCGAGATGTGCATACGGTTCGATTTGCCCGCGCAGCGATGATGCGGCCTGTCGGCCGGCCGGCTTGGGCCAGGGGGCAATCATTTGATGCCAAACGATAAGAGTCGGGTGCGGTGCCCACAAGGGGGTCGAGGAGAATTTGTGTATCCCCGTACGGGTCGGAGGCCGTCGGGTCCAGGGGCTGCGGAGATACCTTTGGCCGCGAACGAATACATCGGCGGTCCTTGCCGCCCCCGACAGTTGAGGAGAAGCCTGTGTCCGGGCCCCGCCGATCCATCACCGAGACCGAGCAGGCCGTGCGGCGGCGGCTGGGCGGTCTCGCGTTGCAGCACGAGGCCATGGCCGCTGTGGGCAACATCCACCGGGCCGCCGCGGCCGTCCGTCAGCATCTGGAGAACTCGGTGCTGCGTCCGCACGAACTGACGTGGACCGGCTTCGTGGTGCTGTGGGTGCTGTGGATCTGGGGTGAGGCGGAGACCTGGTCGGTGGCCGAGGAGGCGGGCATCTCCAAGGGCACGCTGACCGGCATCTCCCGCACCCTCGAATCGCGCGGCCTCGTTTCCCGTTCCGCTCACCACGAGGACCGCCGCCGGGTCCTCCTCTCGCTGACCCCCCAGGGGGAGAAGCTCATGGAGGGGCTGTTCCCGGCGTTCAACGCGGAAGAGGCCTTCGTCGCCGCCCCGCTCAGTGCCCAGGAGTGCCTTCAGCTCGCCGACAGTCTGCGCGCCATCGTCAGCCGTCTCGAGGAGCACGGCGAGCAGCGCAGGCGGGAACTGCTCGACGGCGAGAAGCTCGCCCCGCGTCGCTCGGGCCGCCGCCCGCGCCCGTAGCCGGACCGTCGGGGCCCGGGCTCCCATCGGTGTGCCCGCCGGGCATCGCGCTCATGACCGGAGACGGTGGTACCCGCACGGTCCGTCGGGTCCGCTGTCTCCCGGAGGCGGGGCACCCCCAGGGAGAAAACGTTTGACCCCAAATAAATTGCTGGAATCCCTTGACACTCCGGCGAGTCGGCTGGTTATTTGGACTCAAACGAACTGGAGGTTGGGACATGACCCGCGAGCCCCAAGCAGCTGTCGTCGCCGGGGTGCCGGTAGACACCCGGCACTGGATCGGAGGCGAACGCGTTGCCTCCGCCGAGACGTTCACCGACATCTCACCGATCGACGGCGGCGTTCTGGGTGAGATCTCCCGGGGCACCACGAGGGAGGCGGCGGCCGCGGTGGCTGCCGCGAAGGCCGCCTTCCCCGGCTGGGCCGCCACCCCGCGCGCCGAACGCGCCCGGATCCTGCACGCGATCGCCGACGGTGTGGAGAAGCGCATCGAGGACCTGGCGATCGTCGAGACCGCCGACAATGGCGCCCTGCTCCGCTCCCACCGGCGAGGCGTGATGCCCCGGGTCGCGCACAACTTCCGCTTCTTCGCGGACTGGCTGCTGAAGCTGGGCCACGAGGACTTCGAGACCCGGGGCCACACCAACCACGTCAGCTGGGACCCCGCCGGCCCCTGCGTACTGATCACCCCGTGGAACGCCCCGCTGATGCTGGCCACCTGGAAGGTCGCCCCGGCCCTGGCCGCCGGCAACACAGTGGTCCTCAAGCCCGCCGAGTGGTCCCCGCTGACCGCCTCGCTGCTCGCGGACATCGCCGCCGAGGCAGGACTGCCCGCCGGTGTTTTCAACGTCGTCCAGGGCTACGGCGCCGAGATCGGCGACGCGCTGACCTCGCATCCGGACGTGCGGCGGATCAGCTTCACGGGCTCCGTGCCGACGGCCCGGCGGATCGCCGCGTCGGCCGCCGCCAACCTCATTCCGCTCAGCCTCGAACTCGGCGGCAAATCACCGCTGTTGGTGTTCGCCGATGCGGACCTGGACCTGGCCGTGGGCCTGGCGGTGGAGCAGTACGACAACGCCGGCCAGGTGTGCCTGGCGGCCACTCGACTGCTGGTCGAGGAGTCCGTCGCGGAGGAGTTCACCCGTCGCTTCGTGCAGAAGGCGAGCGCGCTGAAACAGGGCGACCCACGCGACGAGGCCACCGACATCGGCCCCAACATCCACGTCCGGCAACTGGAGAAGATCGACGGCTTCGTGGAGCGGGCCGTCGAGGCGGGGGCCCGCGCGGTCATCGGCGGTCACCGCAAGGAGGGTCAGTACTACGCGCCGACCCTCCTCACGGACGTTGCTCAGAACTCGGAGATCGTGCAGGAGGAGGTCTTCGGCCCGGTACTGACCCTGCAGACCTTCACCACCGAGGCGGAAGCCGTCCGCCTGGCCGACGACACCCGCTTCGGGCTGGCCGCCACCGTCGCCACCGGCGACCCGGAGCGCGCCGAACGCGTCAGCGGACGGCTCGTCGCGGGCACCGTGTGGGTCAACTGCTTCTTCGTGCGCGACCTCCAGGCCCCGTTCGGCGGCTCCCGCCAGTCCGGGGTCGGCCGAGAAGGCGGCACCTGGAGCTTCGACTTCTACTGCGACGTGAAGAACACCGTCGTCGCCCCGAAGGGATGGAAGAACCATGGGTGAGATCGTCGGGGCGGGCCTGCTCGCCCACGTCCCCACCATCGTGCTCCCCGAGGAGGAGCGGCTGGAGCTGAACGAGGGCAAGGAGATCACCCTCGTCACCGGCCTGGAGCAACTGCGCCGGGACGTCTTCGAGCGCGACGACTACGACACCGTCGTCGTCCTGGACTCTCACTGGGCGACCACCGTCGAGTTCGTCGTCGCCGCGCAGGACCGGCGTGCGGGCCTGTTCACCTCCGAGGAACTGCCGCGCGGCATGTGCCGCATGCCGTACGACTTCCCCGGCGACCCCGAACTCGCCGACAACATCGCCTCGTTCGCCGACAAGCACGGTACGTTCATCACGCCGATCGACGACGCGTACCTGCCGGTCTACTACGCCACCATCAACCTGTGGAAGTTCCTCGGCGAGGGTCTGCCCGACAAGCGGTGGGTGACCATCGGGGTCTGTCAGACCGGCGACATGGAGGACCATCTGCGCCTGGGCCGCGCTCTCGCGGACGGTATCGCCGCCACCCCGGGCCGCCGGGTGATGCTGATCGCCTCCGGCGCGCTGTCGCACACTTTCTGGCCGCTGCGCGAGCTCCGCGATCACGAGGCCAGCAATCCCGTTCACATCTTCACGCCCGAGGCACGGGCGGCCGACGAGGAGCGGATCGCCTGGTTCAAGGAGGGCCGGCACGACAGGGTCCTCGAAACCATGGACGAGTTCTGGAAGTACAAGCCGGAGGCGAAGTTCTTCCACTATCTGATGATGGCCGGCGCGCTCGGCGAACACGCGTGCATGGCGAAGGCCCGCCAGTACGGCGAGTACGAGAACTCCGTCGGTACCGGTCAGGCCCACCTCTGGTTCGACCGCCCGGCCAACGGCTGGACCGGCACCGACCTGCCCGCCTCCCCGTCCGCACACTCTTCGCGCAGCCCCATCTAGGAGTCCGTCATGCCCGAGTACCGCCGCATTCTGCTGGACGGCGCGGCCGTCCAGGTCACCGTCCATGGGGACGAACTGGTCGCCGCGGACGGCCGCCGCGTGAAGACCGAAATGGCGCAGCACCTGCCTCCGGTCGTCCCGTCCAAGGTCATCGCCGTCCACCTCAACCACCGCAGCCGGGTCGAGGAGTTCCAGATCGGCCTGCCCGACACCCCCACGTACTTCCACAAGCCGACCTCGGCCCTGAACTCCCACAATGGCGCGATCGTGCGCCCCGAGGGCTGCAAATGGCTCAACTACGAGGGCGAGGTCGCCATCGTCATCGGCAGGACGGCACGGAACGTCTCCCCGGCCGAGGCGGGGGAGTACATCGCCGGCTACACCATCGCCAACGACTACGGCCTGCACGACTTCCGCGACACCGACGCCGGCTCCATGCTCCGCGTCAAGGGCTCCGACACCCTCTGCCCGCTCGGCCCCGGCCTGGTCACCGACTGGGACTTCCACGGCAAGCGGCTGCGCACGTACGTCAACGGCCAGGTCGTCCAGGACGGCTCGACGGACGAGATGACGTGGGACATGCACTACCTCGTCGCCGACATCGCCCGCACCATCACCCTCTTCCCCGGTGATGTTCTCCTCTCCGGCACCCCGGCCAACTCGCGCCCCGTCCAGCCGGGCGACGTCGTCGAGGTCGAGGTTGAAGGCCTTGGACGCCTCACCAACCACATCGTCACCGGCCCCACCCCCATCCGCACCGACGTCGGAGCCCAGCCCACCGAGTCCGAGGAAGTGCTGTCCACCGCGCTCGGCGGCGACTGGGAGTTCCGCGGAGTCCGCCCGCCCAAGCGCTGAGTCCGAACCACAACAACGCACCAGATCAAGGAGAGTGACCGAATGGACCTGACCAAGTGGCTGGCCGCGGCGGTCGCATCGAACGCCGAGTGGACGAAGGCCTTCGGCCCCTTCGACCCGCACCCGGCGCTGGCCGTCGACGACAACCGGTTCGCCGCCGCGTTCGAGACCTTCACCGAGCGGCTGAAGGACAACTACCCCTTCTTCCACCCCCGTTACGCGGGCCAGATGCTCAAGCCGCCTCACCCGGCAGCCGTGGTGGGCTACCTGACCGCCATGCTGATCAACCCGAACAACCACGCCCTGGACGGCGGGCCGGCCACCGCCGACATGGAGCGTGAGGTCGTGCAGCAGCTGGCCACCATGTTCGGCTACGGAACCCACCTGGGGCACCTGACCACCAGCGGCACCATTGCCAACCTCGAAGCCCTCTTCGTGGCCCGCGAACTGCACCCCGGGAAGGGCATCGCCTACAGCACCGAGGCCCATTACACCCACGGCCGCATGTGCGGCGTTCTCGGTGTCGAAGGCTTCCCCGTCCCCACCGACGACCTCGGCCGCATGGACCTCGACGCGCTGGAGGAGCTGCTGCGCGGCGGGCGGGTCGGCACGGTGGTGCTCACTGCCGGTACCACCGGCCTCGGCGCGATCGAGCCGGTCCACGAGGCGCTGGCACTGCGTGAACGGTACGGCGTGCGGATCCACGTCGACGCCGCCTATGGCGGATTCTTCACGCTGCTGGCCGACGCGGACGGCCCCGAGGGCCTGCCGGCCGAGCCCTGGCGGGCGATCGCCGAGGCCGACTCCATCGTGGTGGACCCGCACAAGCACGGTCTCCAGCCGTACGGCTGCGGAGCCGTCCTCTTCCGCGACCCCTCGGTCGGCCGGTTCTACCTGCACGACTCGCCGTACACCTACTTCACCTCCGAGGAACTGCATCTGGGCGAGATCAGCCTGGAGTGCTCCCGGGCGGGTGCGGCGGCTGCCGCGCTGTGGCTCACCTTCCAGATGCTGCCGCCCACCCGCGAGGGGCTGGGCCAGGTGCTGGCGGCCGGCCGGCGCGCCGCACTGCGCTGGGCGGAACTGATCGAGGGCTCCGAACACCTGGAGCTCTACCAGCCCCCGCAACTCGACATCGTCAGCTACTTCCCGGTGACCGAAGGCACCAGCCTGTCGAAGATCGACGCGGCCAGCGACCGGATCATGCGGGAAGGGATGACCGACAGCCAGGATCCGGTCTTCCTCAGCACCCTCCGCGTCGGCGCCGAGCGCTTCACCGCCCGCCACCCGAAGATCACCACCGACGCCGACGGCGCACGGATCCTGCGCAGCGTGCTGATGAAGCCCGAATCCGAGACGTATGTCGAGGACCTGCACCAGCGGCTGGAGCGGCTCGCCCGCTCATGACCGTCCCGGGTGCCACCGGCTCACCACGGCCCAGCCGACGGTGAGCCGGAAGCCCGGCATCCGACCCGAACCCCACGCGGCGGCGCACCCCTTCCCACGGCCGCCGCGTCCCGCGCAGGAGGCGTGCCCGCCCCTGCTGATCTCTCTGGAGCGTGACGACATGGCCAGTGTCCGTGGCTACTTCCACCCCAAGACGGCGACGGGCGCCTCGTCGCTGATCCCCTCCCCGCCGTGGCGCTACTCCGGCGACCTGCTCACCGTCGAGTACCGCACCGACCCCGTTCGGGTGCGTGAACTGCTGCCCGAGCCGCTGGAGCTCGCCGACGAGGACCCCGGTGCCGTCGCGCTGATCTGGGCCGACTGGCAGTCCTGCTCGGCGTCGGGGGAGGAGCTTCTGGACCCGGTGCTCGCACAGTACAAGGAGGCGTTCGCCGTCGTCCGCTGCAAGTACCAGGGCCGGACCTACACCCGCTGCGTGTACATCTGGGTCGACAAGGACTTCGCGATCGCCCGCGGACTGCACCAGGGCTACCCGAAGAAGCTCGGCTCCATCCACCAGACCCGCCCGCATCCCTACGGGCCGGCGCCCCGGATCCAGGCCGGGGCACGGTTCGGTGCGACCCTCGCCGCCGCCGACCGGCGTCTGGCGCAGGCCGTGGTGACCCTGCGCGAGCCGTCGGAGACGAACGGATTCGTCAACGCCCATCCGATGGCCCACCACCGCTGGCTGCCGTCCATCGAGAACGGCAAGGGACTCGCGCTGGACGAACTGATCGAGTCCGGCGCCGTCTCCTTCGAGGGCGGTCAGCCCTGGGTCGGCGACGCCGACCTGGAACTGTTCGCCTCACCCACCGAGGAGCTGGCCCGCCTGGAGATCCGCGAGCCGATCGCCGCGTACTACCGCCAGGTCGGCGTGGTCTGGGACGGCGGGCGGCTTCTGGAGTCCGGCACCTCCGGCGCCGAGTGACGGGGCAGCCGGAGACACCCATGCGCAACGTCACCCATGAGGAACTGCTGACCCGGGCCGAGGAGCTCGGCCCGCCCACCCGGCACCACATCGACGGCCGGGCCGAAAGCGGCAGTGGCGCAACGTTCGCCGTCGTCGCACCCCGCAACGGGCGGATTCTCACCCACGTGGCCGACGCGGGTGAGGCTGATGTCGATCTCGCGGTCTCGGCCGCACGCCGCGCCTTCGACTCCGGCCCCTGGCCACGCCTGGCCCCCGTCGAACGCGGCCGGACCCTGCTGCGGATCGCCGAACTCCTCGAAGAGCGACGGGAGGAACTGGCGCTCACGGTCAGCCTGGAGATGGGCAAGCCCATCACCGACGCGTACGACATCGAACTGCGCGCCGTCATCAGCACGTTCCGCTGGTACGGGCAGCTGGCCGACAAGCTTGCCGACTCCTCCCCGCACACCGCCCCCGACGCCCTCGCCCTCGTCACACGGGAGCCGGCCGGTGTGGTCGGTGCGGTCGTGCCATGGAACTTCCCTCTCACGCTGGCGAGTTGGAAAGTCGCCCCGGCCCTTGCCGCGGGCTGCACCGTCGTACTGAAACCGTCCGAGTCGTCCCCGCTGTCGGCTCTGCTGCTGGGCCGCATCGGCACCGAGGCCGGACTGCCCCCGGGCGTCCTCAACGTCGTCACCGGTGACGGCCCGGCCGCCGGCCGTGCGATCGGCCTGCACCCGGACGTCGACGTGCTGGCCTTCACCGGCTCCACCGCCGTCGGCCGCCACTTCCTGCACTACGCCGCCGACTCGAACCTCAAGCGGGTCTGGCTGGAGCTGGGCGGCAAGTCACCCAACATCATCCTGCCCGACGCGCCCGACCTGGAGAAGGCCGCCGCCACCGCCGCCTGGGGCATCTTCTTCAACCAGGGCGAGATGTGCACCGCCCCCTCCCGGCTCCTCGTGCACTCCTCCATCGCCGAGCAGGTCACCGAGGCCGTCATCCGGCGGGCGCGGGAATTGAAGGTCGGCGACCCGCTGGACCCGGCGACGGAGATGGGCGCCCTGGTCTCGGAATCCCACCTGGAGCGCGTCCTCGACCACATCGCCACCGGCCGGGCGGAGGGCGCCCGCCTGCTCACCGGCGGGGACCGCACCATGACCGCCACCGGCGGCAGCTTTCTCCAGCCCACCGTCTTCGACCGTGTCGACCCGGACATGCGGCTGGCCCGCGAGGAGATCTTCGGCCCCGTCCTGTCCGTACTCGCCTTCGACGACCTCGACGAGGCCGTACGCCTCGCCAACGCGACCGAGTACGGCCTCGCCGCCGGCCTGTGGACCTCCGACCTGTCCACCGCCCACCAGGTCTCGCGCGCGCTGAGGGCCGGGACGGTCTGGGTCAACTGTTACGAGGAGGGCGACCTGACGGTGCCCTTCGGCGGAATGAAGCAGTCCGGCAACGGTCGGGACAAGTCCGTCCACGCCCTGGAGAAGTACACCGACCTCAAGACCACCTGGATTCAGCTGTGACGCGCCCGTTGATAGCCATCCCGGCCCGCTTCTGCGCCACTACCTCCGCGCTGCGGTACGCCGCCGAGGTCAACGCCCGCGCGCTCGTCGAGGCCGTCTGGCGGGCCGGCGGCGAACCGGCGACCATCCATCCGGCCGACCCGGCCGAAGAGGACGTCGCCGCCCGCCTCGCCCGCTTCGACGCCGTACTGCTCCCCGGCGGTGGCGACATCGCCCCGTACCGCTACGGCGCCGCCGACACCCACGACAGCGTCTACGACGTCGACGGCCTCCAGGACGCCTTTGACATTGAAGCCGCCCGGCGAGCTCTGCAGTCGGGGATGCCGCTGTTGGCGATCTGCCGCGGCCTGCAGGTCGTCAACGTCGCCCTCGGCGGCAGCCTCCAGCAGGACATGGGCGGCCCCGGCCACGAGCACCGCCATCTGCTGCACCCGGTGGCGATCCGCCCCGGAACGCGGACGGCGCGTGCGCTGGGCGCCGACAAGCTCGAGGCGTCCTGCTACCACCACCAACGGACCGACCGCCTGGGCGACGGTCTGACCGCGACCGCCACAGCCGGCGACGGCACCATCGAAGCCCTCGAACTGCCCTCCGCAGGAGGCTGGTTCGTGGCGGTGCAGTGGCACCCGGAGGACACCGCGCACCAAGACCCCTTCCAGCAGAACCTGTTCGATACCCTGGTGCGCCACGCCCGCTCCGGCTGAGCAGCCCGGATGGCGAATCTCGGCCCCAGGTCACCAGTGCCCCAACAGGCAACGTCTGCCCTGTTATCGGCAGCTGTGGCAGATCTTGTCATCGAAGGCGAAGACGGACTCGCCGTGCCCGTTGCGACCAGGCATCCTTGGTGCCTGTCCGGGGGTGGCCGCGTGCAGGCCACCCCCGGACCCGAGCCTCCCGCATCGGACGGGGTCGGGAAGACGGACGAAGGTTGGTGGACACGAACATCTCCCATGTCAACCGTCAGGTTCGACTGAGCTCCTTGGGCTGACCAAGATCGCTCGCGGAGGTCCTGCCGTCAAATCTCCGTACTCTGCACGCTCGAACGGAGAGTAAATGGCACGGTACGGACCTGAACGTGATGGAACGACCTTGGGATGGATGCGGCAAATGCCTGCTCGGGGTGCGGCGGCTGTCCCGCGTGAAGCCGGCCACGTCATCCCCCGAGCGTCAACGGGAGAACGTGCTGAGGGCCGTCGCCTCCATCGGCGTCCACATCGTCGGCTGGGCCGACGACTGGGAGGTCCCGGGCGCCATCGATCCGATGACGCGCCCGGAGCCGGGCTCCTGGTTCCGTGTCTCTCGCCCTCGCCGCCATGGCCTGCGCCCTTGTCGGCCACCGCTGCGGTGACTTCTGGTCAGGAGCCGATGACGGAGAGGGTGGCGCAGGTGGTGTAGGGACCGCCGTCGACCGCTGTCAGGGCGCGGAAGCGGATGTAGCGGGTGGCGGTGGGCGGGAAGCCGACCGTTTTGCGGCTGGAGTCGTCGGCGAAGGTGCCGGTGGCGACCGGGGAGCCCCAGGTCGTGCCGTCGGAGCTGACGTAGAACTCGTACTGGCCGACGCGACCGTTGATGCTGCCGTCCTGGCGGGGCAGGTAGGCGAAGCCCGCGATGGTCTTGGACGAGCCCATGTCGATCCGGATTTCGTGGGGCGGCACCGGGACGGGTTCGTCAGGGGTTGTTCCCCAGCGGCGGTCGGGCACTGCGGGCTCGAACGTCAGGCGACCGGCCGTGTCCTGGGCCCAGAGGAACGAGTCGAGGCCGTTGATGTTGACGAAGTGCGAGACCCAGCGGGTGCCCGCAGAAGCGGGCAGGGCTCTCTCTTCGGTGACGCCGATGTAGCCGACGGGCTCAATCAGCAGGGTCCAGTCCCCGACAGTGGTCATGGCGATGAACTGCCGGGTGTTGTCCGAACGGTCCAGGAGCTCAAAGGCCGCGTCCACTATCGCCTCCACCCCGGTCTGGGAAGGCTCGCTCTGGCCTTCGAGGCGGGCAAGGACGTCCACAGGCGCCAGGTTGTGCACCAGCGTGAAGCAATACGCCTCCGCGAGGTCGGGGAAGCGCTCGTTGAGCCATACGTAGTCGGCAGCAGTTGCAGTCATGGCCAAGATCCTTGCGCATGCCTCGGACATTGGCCGAGAGAAGTGGCGCGGTCTCGGCGCTGACGGGGCGACTCGCAACTTCCTACGGATGACTGGGACGGCCGCTTGTTTGCCCACAGAAGAGCGGGACTGCCTACACATCACGGGGACCGGACCCCCATCATCTCGCACGGCAATGAGGGCCAGCCGGCGGCTACTTGCTCTGCACGTTCATCCGTACCTACCTCTGCACATACGCGAGTACGCCGACAACCGGTCACTTCCACCGCGCTGATACTGGTCTTCACCTATGCCTGGAACGAGTTTCAGAACGTGCTCTTCTTGATTCCCGACTCCGACCTCTGGACCCTGCCGATGTCGGTGTTCAACTTTCAGACCACCTACAGCTTCGACTACAGCCTGGTCTGCGCCGACTTGGTGATCACGATGCTGCCGGTGGTGGCGGTCTACCTGTTCGCGCAGAAGTACATCGTGAGCGGCCTGGCCTCCGGGGCGGTGAAGTGATGACGACGGTGAACACCCCGCTGAATCCCGGGCCGGTCCTGCCCGACCTGGAGACCGTCCCCGACCGGTTCGCCCGCTCGTCCTGGTTCCGTCACGACCGGTTCGGCATGTTCATCCACTGGGGCGCCTACGCGGTGTGGGCGCGGGGCGAATGGGTCCGCTCGCACGAGAAGGTCGATGCCGACGCCTATCAGGACGCGGTCGACCGGTTCGGCGCCGAGCACTTCGACCCGGAGACCTGGGCCGATCTGGCCGTGGCCGCCGGCATGAAGTACGCGGTGCTGACCGCCAAGCACCATGACGGTTTCTGCCTGTTCGACTCGGCCCTCACCGATTACACCAGCATGCGCAACGGGATCGGCCGCGACCTCGTCCGGGAGTTCCTCGACGCCTTCCGCTCCCGCGGCATCAAGGTCGGCCTCTACTACTCGCTGCTGGACTGGCACCACCCGGACTACCCTCACTACGGCGACGAGAACCACCCGCACCGCGACGACCCCGCCCATGCCGGCCACGTCAGCGATTTGGATTCCTATCGGCGCTTCCTGCACGGCCAGATCCGTGAAGTGTGCACGAACTACGGCTCGCTGGACATCCTGTGGTTCGACTTCTCCTACGCCGGCATGGGCCCCGCACAGTGGGGCGCCCAGGAGATCGTCGACATGGTCCGGGTCCTCCAGCCGGACGCCCTGATGGACAACCGCCTGGAGACCAGCGGGGGCGGTCTCGGATCCATCGCCACCACCGCACCGAACCCCTACAGCGGCGACTTCGTCTCGCCCGAGCAGGTCATTCCCGTCGAGGGGATCCGCGGCCAGGACGGCGCGCCCGTCCCGTGGGAGGCCTGTGTCACCCTCAACAACAGCTGGGGCTACTGCGCCGACGACGATCTGTGGAAGACCTCCCAGCAGCTGATCACGAAGCTGGTCGAGTGCGTGGCCAAGGGCGGCAATCTGCTGCTCAACATCGGGCCCAAGCCCGACGGCACGCTTCAGCCCGAGGCCGAGGAGCGGTTGCGCGCGATCGGCGCCTGGCTGGACATCAACGGCGAGTCGATCCACGGCGCGGGCCCGGCCGGACTCGGCACGCCGGAATGGGGCTACTACACCCGCACCGAGAACGCGGTCTATGCCCATGTCCTGCGCGCCCCGATCGGGCCGCTGGCCCTGGCCGGCGGTATCCCCAAGGACCGCATCGCCCGGATGACATCGCTCGCCGACGGCCGTGAACTCCAGTTGTGCGACTCCTGGGTCATCGATTCCTACCCGCACCTTCCGTTCATCCAGTTCGGCGAGATCGGCCACCACACCTATCCGCTGCCCGACCCGGTCGACACCGTCGTCAAGATCGAACTGCGGGACGAGGGGCCGGCATGAGCGTGATCACCGTTCCTGTCGCGGCGGCGGGCACGGGCAGCCGTGGCAGCTCCCGCACCCGCCGGATCCCGGACCGCCCCGACAGCGTCGCAGACGGCACGGCATCACCGCGCAATCGCTGCGGACGTGGGTGCGCATGGACGAGACCCGGGCCGCGCCCGAGCGCCGCGACGGCAGCGTGAGCGCGGCCGGGGAGCCGGCCCGGCTGCGGGCGGAGAACGCCCGGCTGCTCAAGGCCGAGCAGGAGTGGCAGCTGGAGCGCGAGATCCTGCGCCGGGCAGCCGCCTTTTTCGCGCGGGAGGTGAAGTGAGGCCCCGCCGCCGGGACTTCATCTCCGGCAACCGCACCGACTTCGGCGTCAAGCGGATCTGCCGGATGCCCGGAGCGTCCCGCGCCGGCTACCACCAGCACCTGGCCACCGAGCAGGCCCGCGCCGAGCGCCGGGCCGAGCGCCGGGCCGAGGAGAAGCGGACCGTGAGGGAGATCCGCGCCATCCACCCCGAACACCAGCACCTACGGAGCCCCACGCATCCATGCTGAACTGTGTGCGAGGGGGCGGAGGATAACCGCAAGCGTGTGACCCGGCTGACGCGGATCAACCACATCGTCGGCCGTCACCTGCGGAGGAAGAAGCGGTGCCTCCCGGCTCGGGTCAGGGCGTCCTCGGCCTGGGCGGCCAGAGTGGCGACGAGGTCGGCCGCAGGCGGGAGGTCGGTGATGAGGTCGACCGCCTCGCCGGCCCATACGGGCAGCGGGGGAATCTCGCCTCGTGCCACGTCGTCCTGGTAGGCCCGTTGCGCCCGGGGATCCGCGGCGAGTTCCGTTTCCCGGCCCCGCCATTGGTCGAGGTAGCGATGGCCCAGGGTGCGAGCGGTGTACCGCGCGGGCCACTGGGAGCTGCGGGCGATGTCCAGGACACGGTTGCGCTCGGTGTCCTGTCCGCGTCCCTCGACGATCGCGGTTGCGATCGACGGGTGGACCAGGGCTTCGGCCGTGGCCTGGAAGCGGGTGCCGATGGCCGCCCCCGCCGCGCCCAGGGCCAGGGCCGCGGCCACGCCGCGGCCGTCGGCGATCCCGCCGGCCGCCAGCACCGGCACGGGTGCCGCGAGGTCCACCACGAGCGGTACGAACGGCAGGGTGGACCGTCCGTGCCGGGCTCCGTGTCCACCGCCCTCCGTGCCCTGCGCGACGATGACGTCGGCGCCCAGGTCCACCGCCTGCCTGGCCTCGTCCACATCGGTGACCTGAATGATCAGTGCCGCGCCCGCCCGGCGGATGCGCCCGGCGAAAGGGCTAGGGTCCCCGAAGGACAACATCACCGCTCTGGGCCTGTGCTCCAATACTCGCTCGACCGCGCCGACGTCGATCGCCCAGGTCCAGAGGCCGACACCCCAGGGGCCCGTGGTGCCCTGCGCCACGATGGGCAGCTCACGGGCCAGCCAGTCCGGATCCCCGTTCGCGGAGCCCAGCAACCCGAGCCCGCCGCCGCGTGAGACGGCCGCCGCCAGTTCACCACCGGCCGAACCCCCCCATCGGTGCCAGCGCGATGGGATGCCGCACACCGAACAGTTTCGTGAATGCCGTCGACAACGTCATGACCATCATCATGCCCCCGCTGAACGCTCGGCCGGGAACCCCCGGCCGAGCGCCTGCGTGAACTGCTCGTGGCCTGATCAGCCGACAGCGCCGTGGCGCGATGGCCGACATCGCCGTGACGGTGCCGACCGCTCAGGCGCCCGCCGACGACTGGGCCTCGGCCGCCGCCCGGTACAGCCGGCGCAGCCGGACCACGCCCAGGTCGTGCTGGTACAGATTCTCCCGCTGGTCGGCGTCGGCTGGCATGGCCTCCAGCATCACGCGGTCCTGCTCCAGGACCTCCCAACCCTCGTCGTTGGCGACCCTGGAGCAGGTCGAGACCACCAACGGCGCGCATCGAGACCGGCGGACCGGGACGCCGTAGCGAAGGTGATCGAGGACTGGGCGCGCGAACGGCCGGAACTGGAGACGAGCCCGCTGGAGGTCTTGGCCCGGCTCCACCGCTCCTTCCTGCGCTACAGCACCAGGCTCACCGCATCGATCGAACGTCATGGACTGTCCGTGGCCGGCTTCGAGGTGCTGACCGCGCTGCGGTGGTCGGGAGAGCCGTATCGTCTGACGGCAGGTCAGCTCGCCGACTCCGGACTGGTGTCGTCCGCGGGGGTGACCCTGCGGATCGACCGTCTGGAGAAGGACGGTCTGATCACCCGTGAACGGGACGCCGACGACCGCAAAGCCGTCTACTCGCGTCTCGCAGACAAGGGCCTCGCGACGGTGGACACCGTGTTCGCGGAACATCTCGACAACGAACGCCGGATGCTCGGCAAAGTGTCTCCGTCCGAGCGCCGCCAACTCGCGCGGCTGCTGCGCAAGCTGGAGGACTCGATCCTCGCGTCCGACGAGGAGTCGACCGACTCCACGTCGTAAGGCACGGTCTGCACGTCGGGCACCCCGCATCTGGTGACCGACCGACGGCTACGGCACGTGGGCAAGGACCGCCCGGTCGCCCTGGTGAGCAATCCGGAGGCCGACGAGGGCTCGCGACAGCGCGATGACCTCAGCGACCAGGACTCGCCGAGGTTCTGACCTGTGGCGGAGTCCAGCGAGTCTCCGGCAACGCGGTGGACACCCGGAGCGCCGACTCCACCTTCAAGATCAACGACAACCCGTAGAAGGATGACGGGGCCCCGTAGGAGGGAGACAGGGAGCCCCTTCGGTCGAGACGTAAGACTGACGCAAGCCGCTTGCGAGGCTTGCGTTAGTCTTGCGTGTATGACGCGACGACTTGCTCAAGTAGCGAAGAAGGTGGGTGTCAGTGAGGCCACCGTCAGCCGGGTCCTCAATGGCAAGCCCGGGGTCTCCCAGGCGACCCGGCAGTCCGTGCTCACCGCGCTGGACGTGCTCGGATACGAGCGGCCGACCCAGCTGCGTGGCGAGCGCGCGCGCCTCGTGGGCCTGGTCCTGCCCGAGCTGCAGAACCCGATCTTCCCGGCTTTCGCCGAGGTGATCGGCGGTGCGCTGGCGCAGCAGGGTCTCACTCCGGTCCTGTGCACCCAGACCAAGGGCGGCGTCTCCGAGGCCGACTACGTGGAGCTGCTGCTCCAGCAGCAGGTCTCCGGCGTCGTCTTCGCCGGTGGGCTGTTCGCCCAGGCGGACGCCCCGCACGAGCACTACCGGCTGCTCGCCGAGCGGAAGATTCCGGTCGTCCTCATCAACGCTCCGATAGAGAACCTCGACTTCCCCTGCATCTCCTGCGACGACGCCGTCGCCGTCGAGCAGGCCTGGCGTCATCTGGTCTCGCTGGGCCATGAGTCCATCGGTCTGGTGCTGGGCCCGGCCGACCACATCCCTTCGCGGCGCAAGCTGGGGGCCGCGCGGGACGTCGCACGGGCCAACGGCGGGGAACTGCCGGACGCGTGCGTGGAGCGGACGATATTCTCCCTGGAGGGCGGCCAGGCGGCCGCATCGCGCCTTCTCGATCGGGGTGTCACCGGCATCATCTGCGCGAGCGACCCGCTGGCCCTGGGTGCCGTACGGGCGGCTCGCCGGCGCGGGCTCGCCGTACCGGGTGACGTCTCCGTGGTCGGATACGACGACTCCGCCTTCATGAACTGCACGGAGCCCCCGCTCACCACCGTGCGTCAGCCCATCGAGGCGATGGGGCGCGCGGCCGTCGAGTTGCTGTGCACCCAGATCCGGGATGGCGAAGTGCACCCCGGTGAACTGCTCTTCGAGCCCGAACTGGTGGTGCGCGGCTCCACGGCCCAGGCGCCGCGGTAGATCCCGGCCGCCTGCCCGCCGCCGCGCTTCGCGATGCCGCGGGGCCGTGTCCACCCTCCTCGGACAGGGCCCCGCGGCATTTCCATGTCCGCGTAGCCGGGGTTGACCGACAGTGGGTCGCCGCTCCCGGCGCGCCCCATACGGTCATCTGTCAAACAATTACGAAATCAGCGCGAGATATTGCGTTCACCTGTTGGCGGTGGTTGAGTGTGCGACGCCCCACAACGCATCGGCGGTGGGGCGACCTCCACGTTCATGCCCGAAGGGGACCACCCATGAGAAGTGCCCGGTTCCGCCGTACCCGCCGCGCCGGCGCGGTCGCCCTCGTCTCCGCGCTCACGCTGACCGCGCTCGCCGCCTGCGGCACGAGCAGCAGCAACAACGGCAGCGGTGGATCCGAAGGTGGCGAGTCCTTGGACCCCGCCGCCCCCCTGGACCCGAAGACCAAGGTGACGCTCACCATCGACTGCATGCCCCCTGCGGCGAAGGCGGCCGAGCTCAAGGAGTGGAAGGAGGACGTCGCCGAGTTCAACAAGACGTACCCCGGCGTCACTATCGAAGGACGCTCCACCCCCGGCCAGTGTCTGGAGCCGCCGCGCTTCACAGCGATGCTCAAGGCCAAGTCCCAGCCGGACGTGTTCTACACCTACTTCACCGATCTCCCGCAGGTCCTCGATAACGACGGTGCCGCGGACATCACCGCCTACGTCAGCGACAAGAGCGTTCCCCTGCTGAAGGACATCGACCCGAACGTCCTCAACTCGCTCAAGCAGGACGGCAAGCTCTACGGCCTGCCCACCAGCAACTACACCATGGGCCTGCTCATCAACCGCAAGCTCTTCCAACAGGCGGGCCTGGACCCCGACGCTCCGCCGCGCACCTGGGAAGAGGTCCGCACGGCCGCGAAGAAGATCGCGGGCCTGGGCAAGGGCATCGCGGGCTTCGGCGAGTACAGCGCCGGCAACACGGGTGGCTGGCACTTCACCGCGCAGATGTACAGCCGCGGTGGTGAGGTCGTCGACGCGAGCGGCAATAGGGCCGCCTTCAACAACGAACTGGGCAGGCAGGTCGCCGAGAACCTGCACGCCATGCGCTGGCAGGACGACAGCATGGGCAAGACGCAACTGCTCAAGTGGGGCGACCTGCAGAAGCAGATAGCCACCGACAAGCTGGGTATGTTCCTGGCCGCACCCGACGACATCGCATACATGGTCCAGCAACTCGGCGCCAGTTACGAGAACTTCGGCATGGGACCGATCCCGGGCGAGAAGAACACCCTGGCCGGCGGCAACAACTACATGATCAAGAAGGGGATCTCCGGCGACAAGATCAAGGCCGCCGTCGCCTGGCTGAACTTCAAGAACCTCACCGTCGGCAAGGGGCAGTTCGAGTGGGCCCGCACCAAGGCCGACAAGCTGCCTGTGGGCGTTCCCCAGCCCAACTTCTGGCTGAACGAGTCCAAGACCAAGGACGACGCGGCGCGTATCCAGTACGCCACCATGCCGGTCGCCAACTTCAAGACGTTCACGGACAACTCCGTCCCGGGCAAGGCGGAGCCGCCGAAGGCCCAGGAGGTCTACAAGGTCCTCGACAACGTGATGTCGGGCATCCTCACCAACAAGGACGCCGACGTCGACAAGCTGCTCGCCACCGCCGAGGCGCAGGTCAACCAGGTCCTGGCCAACCAGTGACCGACACCGGGGGCCGGCCGGCCCCCGGTGTCCCGACCGTTCCCCGACCGCACTCCGGCACTTCCGCACCGAGGAGGCGACAGTTGTCGGCCCCCACCCTCTCCACCACGACCACGGCGAACAAGTCCCGCCGCCCCGGGCACCAGGGCCGCGGGCCGGGGCCGTCCGGCGGAACCTTCGCCAAGCACCTTCGTCGCAATCTCACGGCCCACGGCTTCCTGATCGGTGCCGTGATCTGTTTCGCGCTGTTCTCCTGGTACCCGATGGTCAGGGAGTTCCTTCTCGCCTTCCAGAAGACCGAAGGCGGACGGACGACGTGGGCCGGGCTGTCCAATCTGAACACCGTCTACAACGACCCGGCCTTCTGGCAGGCCTGGCGCAACACCCTGCTGTTCACCGTACTCGCGCTGGTCCTCGGCTTCGCCGTACCGTTCGTCGTCGCGGTGGTCCTCAATGAGTTCCGGCACGCGCGGGGGTATCTGCGTCTGCTGGTCTACCTGCCGGTCATGCTGCCACCGGTCGCCTCCGTACTGCTCTTCAAGTATCTCTACGACCCCGGGTACGGCCTGCTCAACGAGATCCTCGGCTTCTTCGGTCTCCCCGCGCAGCAATGGCTCCAGGACCCGGACACCTCCATGCTCTCCGTGGTCATCGCGGCGACGTGGATGAACATGGGCGGCGCGACCCTGATCTACCTCGCCGCGCTGCAGGGAATCCCCGGCGAACTGTACGAGGCCGCGGAACTGGACGGGGCCGGTCTGTTCCGCAAGATCTGGCACGTCACCATCCCGCAGACCCGGCTCATCCTCTCGCTCCTGCTGCTCATGCAGGTCATCGCGACCATGCAGGTGTTCGTCGAACCGTTCCTGCTCACCGGCGGCGCGGGCCCCGAGGGATCGACCACCACCGTCGTCTACCTCATCTACCAGTACGCCTTCAACTTCAACAACTACGGCGCCGCGGCGGCGCTCGGTCTGGTCCTCCTCGTACTGCTCGCCGGGGTCTCGGCGGCGTACGTGAAGCTCAGCCGCGCCGAGGACGAGTAGGACCGGGGGATACGACAGATGTCCACACGCACACTCGTCTCACCGGCCCAACTGGCCAGGCCCCGGGGCAGGATCGTCTACTGGGTGACCTTCGTCCTCGTCGTCGGCCTGTTCACCCTGGTCTTTCTCGGACCCCTCTACTGGATGGCGTCCGGTGGCCTCAAGTCCACGCAGGAAGCCGTCCAAATACCGCCGACGTTCGCCCCCGAGTCGCTGAACCCCGGGAACTACACCCGCGCCTGGGAAGTGATGGACCTCTCCCGGCTCCTCTTCAACACGCTGTACTACGCCTTCGGCGCCCTGGCCTTCCAGCTGATCTTCGATGTGGCGGCGGCCTATTCGTTCTCCAAGCTGCGGCCGCTCTTCGGCAAGGCGATCCTCGGCATGATGCTCGCCACCCTGATGATCCCGGCGACCGTGCTCGTCGTTCCGCAGTACCTCACGGTCCTGGACGTGCCGTTCGTGCAGCGCAATCTGCTGAACTCGCCCTGGGTGATCTGGCTGCCCTCGGTGACGAACGCCTTCAACATTTTCCTGCTGAAGAGATTCTTCGACTCCATCCCGAAGGAACTGCTGGACGCCGCCTCCATGGACGGAGCCTCACCGATGCGCACGCTGTGGTCGATCGTGCTGCCCATCTCACGGCCGATTCTGGGTGTCGTCTCCATCTTCGCCGTGGTCGGGGTCTGGAAGGACTTCCTCTGGCCGATGCTCACCCTGCCCGACCCGGCCGTGCAGACACTCAACGTCGGCATCTACTCGCTCTCCAACGGCGTTCCCGAGAACGTGCTGATCGCCGCGCTCACGATCGCGTCCCTGCCGACGCTGCTCATCTTCCTGATCTTCCAGCGCAACATCATGAGCGGCCTCACCGCGGGTGGCCTCAAGGGCTGACAGCCCGCGTGCACCCGGACCGAGCATCCCCGCCCCGCACACGCCCCACCCTCTCGCACCTCCAAGAATCCTCTGCCGCCGGCCCTGTTTTCCGGCGCCCTGCTGTTCCGGGCCGACGGTGGAGAATCACCCTGCCCGAAAGGACCGTCACGTGGCAGCCCCTCACTCGGAACGCACCGACGACTGGTGGCGCAGCGCCGTCATCTACCAGGTGTACCCACGCAGCTTCGCCGACGGCGACGGCGACGGCACCGGGGACCTCGCGGGCGTCCGGGCGAAACTGCCCTACCTCGTCGAACTCGGTGTCGACGCCCTCTGGTTCACGCCCTGGTACGTCTCGCCACTCGTCGACGGCGGCTACGACGTCGCCGACTACCGCACCATCGACCCCGCCTTCGGAACACTTGCCGAGGCCGAGAAACTCATCGCGGAAGCCCGCGAGTCCGGCCTCCGGGTCATCGTCGACATCGTCCCCAACCACGTGTCCGATCAGCACGTCTGGTTCCGGGCGGCCCTGGACGCCGGGCCCGGCAGCCCCGAGCGCGAGCTGTTCCACTTCCGGCCGGGCCGGGGTAAGAGGGGTGGACTCCCACCCAACGACTGGCCCTCCCAGTTCTCCGGACGCACCTGGACCCGCGTGCCCGACGGTGAGTGGTACCTCCACCTCTTCACCCCCGAGCAGCCCGACCTCAACTGGGCACACCCGACGGTCCGTCAGGAACACGAAGAGATACTGCGCTTCTGGTTCGAACGGGGCGTCGCGGGCGTACGGATCGACTCCGCGGCACTGCTCGCCAAGGACCCGCAACTCGCCGACTTCGTCGAGGGCGTCGACCCCCACCCCTACATCGACCAGGACGAACTCCACGACATCTACCGGTCCTGGCGCGCCATAGCCGACGAGTACCAGGGGATCTACGTCGGCGAGGTCTGGCTGCCCGACTCCGAGCGCTTCGCCCGCTACCTCCGCCCCGACGAACTGCACACCGCCTTCAACTTCAACTTCCTCGCGTGCCCGTGGCAGCCGGACCGCCTGCGGCGCACCATCGACGACACCCTGGCCGAGCACGCCCCGGTCGGCGCCCCCGCGACCTGGGTCCTGTGCAACCACGACGTGACCCGGACCGTGACACGGTACGGCCGCGAGGACACCGGATTCGACTTCGCCGAGAAGACCTTCGGGACGCCCACGGACCCGCACCTCGGCACCCGGCGCGCCCGGGCCGCCGCCCTGCTGACCCTCGCGCTTCCCGGCGCCGTCTACGTGTACCAGGGCGAGGAACTGGGCCTGCCCGAGGCCGACGTGCCTCTCGACCGCATCCAGGACCCCATGCACTTCCGCTCCGGCGGCACCGACCCGGGACGAGACGGCTGCAGAGTGCCGCTCCCGTGGGTCGCCGACGCGCCGAACAGCGGTTTCGGCTCGCGGGGCGAACCCTGGCTGCCGCAGCCGGAGGACTGGCCGGCCTACGCCGCCGACCGGCAGAGCACCGACCCCGCCTCGATGCTGACGCTGTACCGCGAGGCGCTGCGGCTGCGACGGACCGTCCCCGGCTTCGGGGACGAGTCGCTGACCTGGCTGCCGTCGGCGACGGGGGTCATCGCCTTCGGCCGGGGCCCTGGCCTGACCTGTGTCGTCAACCTCGCCGTGGAGCCCGCAGAGCTCCCTGCCCACACAGGCGTCCTGCTCGCCAGCGGTTCCCTGGACGAAGGGGGCCGCCTCCCGCAGGACACGGCGGTGTGGTTGCTGACCTGACCCCCGCCGCCGAACCGCCGGACAGATGTTCCCGGCCGCGCCCATGGGCGGGGCCGCGTCAGGCCGGCTTGCGCCACACGGAGATGTGCTTCGCGGAGTCCTGGGTGAAGGGCGCCCTGTCCCAGTCCGCGACGCGCAGTTCGAGCTCCAGCCCCGCGATCCGTGCCATGAGGTCGAGCTCCGCCGGCCAGGCGTACCGGTGCCGGGAGTGGGTGCGGAGGTAGTGGCCGTCGCCGTCGCGGGCGAAGTGGTGCGAGACGAGGATCTGCTCGACCAAATCGAAAGTGTCGAAGCCGAGATGCCGCTCGGAGACGTCGAACGGCACCGCGACCTGCCCGGGCGGCAGGAACCGCAGCGGCGGCACACCCAGTTCGATGACGAATCGGCCGCCGGGCGCCAGGTGACGCGCGGCGTTGCGGAAGCACTCGACCTGCTCGTCCTGCGTGAGCAGATTCGTGATGGTGTTGTAGACGAGATACACCAGGGCGAACTTGCCGGGGACGGCGGTCCTCGCCATGTCCCCGATGGCGACCGGGAGTGTGTCCTCGTCGATCTTGCGCCGCAGGACCGCTGCCATGTGTTCGGACAGTTCGATGCCCGCCACCGGCACGCCGCGTTCCCGGAGCGGGATACCCACGCGTCCGGTTCCGATGGCGAATTCCAGTGCCCGGCCGTCTCCGGCGAGTCCCGCGAGGAAGTCGAGAGCCGGTCCGAGGAAGGTCGCCGAGGACTTGTCGCTCTCCTCGGCGTCGTAGCGGTCGGCGGTCGCACGGGTCCACAGCTCGCTGCTCGTCATGGGCGGTCACTCTGCCGGGCGCGGCACGGCACTGTCGACGCATTTACCTTCCACTGCCGGGCAAGGTGAGTAAGGCCGTTGCCGCGGTGCGGATGACGGCGTCGGTGGGGTTGACGATCTCCGAGTCTGCGCGCTCCTCGAAGCGCGCATCCCCGGAAGCGTGAACGACGGCTCCGCGCAGGATGACGACTTCCTTCAAGTGGTGCTGGGGCATCAGGTGTTGCGGGTGCTGCGGCGGGTGTCGTCGTACTCGGCGTCCGTGACGTGCTCGCGCCAGTCGGCCTCGTCGGTCTCCCACCGGGCGATGTGGGTCACGAAGTGGTCGGGGGCGGCCCCGTGCCAGTGCTCCTCACCGGCCGGTGTCCAGATCACGTCCCCGGGGTGGGCTTCGAGGACCTCGCCACCGCGGGACTGGACCAGCGCGATGCCCTCGACGACGTAGCGGGTCTGGCCCAGGCCGTGGGAGTGCCAGGCGGTGCGGGCGCCCGGGGCGAAGTGGACCGCGTTCGCGCGCGCCCGACAGGAAGCCCGCGGCTTCAGTCGTGGGTGGAGTCACCAAGTCGGTTCGTGGCATCGAGCATGTCCGGACGCGCTGTTGGGAGCTGGCGGGAACCGGACACCACGTCCTCCCGACGGGGAGCGGCGACCGGCCCGGTCGCGACGCGGGACCGAAGTCCGGTCTTGCGGTGTCAGGAGCGGGCGTAGCCGGTGAGGGGCGGGGTGCGCAGGGCGATGACCGCCAGATCGTCGTGGCCGTCGCTGGGGTGGTGGTCGGCCAGTGCCCGGCACAGCTCCTCCGGGGGTCGGCCCGCGTGCTGGGAGGCGGTGACCGCCAGCGCGTCCAGGCCCTGGTCCAGCGGCCGGCCGGGGAATTCCACCAGGCCGTCGGTGTAGAGGACGACGGTGCTGTCGACGGGCAGCACCTGGCAGTGGTCGGGACGAGGCAGCTCGGGCGCGACCCCGAGGGGAACCCCGGGATCGGTCTCCAGGTAGCGCACGCGGCCGTCGGGCAGCAGCAACAGCGGCGGCGGGTGCCCGGCGCTGCTCCAGTGCAGCTGCCAGCCGCCGTCGACTGGCTCCAGGCGGGCTACCAGGACGGTGGTGAAGGGGACCTCGCCCAGGGAGGCCAGAATGCGGTCCAGCCGGGTGAGGACGGTGCTGGGCGCGGTGCGCCCGTCGTGGCACAGGGCCCGCAGCATGCTGCGGATCTGCGACATGCTGGCCGCGGCCTGCATGTCGTGCCCGACCACATCCCCGATCAGCGCCACGCAGGCGCCGTCGGGCAGCAGCATGGCGTCGTACCAGTCCCCGCCCAGTGCGGCGGGGGCACTGGCGGGGCGGTAGACCGCTCCCGCCGTGAAGGGGTGCAGGTCCGGCAGACGGGGCAGCAGCAGCCGCTGGAACTGCTCGGCGCTGTGGCGGACCTGCTGGTAGAGACGGGCGTTCTCGATGGCCACCCCGGCTGTGCCGGCGAGTGCCAGGATCACGCCCTCGTCGTGCCGGTCGAAGGGCCGTCCGTCCTTGCGTTCGGAGAGGTAGAGGTTGCCGTAGATCCGTCCGCGGACGCTGATGGCGACGCCGAGCAGGGAGTGCATGGGAGGGTGGCCGGGCGGGAAACCGGCCGATTCCGGGTGCGTGGCGATGTTCTTCACCCGCAGCGGCTCAGGGTGGTGGATCAGGTGGCCCAGCAGGCCCCGTCCGCGGGGGAGCTCGACTCCTTCCAGGTGTGCCAGCTCCTTCGCGGTGAGTCCCAGCGGGATGAACTCGGCCAGGAACCTGCCCTCCTCGTCGAGCACTCCCATGGCTCCGTAGCGGGCACCCGCCAGTTCCATCGCGGTGCTGACGATGCGGCGCAGGACCGCGGCCAGTTCCAGTTCGCCGGTGATGCTCAGCACCGCCTGAAGCAACCCCTGGAGGGTGCCCTGAGCGCGAGCCAGGGCGTGCAGTTGTTCGCCGATGCGGTCGAGGTCCGAGCTGAGCGGCAGGTTCAGCAGCGACATGTAGGACTCCCCGGCCGGTGTCTCCCCCCGTGCGGCGTCCTGGTCCTGCGGGGTGTCGTCATCCCGGCCGCCCGGTTCCTGCCGGTCCTCCGCCATCGCCACCGCCTTGCTTCCGCGTCCACTCCGGGTATCCCCGTTCCTCATCTGAACCGCGGTCCAGCCCCACCGCCCACCGACTGGCCGCACAGTGTCCGCAGACACCCATTCGGCGTAGATGCCCTTCCCGCCGGGTTGGGCGCTCCTGGCTTCCCAGCCTGGAAGCCACGGCGCATCGACGGTAATGCAGGTGTCCTGCCGGGCGCCCCGTCCGGTGTTGTACGGCAGGGAAGGCCCGGCACGCCGCGGACGGGTCAGACCGCTGTACGGCCGCCGTCCACGGGCAGCACGGCGCCGTGGACGAAGCTCGCCGCGTCGCTGGCCAGGTAGGCGATCGCCTCGGCGATCTCCGCCGGCTCGGCCGGTCGGCCGGCCGGGGCCTGGGCGGCCAGGGCGTCGAGGTCCTCGCCCATGCCCTGCGTGCCCTCCGTGCGTGCCGGGCCGGAGCGCACGGCGTTGACCCGCACCCCGCGCGGGCCGTACTCCGCGGCCCACGCCTTGGTCAGCAGCTCCACGGCGGCCTTGCTCGATCCGTACAGGGCCATGCCCGCGGCCCCGTACGCGGCGACGACGGTGCTCACGTTGACGATCGCACCGCCACCCCGCTCGGCCATCGCCGGCGCGAGTTCTGCCACCAGGTGGAACGGCGCCTTCACATTCAGCGCGTAGACGGTGTCGACCTCGCCCTCCGCCGCCTTCTCGGTGGGCCCGAACGGGTAGACGCCGGCGTTGTTCACCAGGATGTCGACCCGGCCACCGCCCAGGTCCACGGCCCGCCGCGCGAGCTGCCGCACCGACTGCGCCTTCCGCAGATCGGCGGCGACGAAGTCGGCCTTGCCGGCGCGGGCGCGAATCGCGGTGACGACGGACTCGCCGCGGGAGCTGTCCCGGCCGGCGACGAGTACGTGCGCTCCCCGCGCGGCCAGCAGTACCGCGGTCGCGGCGCCGATCCCGCTGGTCGCCCCGGTCACGAGGGCCACGCGTCCGGTCAGATCAAGAGAACCCATGAGGTTGTCCTCCGTATCGGAAAGAAGAGGACCCGGGCGTGCGGCGGTGCTGTGTCCGACGCCCCGTCGACTCGTTCGCGAGCTGACATACGAGGCAAGCACCCCCGGCGCCGCGGGATTTCGTTCCTGCCATCGGCGATTCCTGGCGCCGCCATGAGTTCGGGGGTGTTCCGGACGGCGGCCGCCCTCGCGGGAGGCACCGGACCACCCGAGGCCGGTCACGGTCTGCATGCGGCCATAAGTGGCACGAACGACCGCTCTCGGTGACCCGTACGGCCAGGGTATGACGGCCGACGCGCACCACGCGGTTACATGAGCCGGTGATGCGGCCCCGTCAGCCCCGATGAGATGCGAGGGAGCAATGAGCGAAGCACGCGAGAACCAGGCGAACGGCACCTACGACGTGGTCGTGCTGGGCGCCGGACCGGTCGGCCAGAACGTCGCCGACCGCGCCCGCGCCGCCGGCCTCACCGTCGCCGTCGTGGAACGTGAACTGGTCGGCGGCGAATGTTCCTACTGGGCCTGCGTCCCCAGTAAGGCCCTGCTGCGGCCGGTCATCGCGGTCGCCGACGCCCGCCGGGTGGACGGCGCCCGGCAGGCCGTCACCGGCCGGCTCGACGACGATCGGGTCTTCGCCCGCCGAGACCACTACGTCACCGACTGGGACGACACCGGACAGGCCGAGTGGGTGAAGTCCACCGGCGCCGACCTGTACCGCGGCCACGGCCGCATCGACGGCCCCCGCCGCATTACGGTCACCAGGGACGACGGCGCACGCCACGGTCTCATCGCCCGTCACGCGGTGGCCGTCGCCACCGGCAGCCGACCGCTCCTGCCCGATATCCCCGGCATCCTTGAGGCCCGGCCCTGGACGAACCGGCACGGCACCGACTCCAGTACCGTGCCCGGCCGCCTCGCCATCGTCGGTGGCGGCGGAGTCGGCGTCGAGATGGCAACCCTCTGGCAGGGTCTCGGCTCCCAGGTCACCCTGCTCACCCGCCGCCGCCTGATCCCGCGCATGGAACCCTTCGCGGGCGAGCTCGTCGCACGCAGCCTCACCGAGGCGGGCGTGGACGTACGGATCGGTACCCAGGCCACCGCAGCGCGTCGCCCGGACCCCACGGGACCCGTCACTCTCACCCTCGACGACGGCAGCGACCTGCAGGCCGACGAGGTCATGTTCGCCACCGGCCGGACCCCCGCGACCGACGACATCGGCCTGGACACGGTCGGCCTCACCTCCGGCGCATGGCTGGACGTGGACACCACCTGTCTGGTCCGCAGGGTCGACGGCACGTGGCTGTACGCCGTCGGCGACGTCAACCACCGGGCCCTGCTCACCCACCAGGGCAAGTACCAGGCGCGGACCGCCGGCGATGCCATCGCCGCCCGCGCCGCAGGCCTCCCCGTGGACGACGGCCCGTGGGGTGACCACGCCACCACCGCCGACCAGCACGCCGTACCACAGGTCTTCTTCACCGACCCCGAGGCGGCCGCCGTGGGCCTGACCGCCGAACAGGCGGCCCGGGCCGGCCACCGCATCAAGACCGTCGACCTCGACTTCGACACTGTTCAGGGCGCCAACCTCTACGCCGACAACTACCGCGGCCACGCACGGATGGTGATCGACCTCGACCGGGAAATCCTGCTCGGGGTGACCTTCGTCGGTCCCGGAGTCGGCGAGCTGCTGCACTCGGCGACCGTCGCTGTTGTCGGCGAGATCCCGCTCAAGCGGCTCAGGCACGCGATCGCCTGCTTCCCGACCGTCAGCGAGATCTGGCTCTTCCTCCTCGCCGCCTACCAGCGCGACCACACCTGAGACGGGCGGGGAGCAGGCCCTGCCGCCGGCCGGACTGTGGACGAGGTCGCCGCCGAACCCTGGCACTCGGACGACCTCGGCCCGTGGGCGTGTGCGCACGCGGCGACGGCCCTGACGGTGCCCCGATCCGACCGTTCCGGCACCACGGGTCAGGGCCACAAGTCGGCCAGAATTTCGGTCACTTGGCCGGGCGACGCGAGCGGCACGGAGCTCGGCCGGACCTCTCACCGCAGCAGCTCGGCGACCTCGGAGAGCTGGGCGCCGGAAAGGGGGCCGCGCTGGAGGGCCATGGCATTCTCCTCGGCCTGGGCGACGCTACGGAATCCGGGGATCGGCACCGTCCGCGGGCTGCGTGCCCACAGCCACGCGAGGGCACCCTGTGCAAGCGTGCGGCCGTCGGCGGTGAGGACGTCCCGTACCGCATCGACGCGCGCCCTCCATTGGGGTGCGGGAACGCCACCTTCGTCGAACCAGCGCAGCCACGCGGGCGGCAGCGATCGGATGTCGCCCGCTGAACCGCGGCCGGGAGATCCCTGCTTTCCGGTGAGCAGGCCCATGGCGAGCGGGCTGCGAATGATGGACGCGAGGCCACGCTGCTCGCACAACGCCAGCATTTCGGGCGCATCCACCAGCACATTGCACGCGTGTTGGACGCCCGCGCAGTGTTCCCCCTGAGCGAAGAGCGCCGCTCGCCCGGGATCATCGGTACTCCAGGCGTACGCGCGGATGAGCCCCTCTCGTACGAACTCCTCACATACGTCGCGTAGTTCAGCCGCCGCGACCAATGGTGCGTCGCTCAGGTGCAGCTGGTACACGTCAATCCAATCGGTGCCCAGCCGCCGCAATGACGCGGTCAGTGCCCGGCGCGCGTAGGCGGCCGTCGTGTCCTCACCGATCAGCGTGCGCGTTTCCTCGTTGAAGACATTGCCCCACTTGGTGGCGATGACCACCTCGTCCCGCCGGCCCGCGAGCGCCCGCCCCAGCACCCGCTCGCTGTGGCCGGTGCCGTACACGTCCGCAGTGTCGAAGAAAGTAACCCCGAGCTCCGTCGCCCGCCGGATCGCCGCGACGGACTCCTCGTCATCGACCGTGCCCCATCCGAGAGGGTTTCCGTCGGCGTCCTGCCACTCACCGCCGATGGCCCAGCACCCGAATCCCAGCGCACTGACCTCGATCCCGCTGTTTCCCAGCGTCCTGTTCTCCATGCCTGAGCACACTAGGAGTTGGAGTGCACACGACGGCAAGGCCGACGAGTGCCCCGGAGATCCGTGGGCCGCCCGTCCTGAACAAGATCCGTGGCCCGCGACGTCGACAGCTTGATGCCCGGCTTGATGGGGCCACGGCCACGGCCTCGGCCCGTGGTCAGGGCAGCGGTGTCGCCCGACGGCGTGATTGGCTACGCCGTATGGGTCTCAGGCGAGTGTTCCCGGGGTGCGTGTGTGCGCAGCCGAAGTGTTTCCGCGGGACTGCCCGGCGGCATCCCGGCGTTCGACCGGGGGAGGGCAGGCGATGAGTGTCCGCCGTACGCCGTCGGAGGCCGGCCGTGTCCCGACACCGAAGGCAGTGCCTCCCTTCGACCCCGAACTGAGCGTTGCGCTGGCTGCGTTGGGTAAGGAGTCGAGGGAGCCGCTCACCCCGGGCAATCTTGAGGCCCGCCAAGAGCGGGATGCCGCGAGCCGGCCCAGGCCGACGGCCGAGGGCCTTCGCGCCGACGGCCGTTTCGACGTGGCGGAGTTCTGCGTGCCGGGACCGCCGGGCGGGCCGGACGTCACGCTCGTGAGCGCACGGCCGGCCGGGCTCGTCGGGCCGTTGCCTCTCCTGTACTACATGCACGGAGGTGCGATGGTCATGGGCAACGCGTGGTCCGTGCTTCCGCGGATTCTGCGCGAGTGGGCGCTCCCGCTGGGACTGGCCGTCATCTCGGTCGAGTACCGGCTGGCGCCGCGGGCGCAGTACCCGGGACCGCTGGAGGACTGCTACGCCGGACTCGTCTGGGCGGCCGGGCACGCGGCCGAACTGGACATCGACGTGGACCGCGTCGTCATCGGAGGGAAGAGCGCCGGCGGCGGGCTCGCCGCGGCCCTCGCCCTGCTGGCCCGTGACCGCGGCGGTCCCGGGGCACTGGGGCAACTGCTGCTGTGCCCGATGCTCGACGACCGCGGCAGCACCTTCTCCAGCCATCAGATGACGGGCCTCGGCGTGTGGGACCTCACCTCCAACACGACCGCGTGGAAGGCACTGCTGGGTGACCGCTACGGTGCCGCGGACCTGCCGCCCTACGCGGCTCCCGCTCGCGCCACGGATCTTTCCGGACTCCCCCCGACCTATATCGACGTCGGGTCGGCCGAGATGTTCCGGGACGAGGACGTGGCCTACGCGAACGCGATCTGGCAGGCCGGCGGCGAGGCTGAACTGCATGTTTGGCCCGGTGCCTACCACGGCTTCGACGGTTTGGCACCGCGGGCGGCCCTCAGCCAGGACGCACGCAACGCCCGTACCCGCTGGCTCCAGCGCCTCCTGGCGCAGTCCGGCGCGAGAGTCCCGAGGTGTTCGACACCGCGCATGCCGCGGGAGAATCCCTCCGCCGGCTCGACGGGGTCCGGGGGGCCGGCGACATGACGCTGCACCCTGAACACGGTTCCGGGGAGCAGCGGGGCAGCCTTCGGTCCGGACGGCTGCTGTTCCCCGAAACCCTGACCATGTAGTTCCCGGATCCTGCCGCGTCATCCGGGCCGGACGCACGCCTCAGGGCTCGACGGGTCCCACTCTGACTGCACAGTTCCTCGGACCCGGCCAGCGCCGTGAACCCGCTCTCGACGACGCGGAGCCGCGTCCGGTCGTCTTCTTGGGTCAATGTGAACGTTTCAACCGGTTGTACCTCGGAGCCCGTCGCTGGTCGGCGATGACGGACGGGGGCCGGGTGAGGGCCGGGTAAACCGCAGCTCCACCTCCAGCGCAGCATCGAACCCCTGCCGGAGCGCGACGATGCCTGATTCGGCGGTCGACCCTACGGTGGGGACATGGCGGTGATCAACGGTTGGAGGCCGGGAGCGCAAGCCCGGATCCGCGTGGTGGACGCGGTGGGCGCGGCGGTGCTGTTCGTGCTGTCGGTCGTGGCTGCCTCGGTCGTACCGCACCAGCATCAATTCTTGTTGCGCTGGCCCGCAGTGCTGGTGGCAGCCGTCGGCTGCTCCGCGCTGGTGTGGCGGCACCGTCACCCGTTCGGCGTACTGGTCGTCACCATTGGCTGCGGGGTGGCCTTTCAGGTACTCGGGATTCGGGACAGCCCGCTGGTCGCAAGTCCGGTTCTGGTGTCCGTCTACAACGTGGCCGTGCGGACCGACCGGCGTACCGCCTGGACCGCGGCATCCGTCTCGGCTGCCATCTTGATCAGCGCCGCCACGGTGTTCACCGCGAAGTCGTGGCTGGAGCCGGACACGGTCGCGATGCTGGCCTGGACGGCACTGCCGGCCGCCGTCGGGGACGGGGTGCGCTCACGCCGCGCCTATGTGGCGGCCGTGGAGGAACGGGCGGAGCACGCGGAGCGCACCCGCGAGCAGGAGGCACGGCAGCGAGTGGCGGCCGAACGTGTCCGGATCGCACGCGAACTGCACGACATCGTCGCGCATCACATCGCCTTGATCAACGCGCAGGCGGGCGTCGCCGTCCATCTGGTGGACCAGCGACCGGAACAGATCCTCAAGGCTCTGGAGGACATCAGGGACACCAGCCGCTCCGCCCTGGACGAACTACGGGTGACCGTGGGCCTGCTCCGGCAGTCCGACGACCCGGTGGCGCTGCGCGATCCGATGCCGGGCCTTGCGCAGATACCGGCCCTGCTGGCGTCGTTCGAACGCGCCGGGCTCGCCGTGAGCCACACCCGGTGCGGCGACACCGAACCGCTGGAGCCGGCGGTCGACCTGGCCGCGTACCGCATCGTGCAGGAGTCCCTGACCAATGTGCGCAAGCACGCCGGAGCCGACCATGCGCGGCTGTTCCTGCACTACCACCGTGAACGGCTTACGATCACCGTCGAGGACGACGGGTCCGCCGGAGCGCACCCTCCTCAGCCAGGGGTCGGTCACGGGCTGATCGGCATGCGTGAGCGGGCTGCCACGATCGGGGGCAGGCTGCACGCGGGACCACGTCCCGAGGGCGGATTCACCGTGACGGCCGAACTACCGCTGCGCCCCAGCCGCCCCGGTCCGGCATGGGATCGGAGAGATGGGCATGACGATTCGCGTACTGCTTGCCGATGATCAGGCCCTGCTACGGGGCACCTTCAGAATGCTGTTCGACGCCACGGACGACATGGAGACCGTGGCGGAGGCGTCCAACGGACGCGAGGCGGTCGAGCTGGCCGGCGCACAGCGCCCGGACGTGGTCCTGATGGACATCCGCATGCCGGAGATGGACGGCCTGGAGGCGACACAGCTCATCAGTGAGTCCGAAGACCTCGCAGGCGTGAAGGTACTCATCCTGACCACCTTCGAGAATGACGTGCACGTCGCCGAGGCGCTGCGCGCGGGTGCGAGCGGCTTTCTCGGCAAGGGGGCGCGACCGGAGGAGCTTCTCGAAGCCGTCCGCACCGTCGCAGGCGGCGAGGCGTTGCTGTCCCCGACGGCGACACGGGCGTTGATCACTCGGTTTCTGGCCCAGCCGGATCCGTGTCCAGTGGCCGTGCACGAGCGGCTGGAGTGCCTGACGCCGCGGGAGCGCGACGTCATGATCCTCGTCGCGCTGGGCCTGTCGAACGACGAGATCGCCGATCGTCTGTTCGTCAGCCCGCTGACCGCCAAGACCCACGTCAACCGGGCGATGACCAAGCTGGCGGCTCGTGACCGCGCCCAGCTCGTGGTCGTCGCCTATCAGTGCGGGCTGGTCAGTCCGGCCGCCGAGCCGAATCCCCCGGAGGTGCCCGCGTGATCGTCCACACGCTGTTCCGCGTGGGGTCCCAGCAGTAGTCCGGCGTACCGGATACCGCAGCCGTGGTAGTCGGGAATCACCGTGTGGGGACGACGCGCCAGGGGCCGCCGATGGGCGAAGGTGAGACCAAGAAACGGAGGTTTCGCCATGATCGAAGCCCACTGCTCGACCAAGATGTCCGGCGAGAAGCCTGTCGTCGAGGAATGCCGCAGGATCCGTGGACTACTGGCCAAAAACGCACTCGAGTTCCTTGCACCCGATGAGGCGAGCGCCGTGGCGGCTCACCTGGCGACCTGCGACACGTGCCGGGACGAGCGCGACCGCCGTGCGGCGGTGCCCGCACACCTGACCCTGCTGCGCGACGCCCTGGCTTGCGGCCAGGGCCGGAACAGGCGGGCGTGCGCGGCCACCCGGGCCGAACGCGGCCACGGGTCCTCCCGTTACCCCGGGTCGGACGGGGCCGCCCCGACGACGCAGATCACACTGGCCCAGTGGGTCAGCAAGACCACGTCGCAACTCAGGTGAACCGACCTGGTGGAAGCGGCGACGTGCCCTGGGGCACAACGGCACCGGCCCTGACGGGTCCCTTCGCGGGCTCGGACGGGCCGGCCGCACCGACCGCCGTTCCCGCCCTCGCGGGCCACGAGATCACGCCAGGAACCGGGCCGGCAACCTCGCCGGGCAGCGCCTGGCAGACCTTGGCCAACTGGGTGCGCGCGGGTTTGCGCACCCCGCCCATGCCGTCCACGGGCGGGCCGCGTCCGGATCAGCCGGCGGTGAGGACGCGCCAGTCGCGCGCGCCGATGTCGACGGGCCCCACGCCACCGGAGCGTTCGCGTTCACGTACCTCTCCGGTCTTCTCCGGTGGCGGGCGCTTCTGTCCCGCAGCAGGGTCCTGCCAGAGGAGCGGCTATCCCCAGACGGCCTGGGCGAGCGCCGTACCGGTGAACGCGGCTCCGAGCCCGGCCACCACACTCGCCGCGATGTTCGCCGCGGCGTAGAACCGGGCTCCGTCCTCCGCCAGGCGCAGCGTTTCGTAGGAGAAGGTGGAGTACGTCGAGAGCGCCCCGCACAGGCCGGGGCCGACAAGCAGTTGTACTTCGGAGGAGACGGCTTTGGCCGTGACCATGCCGGTGAGCAGCCCGAGGACCAGGCAGCCGACGATGTTGACCGTGAAAGTTCCCCACGGGAAGAGGCTGTCGTGCCTGGACTGGACCGTGCGGTCGGTCAGGTAGCGCAGGGGGGCTCCGACCATGGCGCCCGCGATGACGAGCAGCCAGTTCACTGCCCCTCCTCGGCGCGGGCGTGCCGTCCCGTGTAGCGGATGACTTCGCAGTCGTCGAGGACGACGAGCCCCTCGGTGACGAGTTCGTCCAGTTGCGGCAGGAAGGCCCGGATCCGGTCATCGGTGTCGACGATCACGATGGCGACCGGCAGGTCCTCGCTCAGGGACAGCAACCGCGTTGTGTGGATCAGGGAGGAGGCGCCGAAGCCTTCGATACCGCGAAAGACGGAGGCGCCGGCCAGACCGGCCTTGCGGGCCCGGTGGACGATCTCGGTGAACACGGGCTTGTGGTGCCACATGTCGTTCTCGCCGATGAAGATGGTGACGCGCAGCGCGGAACCGGTGAGCCTCATGGCTGCCTCCATTCGATGACACGTCGCGTCACGGTGACCGCGATCCATACGGAGGCCATGGCGGCGAGCAGCGTGAGGGCCAGGTACGCCAGGCCGGTGCGTGCTTCGCGCCCGTCCACCAGGCGTTGGATGTCGGCGGCGTAGGTGGAGAAGGTGGTGAAGCCGCCGAGGACACCGGTGCCGAAGAAGGGGCGTACGAGCCGGTGGGCCGCCCAGACGTCGGTGATCACGACCATGAAGACGCCGATGATGGCGCAGCCGATGGTATTGACGGCCAAGGTCGTCAACGGGAAGGCATCGGCCGCGGTGGGCCACAGGAGCGAGGCCCCGTACCGTGCGGCCGCCCCCACCCCGCCGCCGAGCGCGACAGCGGCCATCACGGGGCCCTGGCGCAGCCGGAGTTCTCTGTGCTGCGCGGGACTGTGGAGATCGACGTCGGGGTCGACGGGTTCATTCACCATCGGGGGAATCGGGCTCCGGGACTCTTCCACGTACATCTCCTACTCGTCGGGCGCAGGCATGCGTGAACTGCGCGTCGCAAGTAGGGACCGTTGGCGGCGTCGTTGCCGCGGTTCGGGTACGGCGGGCCCCACCGCCGTGCGGTGCGTACGAGAACACCGCCTCGGGCAAGCCTAGCGGGTGCCGGGGACGTTCTCCTGTCCGGGCGGGAGGGGTGGGGGAGAGATACGGCGGTTGTGGCGCCCGCCCCCGCGCGGGACACTGGACATTCGGCGATGAGGCTCGCCGTGACCGCGCCTCATGGCGCCCATTACGGCTTTGTGTGATCCAGCCGTATCCGACATGCCGCCTCGACCCGGAGGCCGGCCCGCAGGCAGGGGGTGCGTACGGCTTTGGCTGTCCGGACCGCATCCCGGCCTGTGACGCAGGCGTCGGCGAGGCTGATCGTGCTGCGGCACGCCAAGTCGGCCTGGCCGGAGGGTGTACCCGATCACGAGCGCCCGCTCGCGGGCCGGGGCCGGCGGGATGCCCCGGCGGCCGGACGGTGGCTGTACGAGGCGCAGTGCGTGCCCGACCTGGTCATCTGCTCGACCGCCCGGCGCACCCGGCAGACCTGGGATCTGGTCGCGGCTGAACTGGGCGCCGCGCCGGAGGTGGTGTTCGAGCCGCGGGTGTACGAGGCGAGCGCGTCCGCCTTGGTCTCCGTCGTGCGCGACGTCCCGGAGCGGCGGCGGACGGTGCTGTTGATCGGCCACCAGCCGGGAGTGCAGGACATGGTCCTGTCCCTGGCGGGGGACGGCGACGACGAGGCACTCACGCGGGCCCGCGTGAAGTATCCGACCGCCGCGGTCGCGGTGCTGATGCTGCCCGGCACGTGGGCCCGGCTCGCTCCGGGGACGGCGACGCTCACCGATTTCGCCGTACCGCGCGGCGTCCACGTCAGGCGTTCGAACGACGCCTAGATGATCAATTCCAAGAGATGCCTGCGGAGGGTGTGGGGTGGGCGGCGGCCGACGCCACCGCGAGACGGTCAGGCGGCAGGCTGCCGGCCCTGGTTGTCGAGGTGGCAGCGGGCGGTCAGGCGTCAGGGTCGACTTCGGGGTGCGTGAACCGCACGGGCTTGCCCAGCGACCGGGCGTAGGCGATTTCGGCTCGGGTGCTGTCTCCGATGTAGTCGCCGACTACGAGCACCTCATCAGCGAGCCGGATCTTCGCTCGGTGTAGATCGTCGAGTCGAACCTTCAGCGCCTCGGCCTCGACAGGATCGGACCAAAGTTCGTGCGGCGACTTCATGTCACAGCCCGGTTTGACGACAATCTTTCCGGCTTTGGTCTCCCGCAGATCGGCCTCGGTCATCTCGGTCATGAAGCGGGTGGAGCCGCAGATCACGACGATACGCGGGAGGCTCAGCTGCTTCTTCGCGTCGGCGAGCCTCTCCTCGGGGGTGAGCAGTTGCGGGTATGACACTGGTTCCTCCTGGTGGTGTGGTCCAAGGGGCGCCTGCGGAGACGAGAACGAGGGTGTCCAAGATCGTTTTGTGACGAACGACGTGGACACCCTCGCGACAGCACTCTATGCGACGACCGACGACATCCTGAAGGAGCCTCCTGGGCTGGCGCCGTGGCGCCCGCCGGTCGGCATTACGCCCCGCCTGAGCCATGCCGAACTGGTCACCCTCGCCACGATGCAGGCCATACTCGGCTTCACCTCCGAGGCCAAATGGCTCCGCCATGCTCGTGCCCACCTGCGCCACCTCTTCCCCTACCTGCCCCAGCAGCCCGGCTACAACAAGCGGCTGCGCAAGGCCGCCGGTCTGATGCGAAGCGTCAACCGGATCCTGGCCGCCACCACCTCGGTGTGGAGCGACGACGCATGGGTCGTGGACTCCACCCCGGTGGAATGCGGCCGCTCCCGCGAGACCGTCAAACGCTCCGACCTGGCAGGCTGGGCCGAATACGGCTACTGCGCCGGCCACAGCCGCTTTTTCTGGGGCCTGCGCCTGCACATGATGTGCACCCTTCAGGGCCTGCCCATCGCCTTCGTCCTGACCGGGGCCAAGGCCGACGAACGCGAGACCCTCCTCGACCTCCTGGCCGCCGAATGCGAGCTTCTGCGAGAGCGCCCCCGACAGACTCTCATCGGCGACAAGAACTACTTCGGCCGTGGTTTCGAACGCGAACTGTCCGAGCATGGAGTCCAGTTGCTGCGGCCTGCCCGTAAAGGTGAATGGGAACGGCCTGGTGCCGCCCTGTTCAAGCCGCTGCGGCAGGTCATCGAATCGATCAACGAGACCTTCAAGGGACAGCTTGACCTCGAACGGCACCGAGGGCGCACACTCGGAGGTGTCATAGCCCGCGTCATGCAACGCATCCTCGCGCTGACCGCCGCGATCTGGCACAACGACGCGACCGGACGAACCGTCCTACGCTCACTGATCGCCTACGATCACTGACCCCTTGGAATAGATCATCTAGTTCGAACGACGCCCAGGAACGACGCCGAGGGAGGCTGACTGCCGCGCGGATCAGCTCAATTCAATGGCGGCGGGCCGCCTGCTGCTCGCCGTGCGACGTCAGGGTCAGCGCGCCCGCAGGGCGCAAGGTGGTCACGAGGGCTCTTTGGTGCTCCCGCCGACGGCGGCGCGTTCGCGGGATGCCTCGATCTCCGCGTAGGCGGAGTCCCGTCCTTCCCAGTGGGATCCCTCGACGGACTTGCCGGGTTTGAGGTCCTTGTAGACCTCGAAGAAATGGGTGATCTCCAATGTGTCGAAGGCGGGAATATCGCCGATGTCCTGCATGGCGGCGTAGCGCGGATCATGGGCGGGCACGCAGAGGACCTTCTCGTCGGGCCCCTTCTCGTCCTTCATGACGAACATGCCGACAGCCCGGCACTCGATGGTGCAGCCGGAGAACGTCGGTTCTCCGACCAGTACGAGAGCGTCCAGCGGATCGCCGTCGCGGCCCAGCGTTCCCTCGATGTAGCCGTAGTCCGCCGGGTACTTGGTGGACGTGAACAGCAGCCGGTCCAGGCGGATGCGGTGCAGTGTGTGGTCCATCTCGTATTTGTTGCGGGACCCCCGAGGGATCTCCACCGTCACGTCGAACTCCATAGCTGCCTCCTGGCGATGGGGTGTTGGAGGTGGTGCGTGCCGGTTCGCGCTGCTGCCGGCACCCTCGGCCTCGTGACGGGTGCGCCGGCCCTGCTTGCGCAGCAGAGCCGAGGGTGTGGTGCAGGCAGATGGCTCGCGGGCACATGAGCCGTGGGTGCGGCGCGGGGCGCAGCGCATGCGGACATGATCACCGGCACGCCCGGCACGCCCGGCACGCCCGGCGCGCGGTTCCAGTGTGCGCCTGCCCCGTGCATCCGGCAGCGCGGAAGGGCCGCGGTGCGGCCGAGCGGGGACGGAGTGGTCGTACGGGGCCCCGCCGGTCAGGGCTCCGTCCGCCGGGCGACGGCACCCCGGAACGCCGCGGCAGTCGCTGCCGCGGCTCCTTCCCGGACGCGGCGGCAGACGTCCGACGCCGGCGGCAGGCGTCGGACGCTACTGGATGAACCGCGGCAGCCACTTGGCCCGGTAGTCGGGGTGGCCGGCATGCTCTGCGGCCATCTGCCGGACGGCGAAGCCGAGTCCGACGGCACGGCCGGACGAGAAGTTGTGCTCGGGGCGGTCGGTGTCCCTGTCGGCGACCTCCGCGTATTCATTTAGCAGAACCCTGCTCGTCTCGATGCGGCGACAGGTACGGGCAGGGTCCTGGTGAGCGATGTGCTGGTCGAACCCGCGATTGCGCACGATGAACGCGATGGCGCCGGACCGGTCGTGGACCTCGCCGGGCACGTCGGCCGGACACCGCCAGTTCTCTCCGCCCGCCGCTCGCGCGATCTGTTCCTCCTCGGCGAGGCGCGCCCGAACAAAGTCGATCATGTCGGAGTTTTCTGTCATCGGGATCGCGAGTCCTTCACCGTCTTGGCTCCCTGCCGGGAACTGCACCTACTGTCCGCGCGAGTGCTGTTCGTTCGTCTCGTACGCCTCGTTTTCCGGGGCTGCCGGACGACGATACCGAGTCGGAAGACCGGCACAACGTCCCTGACGACGTGCCCCGGCCGCGGCCGGACGACCGGCCGAACGATCACCGACCGTCTACGATCGCTGACCGCAACCGCACACCTCCTGCCACCGGGCACGGAGGAGCGTCCGACGAGAGAAGAGAACCGCCCATGTCCTCCGTGCGCGGAACATCCGTGGACATTCCCACACAGGACGGCGCTGCCGACGCCTACCTGACCCATCCCGATGACAGCAGTCCGCACCCCGCGGTCCTGCTCTACATGGACGCCTTCGGACTCCGTCCCCAGCTGAAGAAGATGGCCGACCGCCTTGCCGGAGACGGATACACCGTCCTGGTCCCCAACGTCTTCTACCGCCATGGGCGAGCGCCGGTGGTCGAGCTGCCCGAATTCATCGATCCGGCCCGACGGCCGGACATCTTCGAGCGTCTAGGCCCGATCCTGCGGTCACTGACACCCGATCTGGCGATGCGCGATGCCGACGCCTATCTGGACTGGCTCGCGGACTGCCCCCTGGCCGCCGACGGGCCAGTCGCCGTGACGGGCTACTGCATGGGCGCCGGCCTTGCTCTGCGCACCGCAGGCACGTACCCGGAGCGGATCGCGGCCGCGGCCGGCTTCCACGGCGCGAACCTGGCCACCGACTCCGCCGACAGCCCGCACCTGCTTGCCGACCGGATCACCGCGGAGCTGTACTTCGGCCATGCGGACCAGGATCCTTCGATGCCCCCCGAGCAGATCGACCGCCTCGACGAGGCGCTCACCGCATCGGGCGTGCGCCACCACAGTGAGGTCTACACCGGGGCGCACCACGGTTTCACCCAGGCGGACACCGTCAGGTACGACAGCACAGCGGACGACCGCCACTGGACGGCGCTGACCGCACTCCTGGACCGCACCATCGGGCCGGCACGCGTGTGAACCGCGGCCCCGGTCGGCTCCCGGCCTGACTCCCGGCCCCCGCCGACTCCCGCGCTGCCGCTGAATCCCGGCCCGCGCTGAATCGCGGCCCCCGTGCCATGGACATACCGTCGGCAGGGGGCCGCGGACGCCGCACGTGGTTCTGTGCCCGCCCCGCGAGCCGGCGGCCGTCGAACATCCGGATCGCAGCACCCGGATCAGAACGCCCGTAGTCAGAACGCCCGGATCAGAAGGCAGGACGAGAGAGGAAGCCGCGATGACGGCCCAGAACACCCATACTGTCGCCCTCGGGCCGGACAGCGGCCTCGACCAGGTCTTCCAGCTGGCACAGCAGCTGAGAGTGGACTCCGTCCGCGCCAGCACCGCCGCCGGTTCGGGCCACCCCACCTCCAGCCTGTCCGCCGCGGATCTGATGGCCGTCCTCATGACGCGCCAACTGCGCTACGACTGGCAGAACCCGAAGAATCCGGCCAACGATCACCTGATCTTCTCCAAGGGCCATGCCTCTCCCTTGCTGTACGCGATGTTCCTCGCCGCCGGTGCGATCGGCGAAGAGGAACTGATGACCACCTACCGCCGCAACGGCGCTCGTCTGCAGGGTCACCCGACTCCGGTCCTGCCCTGGGTGGACGCGGCCACCGGTTCGCTGGGCCAGGGCATCGCGTACGGCGTCGGCATCGCGCTCGCCGGACGCGACCTGGAACACCTGCCGTACCGGGTGTGGGTGCTGTGCGGCGACAGCGAAATGACCGAAGGGTCGGTGTGGGAGGCCCTGGACAAGGCGGGCCGACACCGCTTGGCCAACTTCGTCGCGATCATCGACGTGAACCGTCTCGGCCAGCGAGGACCCACGGAGCTGGGCTGGGACACCGGCGCCTACGCCCGCCGGGCCGAAGCCTTCGGCTGTCGCGCCCTCGTCGTCGACGGCCACGATCTCGCGGACGTCGAGCAGGCCCTGGCCGTCGCGGGAGACGGGCAGGCCCCCACGGTCGTCGTCGCCAGGACCGTCAAGGGCCAGGGCGTCCCCGAGGTCGCGGACGCCGAGGGCTGGCACGGCAAGGCGCTGCCAGAGGACCTCGCCGCGCGTGCCGTCACCGAACTGGGCGGCGTACGCCACCTCACCGTCCGCGGCCACCGGCCGGCCGCCGCCCCCTCCGCCCCCTCCGCCGCCCCGGCCGCCCCCGTGCAGGTGACGCTGCCGCAATTCCGGATCGGTGAATCCGTCGCCACCCGCGTCGCCTTCGGCAAGGCGCTCGCCGCGATCGGCGCCAGGCCCGACATCGTGGCCCTGGACGCGGAGGTGGGAAATTCCACCCACGCGGAGGACTTCGGCAAGGCGCACCCCGAGCGGTACTTCCAGACCTACATCGCCGAGCAGCAGATGATCGCCAGTGCCGTCGGTATGGCCGTACGCGGCTACCGCCCGTACGCCACCACCTTCGCGGCCTTCCTCACCCGGGCCCATGACTTCATCCGCATGGCGGCGGTCTCCCAGATCTCCATGAGCCTGTGCGGGACCCATTGCGGTGTCGAGATCGGTGCGGACGGGCCGTCCCAGATGGGCCTGGAGGACCTTGCCATGATGCGGGCCGTCCACGGTTCCACCGTGCTCTACCCCAGCGACGCCACATCCGCCGCCGCCCTGACCGCCGCCATGGCCTACCTGGACGGCATTTCCTACCTCCGCACGACCCGGGGTGCCTACCCCGTCCTCTACGGCTCCGACGAGACGTTCCCCGTCGGCGGGTCCAAGACATTGCGCGCGAGCGACCGCGACCGGGTCACTCTCATCGGCGCCGGCGTCACCGTCCACGAATGCCTCGCAGCCGCCGACCAGTTGGCCGCCGACGGCATCCCCGCCCGGGTGGTCGACCTGTACTCCGTCAAGCCGCTGGACCTCGACATGCTCGCCCACGCCGCCCGGGAAACGGGCGCACTGGTCGTCGTCGAGGACCACCACCCCGAAGGCGGCATCGGTGAGGCCGTGCTGTCCGCACTCGCCGCACAGCGACTCGCTCCCGGACTCGCCCACCTTGCCGTACGCAATCTGCCGGGCTCCGGGACCACCTCGGAACTCCTCGATGCCGCGGGCATCTCACGCACCCACATCATCCGAACCGCCCATGACCTCGTCGGCCGCTGAGCCCTGCTGATCCGGGGCCCGCGCGTCCCCGCGAGCGGGGCCAGGAGGCGGATGCGCGTGAGTCGGCGACCGACCGCATCCGCCTCCTACCCCCGTACTTCAGAACTACGCGCAAGGTTCACTCCCCGGCGGGACGCCGACTACGAGGCGTGATCCATAGCTTCGTACCGGAATCGAGAACGACATCCGGTACGGAAGGAACCACCTGTGGCGTCCCGCCCACGCAGAAGACGCCTGTGCCGCGCCCTGCTCACCGCCCTGGTCGTCGCGTCGGTGGCCGTACCGGTATCGGGTGCGGTCAGGCCCGCCGACGTACCATCGCCCGCACCCACCGTCCGGGGCCCGTTGCCCGCCGCCACCCCGAGCGCCCTCGCCGTGCGGTACGCCGCGACCCGCGCGGACATCGCAGCGGCCGCGCGGACGGCCCACGACCACGGCGACGACAAGCGCGCCGAGGCGCTGCGCGTGCTGGCCGGTCCCGCGCGCCACCTCCTCACCTTCGACGGACGCCACGGAGGCCGCTCCGTCGAGGTGGTCGGCGATCTGTCCCGGGCCGACCGGATCGCCGTGCTGGTCCCGGGCGCGGGCATGAGCGTCGACAACTACTGGCGCTTGAAGAGCGGCGCCCAGGCGCTGCGGACGCAGCTGGGCGACCGGTCCGCCGTCGTCGCCTGGCTCGGCTACGAGACGCCGGCCACGGTGAGCCTGGTCGCCGCGACCTCACGCCGCGCCCAGGACGCCGCCCTGGAACTAAGGAAATTCCTAGGGGAGTTGATGAAGGTCAAACCCGCTGCCCGGACCTCCCTGCTCTGCCACTCCTACGGGTCCGTCGTCTGCGCACGGGCCGCGGCCGGACTGCGGATCGCGGATCTCGTCCTGTACGGCAGCCCCGGCGTCGGAGTCGACGACGTGGCCGGCCTGCGCACCCCGGCCGTCGTCTGGGCGGGCCGGGGCGGCGACGACTGGATCGCCGACGTGCCACACGTACGCCTGCAACTCCCGTACGCGGACGTCGGTTTCGGTACGGACCCGGTGTCCGAAGGCTTCGGCGCCCGGATCTTCGACGCGGGCTCCGGTGGTCACAGCGACTATCTCGCGCCCGGTTCCGTACCCCTGAAGAACATCGCCCGGATCGTGGACGGACAGATCCCCGATGCCCCTCGTGCCTGATCCGGTGGCTGCGTGAGGACCTTCTGGAGGGGACTGCCGACGCCGGGGTCACGTACGGTGGCGCCCAGGTGCGCGGCACGCCGGCTTGCGGCGCCACCCCCGATGGAGGATACGAAGTGATCGCGACGCTGTCCGCGCAGCTGCCCGCCGAACCCGCCGACCTTGCCGGGGACAACCAGTGACGACCACCCGCGTGTTGATCGCCGACGACCAGATGATGGTCCGCCAGGGCTTCACGGTGCTGCTCGACGCCGAACCCGGCATCGAGGTCGTCGGTCAGGCCGTGGACGGCATCGACGCCGTCGCCAAGGTCGCCGAACTGGCCCCCGATGTCGTACTGATGGACATCAGGATGCCCGGGGTCGGTGGCATCGAGGCGACGCGCCGCATCATGGCGTCACCCGACGACACCACCAAGGTCCTCGTCCTGACCACGTTCGACCTCGACGAGTACGTCTACGAGGCGCTGCGCGCCGGGGCGTCCGGGTTTCTGCTGAAGGACGCGTCCGCCGCCGAACTCGCCCATGCCGTAAGGGTGGTGGCGGCCGGTGAGGCTTTGCTCGCCCCGAACATCACGAAGCGTCTCATCGCCGAGTTCTCCCGGATGGCCGACGTCCCCCGCGGCCCGGTCAAGGGCCGCAGCGGCAATCTCACGGAGCGCGAGACCGAGGTGCTGTCGCTGATCGCGCAGGGCCTGTCGAACGCGGAGATCGCCGAGCAACTCGTGGTGGCGGAACAGACCGTCAAGACCCATGTGAGCCGGATCCTGGTGAAGTTGAGCCTGCGCGACCGCACTCAGGCAGCCATCCACGCGTACGAGACGGGCCTGGTGCGTCCCGGCGGAAGCTGAGGCCGCTCCGGGACAACGGCCGTTGGGCCCGCCGAAGCCGAAGGAGGTGCCTGCTCGCCAGGCCGGGGCGTGAAGCCCTGGTCTGTGTTCCTTCACGACGGTTTCGGACCTGCGGATCCAGACCTGAGATGTACATCTCAGGTCTGATGCCCGGGCCAATCTGCTTCTGAAGAAGGATGGGATCACCCCGCACCCGATGATGCGATGGAAGGCCGACCGCGTGTGGCGTCGTTCCGGCAACAGAGCCCGTGCGCCCGTGGAGGCTGAAAGGCGTTTGATGAGCGGCAGGTTGACCCGTCGGCCGGATCCCTCGGGTCCCCGGTCCGGCGGTCGCCCACAGCCGGGACTGCGCGTGCTGTCGGTCGCGCACGCGTTGCGCTGGGCATCTGGGCGCTGGGACTTCGTGGAAGACGAAGTGGCGGGACTGCGGCCGCTGGTAGGGCCGGGCGCTGTCTGCCTCGACATCGGGGCCGAGTACGGCCTCTACACCTGGAACCTGTCCGCGCTGGCCGGACCGTCGGGGAAGGTGCACAGCGTCGAACCGCTGCACGGCCCGGCGCAATGGCTCAGGACCGTGGCCGCCACCCTCGGCTGCGACAACGTCACCGTGCACCGCATGGCGCTCGGCGAGCGCGATCAAGGCCGATGTCGAAGGGGCGGAGGCAGCCGTGCTGTCCGGTGCCCGGCGCACGCTGCTGCGCCACCGGCCCGCCCTCCTGCTGGAGATCGAGGACCGGCACCTCGAGAAGTACGACATGAAGGCGGCCCACCTCGTCGGCCGGCTCGCCGCGCTCGACTACGTTATGTACCGCTGGCAAAACCGGAGTTGGGTACGTGTGGCCGACGTGACCGACGACTGCCGCAACTACCTCTTCACGGCTCGCTCGACCCCATCCAGCTGAAGGATCCAACACATTCATGGGCTCCACCCTTGTCATCACCAACGATTTCCCGCCGCGTCAGGGAGGCATCGAGACCTTCGTGCACGCGATGGCGACGCGGATACCGGACGACGACGTGGTGGTCTACACGTCGCGCGAGCCGGGTGACGCCGCCTACGACGCGGCGCTCCCGTTTCCTGTCGTACGTGACACCAGCGGCATGCTGCTGCCGACCGGGCGGGTCACGCGCAGGGCGATCGAGATAGCCAGAGCCCATGACTGCGACCGGGTCTGGTTCGGGGCCGCCGCGCCGCTCGCCCTGATGGCGCCGACGCTGCGCCGCAGCGGCATACGGCGCATGGTGGCGACCACCCACGGCCATGAGATCTGGTGGGCCAGGACACCCGGTGCACGCCGTTTGATGCGCCGCATCGGTGAGGGCGTGGATGTCGTCACGTATCTCGGCCAGTACACGCGGGCCCGGATCGAGTCGTCCCTCGGTCCGCGTGCGCGGATGAGCCGCCTGGTGCCGGGGGTCGACGCGGAGGTGTACCGGCCCGACGCGGACGCCGGGTCCGCGCTGCGGGCCGAGCTCGGCCTGCAGGGCAAGCGGGTCATCCTGTGTGTGGCCCGGCTGGTCCCGCGCAAGGGCCAGGACATGCTGATCCGGGCTCTGCCGCTGATCCGCCGGGAGGTGCCCGACGCGGTGCTCGTCGTGGTCGGACGCGGCCCGGACGAGGCACGGCTGCGCAAGCTGGCGCTGCGCCACGGCGAGGGGGCGGTCCGCTTCGTGGGCGGGAAGTCGCACACCGAGACGCCGGCGTACTACGCGGCGGCGGACGTCTTCGCGATGCCGTGCCGCACCCGGAAGGCGGGACTGGAGGCGGAGGGGCTGGGGATCGTGTTCCTGGAGGCGGCGGCGAGCGGTCTGCCGGTGGTCGTCGGCGACTCGGGCGGTGCTCCGGACACGGTGCTCGACGGCCGGACCGGCCGCGTCGTCGACGGCACCGACACCACAGCGGTCGCCGGTGCGCTGACCCGGATACTCCTCGACGCCGGCCTGGCCGCCGAGATGGGAGCTGCGGGCCGCGACTGGGCGCGGGAATCCTGGTCCTGGGACGCCTCGGCCCGTCATCTGACGCAACTGCTGAACCCCGAGAGCATCCCGGCGGTCACGCCGGGGCAGGAGTAGGCCCGGCGAACGGCGCCGGCCCCGCGTACTGCAACGCTCTTCGAGGGAGCCCGGGCTGCGTCTCGACGACGGCGCCCGCGAGCCGGACGGCCGGATGCCGGGGCAGGGGTCGGGCCGGCAGCGGGGCGTCGAGCCGCTGCCGAGTGAGCAGTACGGTCCTCGGCCTGCGGGGTCCGGCGCCGGGATCGTGCCGTTCCCGGGAGATGGGGCCCGCCGGCGCCCGAGCGCGGGCCCGTGCGCGCCGGGGACGGAGGTGCCGGGGGCAGGAAGCCGGAAGTCAGGAGCGCGATCCGCGGGCTTGATCGCCGCGGGCTGCGTCCTCCCCCTTACTTCTCCTCCTTCTCCTTCTCCTTCTTTTCCTTGATCCGCACCGCTTCCTTCCGGACCTCGGCCTGGGTAGTGCGCTCCTGCTGCAGCCAGTCGGGGTTGTCCGTCTTCAGCGCTTCGATCTGCTCCGTGGTGAGGGCCTCCGTGATTCCGCCACGGGCGAGACCCGAGATGGAGACGCCCAGCTTCGCCGCGACCACCGGCCGGGGGTGCGGTCCGTTGTGTCGCAGTTCCCGCAGCCACTCGGGCGGATCGGACTGCAGTGCGTCCAGCTCGGTGCGCGAGACGACACCCTCCTGGAACTCGGCGGGGGTGGCCTCTAGGTACACACCCAGCTTCTTTGCCGCGGTCGCGGGCTTCATTGTCTGGGCGGTCTTGTGCGACGTCATGGTGCCAAGGGTATCGAGCATGTGCGCTACCTCTGACCAGGGCCGGTAACCTGGCGGAGTGACAAGCTCGGATGAAACCCCTTCGTTCCGGCTCGCCTATGTCCCGGGGGTGACACCCACCAAGTGGGTGCGGATCTGGAACGAGCGGCTGCCCGGCGTCCCCCTGACCCTCATCGGGGTGTCGGCCGCCGAGGCGTCCGACGTGCTGCGGGGCGGTGGCGCCGACGCGGGTCTCGTACGGCTGCCGATCGACCGAACGGGACTCAGCGCGATCCCCCTCTACACCGAGACGACGGTCGTGGTGGTCCCGAAGGACCATGCCGTCGCGGCGGTCGACGAGGTCCGTGCCGAGGATCTCGCCGATGACATCGTGCTGCACCCGCTCGACGACACCCTCGACTGGGAGCACCGGCCGGGACGGCCCGCGATCGAGCGGCCCGCCACGACGGCGGACGCCATCGAGCTGGTGGGGGCGGGGGTGGGCCTTCTCGTCGTCCCGCAGTCGCTCGCCCGCCTGCACCACCGCAAGGACCTCACGTACCGGCCGGTGTCGGACGCCCCCGAGTCGCGCGTCGCGCTGTCGTGGCTGGAGGACGAGACCACCGACCTGGTCGAGGACTTCATCGGGATCGTCCGGGGCCGGACCGTCAACAGTTCACGGGGTCGCCCCAAGTCCCCGGCACAACCGAAGGAATCGAAGGCCGCACGTTCCGGTACGGGCACCGCACAGCGCAAGCCCGGCACCGGGAAGGCCGTCGGGAAGACAGCGGGGAAGGCAGTCGGCAAAGCGTCCGGGAAGAGCCCGCGGAGCGGTTCCGGCGGTGCCGCCAAGGGTGGCGGCAAGCGTGGGAAGCCCCGCCGCCGGTCGTAGCCACCCGGCAACCCGCGTGGGCCCGTCAGGCCCGCCGGCGCCTGCGTCGCACGTTCGGTTCCGGGACGAGGCGCACGACCCCGTTGAGCAGATGGTCGATCAGGTCGTGCGAGGGCTTGTCCGTGAGGTTGGTGAGCAGCCGGGCCAGGGTGTCGAGCAGGAACGGCGATCCCATGACGTAACGGTTGAGGACCGGCTGGAAGCCGGACCGGCTGAAGACGAGGTCCGCGGCCGTGTTCCCCAGCCGGTAGTACCGCCCCCAGCGGCGGTTCATCTCGACGGGGTAGCCGTGCAGCGCCCGCTCCCGCCCGGGGCCGCGGGGGAGCGCGAGGGCGAGTGTGGCGGTCTCGGCCGCGACTTCACCGGCCTCCATGGCCTGGCCGATGCCCTCGCCGTTCCAGGGGCTGATCATGCCTCCGGAGTCGCCGACGAGGAGGAGCCCCCGGGTGTAGAGGGGGTGACGGTTGAAGCCCAGCGGAAGGGCCGCACTCCGGACGGGGCCCTCGGCGTTCTCCTCGCGCAGTCCCCATGCGTGCGGGGTACGGGCCAGCCACTCGTCCAACGTGGCGCGCAGGTCCGCCTTTCCGTGCCGTCGGTGCGGCAGCGCACCGAGACCGACGTTGACGCGGCCGTCGCCCATGGGGAAGATCCACCCGTATCCGGGCAGGAAGTGATCGCTGCCCGGGAAGCGGAGGTCGGCCCACAGCTCCAGGTACTCCTCCCGGGAGCGTTCCGGGCTGCGGTAGTAGCGGCGGGCGGCCGTCGCGATCTGCCTCTTGCGGTCCCGCTGCAGGCCCATGGCGAGGGCGAGGCGGGCGGAGGCGCCGTCGGCGGCGATGACGATCGGTGCGCGGAAGGTGAGCGGCTCCTTCGCTTCGGTCGTGGCGTCGACGCCGGTGATGCGACCGGCGCGGTCGGTCAGCGGATGGGTCACCTTCACGCCGCTGCGCAGCCGGGCTCCGGCGGCGACGGCGTGCCGGGCCAGGATGTCGTCGAAGTCGTGCCGGCTGCGTGAGAGGCCGAAGTCCGGGTATCGCCCGAGCGCGGGCCAGTCGATGTGCACCTGATGGTTCCCGGCCACCCAGCGCATCCCGCGCGAACGTGTCCATCCCGGAGCCTTGATGTCGACGCCCATCCGGATGAGCTGATGCACGGCCCGTGGAGTCAGGCCGTCCCCGCACACCTTCTCGCGGGGAAAGCGGGACTTCTCCAGGAGCAGGACGTCGATGCCCGCCCTGGCGAGGTGGAAGGCCGCGGTCGAACCCGCCGGCCCCGCCCCCACCACGATCACCTGGGCATCCTCGTCCGAGCCGGGGGCGGTCGGATCGTCCGACGGAGACCGGTCCGGCGTCGTTTCCCGCATGGGGAACCCCTTCCTGTTCCTGGGACGGGCGGTGCCGTTCCGAGGACGGCAGCCCTGTGCATCATCATCGATCAAGGAGGGCTGGTGCGGAACCCGGCCCGGATGTCCGGCATCGGGTCCGGACGTCTCGGCACCGCACTGATGCAACATCAACCAGGCGTGCGGTAACTTCCCGGGCCGCAGGTGGGGAGAGCACGGTGCCGCTGGGTCGCGGGGCGTGCTCAGTACGGCAGCGGGCGGCCGGACGGGGTCCGCAGATCGAGGGGCGGCGGCTGCGACGGCCGCTGCGGGCGTCGGACGATCCTGATGCGGCCCATTGCCACCACCCCCTGACGGTTATCCGTCATATGCCCGGTGGGCCGCCCCTTCATGCGGTTTCGGCGCGTCCAACCGGCCGACCGGCCAAGGTCGTTGCATGAACCGGCCCGCAGCATGTGGCGAACCACGGCAGGGTGCGGGAGCGTGATCGAGCGACCGAACATCACATGCCGTCATGGCCTTGTCAACGGACTGCGCAGGCTGCCAGGGGACTTGGCAAATCTGGTCAAGCCGCGGTGGTGGGATCGCACAACGATCCCGGATCGCGGAGGGGCCGCTTCAGGTCGGAGGCCGCCCGGGCCTGGCGGCGGCGGAGCGGAACTCAGTCCTGTTCGTCGCCCCCGTCGTCCCGACTGCCCCCGTTGCCCTCGTCGTTCCCGTTGTCCTGCGCCGGCTGGCCGGGCGCCGGTGCCTCGGGGCCGGTGGTCGCGGTGGAGCCGCTGTCCGGCGTGTCGGCCGAGCTGGAATCCGGCGAGAACAGGCTCATCCCCAGGTACACGGCCGCGAGGAAGGCGACCGTACCGGCGATGGCGCTCGCCACTCTGGGCCGACGTCTGATGGCCTCGCGGGCACTGGTGCGCCGGGGCGTGGGCGCGGCCCGCTCCGCCGCACGCCGTCTGTGCCCACCGGCCTGCGGCATGCGGTACGTCGTCGAGCCCTCGGCCTGCTGCGCGGCGGCGGGCGTCGGGGCCGCGCCGAACGCGGCGGCGGACGCCGGGGGACGGGGAACACCGGGCGCCATCGGAGGAGGGGCGGGGGCGTACATCGGCAGGGGTTCCGGCTGCCCCCGCCACGCGTCGCTCTGGAACCAGTCGGCGACCTGCTGGGCGGTGGGCCGGTCCTCGGGCTGCTTCGCCAGCAGCCCCAGCAGGTAGGAGTCGAAGGCCGGGGACAGGTCGACGCCGCGCTGCCCGAGCGGCACGGGCGCGGTATCGACATGCTGATAGAGCGTGGCTGTGGCCGTATCGGAGCGGAACGGCGGCTCGCCCAGCAGGAGTTGATAGATGACACAGCCGAGGGAGTACATGTCGGACGCCGCACCGGCCGTGCGGCCCAGGGCGCGTTCCGGGGCGAGATAGAGACTGGTGCCGACGATCTGTCCCGTGGTGGTCAGCGCGGCGGAGGGGTCGTCGACGAACTGGGCGATGCCGAAGTCGCCGATCTTGACGGAACCTTCGGCGTCCAGCATCAGGTTCCCGGGCTTGATGTCGCGGTGCACGACGCCCTGCCGATGGGCGGCGGCGAGCCCCGCGGCGGCCTGACCGGCGATCCGGGCGACCTGCTCGGCGCCGAGCCGCTCCTCGGCTGCGAGCAGATCGCCCAGGCTTCTGCCTTCGACGAGCTCCATCACGAGGAAGAAACGGTTCTCCCAGGAACCGAAGTCGAACACGGCCACCAGGTGAGGGTGGCTCAGGCGGGCCGCCGTCTGCGCCTCCAGGCGGAACCGGGCCGTCGACGACTCGTCCGCGTGGTCGCCCAGCAGCAGCTTCACGGCCACCGCCCGGCCGAGCACTTCGTCGGAGGCTCGCCACACCTCACCCATGCCGCCGCGGCCGATGGGGGACGTCAAGCGGTACCGACCAGCTACCAGCACCTGTGCACCAATCTCGAATTGTGGGCCGTTCGACTGCCACGGCTGCGCCCCGACGGGGGTCGGGGCGGGTAGGGGACGCGCGGCGTGATCAGGATATCGGGCCGCCGGACCTCGATGGCACGCCGCGTGGCCATCCCGCTGCTCTCAGGTGCTCCACAGGGCCCTTCCGCCCCGTACAAGATCCTTGGCAGCGAGGGACTTTCGCTGGGAACCAGCGTGCCGTTGCGGTTGAAAAGAGACGAAGAGTGCGGAATGTATGGTGAGTTCAGGGTATCCGGCAAACCGGCGCGGTGATCACTTCGGGCCCCCGGGGGCCGAGCGGCCCACCGATTCGACCAGCGGCAGCAGCCGGTGCGGCACCCGCTCGCGCAGCGCCACCTCGGTACGCGTCCTGACCACGCCGGGCAGCCGGATCAGCCGCTGGATCACATCCTCCAGATGTCCGTTGTCGCGGGCCACCACCCGGGCCAGCAGATCGCCGCCGCCCGTGGTCGAGAAGGCCTCGACGATCTCCGGCACCGCGGCGAGCGCCTCACCGACCTCGTCCAGATGCCCCTGGGTGACCGCCAGATGAACGAAGGCCAGCACCGGGTGACCCAGCGCGGCGGGGGACAGGACCGGTCCCGTGCCGGTGATCACACCGTCCCGCTCCAGCCGGTCGATCCGGGCCTGGAGGGTGCCCCGGGCGACGGAGAGGATGCGCGCGTACTCACGGACGCTGGTACGCGGTTGCTCGATGAGCAACCGCAGGATGCGGGTGTCGAGGGCGTCCACCGCCATGGTCCGTTGGTCACTTCCTGTTAGGCCGATCCGGGCTGCGACTGTACCAACGGCCCGTCGGCCGCCCGTTCGCACCGATCCGGCGCAGCCCGGCTCCCGTCCCATACCCGTCTCATACCCGTAGTCCTCCAGACCTACGAAAAAGGTTCACACTCCGGCGTGACGCGGACTACGGGGCCCCGTCCATAGCTTCGGTAGCCGAATCACCGCAAGCCGTCCGGTACGGAAGGAGCCCTCGCCATGGTCCGGATCGTGGCCGCAACGGCCGTGCCCGCAGAGCCCTTGGGAGAGCGTCATGCGTGACTTCGTCCGGCGGATCGAATCCGCCACTCCCGCCGACCGCGACCGTGCCGTCGACGCGCTGCGTGCCCTCGCCATCCTCGGCGTCGTTCTCGGCCACTGGATGGTGACCGCGCTGGTCGTCGACAGCGGCACCATGCGCGGTTCGAGCCCGTTGCACTACATGCCCCGATTCACCCCGGTTTCCTGGGCGTTCCAGACCCTCGCCGTCTTCTTCCTGGTCGGTGGACAGGTCGGTGCGAAGAGCTACGCCTGCGCCCGCGCCCGGGGCGAGAGCTACGGCCGGTGGCTCCGCACGCGGATGGCCCGGCTGCTGCGGCCGGTGGTCGTCGTGCTGCTCGTATGGACCGCGGCGGCGGGCATGATGCTCGCCTCGGGAGCGGACCAGGACACCGTGCGCGCGCTGTGCAAGCTCGTGTGGTCCCCGCTCTGGTTCCTGGCGGTCTTCGCGGTGCTGACCGCGGCGACCCCGCTCGTGGCGAGACTGCATCCGCTGTGGCCGTTCGCCGTCGTGCTGATCACCGACCTCTACCGGTTCGGCCTGGACGCCCCCGGCGGGTTCACCTCCGTCAACGTGCTGGCCGGCTGGCTGGTTCCGTACTGCCTGGGCGCGGCCTGGGCCCGGGGCGACCTGTGCGGCCGCAGGACCGGCTGGGTGCTGCTGATCGGCGGAACCGCCGCCACCGCCGGACTCGTCCTCCTGGCCGGCTACCCCGCGGCGATGGTCGGAGTCCCCGGCGTGAAGATCTCCAACCTCGACCCGCCGACGCTCGCCGTGGTCACCTTCGGCCTCGCCCAGTGCGGAGCGGCGCTGCTGCTGCTCGGCCCGCTGCGCCGGGCGCTGCGGCGCCCGGCCCTCTGGGCGGCGGTGGCGACGGTGAACCTCTCCGCGATGACGGTCTTCCTGTGGCACCAGACCGCGATGATCGCGGTCACCGCCACCGGCCTCCTGATGGGCGGGCCCCTGCAAGGTCTGCACACCGTCCCCGACGATCCCGGCTGGGTACTCGCCCGGCTTGCCTGGCTGCCCGCGTTCGCCGGGGCGCTGTTGATCTGCTGCGCGGCGTTCCGCGGTCACGAGCGGGGCCGGCCGCGGAGGAACAGCCTGGTCGTCCGCGAGCGCCGTCCCGCACGGGCAAAGGCGGCGCGGCATGTCTGAGGCCGACAGGCAACCGAGGGCCGGTCTAAGGTGCGGCTCATGAAACGGGGAGACGTGGTCAAGCGGTCGGCGCAGGTGCTGCGGGCGGTGCCCCGTACCCTGCGCACGGATCTCCTGACGTGGTCGGCCGACCCGAACGGGCAGCCGGGGCAGCCGCGTTGGCTGGACTGGCGGCCGGCGATCGCGGTGCCGCTGGGGATGGTCGCGGTGGGCATGCTCATCGCCCAAACCAACCAGTTCGCCTTCCGCTACGGGACGGGCATACAGCTCGGCGTCCTGTTCGCCGGGATCCAGTCGGCGGCGGTCGTCGCCGCGCTGTTCCGCCCGGTCCAGGCGTGGTGGGCCTTCTTGCTCGTCATGATCGTGGTGACCCCGTTCGCCGCGGCCTCCGCCCCCGGTCCGTTCGCCACAGTCCCCGTGCCCGGCGGTGTGACGTACCCGTGGGACGCGGCCGGGATCGCGCTGCAGACCGCGGTGCTGTTCCTGCTCGCCCTACGGGTCCGGCCCCGGATCGCGGTCGAGACCCTGACGATCACCCTGCTGGTCGGACTCGCCTGCGGAGCGAGCAGACGCTGGCCCGACCACGGCGACGTCCGTCTCGCCGTCGGGGTCCTCATCACCTCGGTGGTGGTCGGGGCCGCGCTCCGCGGTCTCGGAGTGGCCCGTACGCAGTTGGTCGTGCAGGAGGAACTCACCGCGGAGGAGCGCGCGCGGCGCACCCTTCTGGAGGAACGCAGCCGGATCGCCCGCGAACTGCATGATGTGGTCGCCCACCACATGTCGGTCATCTCCATCCAGGCCCAGGTCGTCCCACACCTGGTCGAGAACCCGTCCGACGAGCTGAAGGAGAACGTCGAGGGCATTCGCAGGAACGCGGTCGACGCGCTCACCGAACTGCGCCGGGTCCTCGGAGTGCTGCGTTCCGAGGACCCCACGCCGCAGGCCGCCCGGCACGCACCCCAGCCCACCCTCGACCGGCTGGACGAACTGATCGCCAATGCGCGCGGCGCCGGGCTCACCGTCACCACCGAGACCACCGGAGAGCCTCGCCCCCTGTCACCGGGCGTCGAGCTTTCGGCGTTCCGCATCGTGCAGGAGGCCCTCAGCAACGCCCTGCGTCATGCCCCGGGCGCGCACGCGCGGGTGGGGATCGACCACCACGCGTCGGGCGTCACGGTCCGGGTCACCAACACCTCGCCGGACCGGGCCGCCCCGCCCTCGGCGGGCGCGGGCCACGGCCTGCTCGGCATGCGCGAGCGCACCGCGATGCTGGGCGGCGAACTCGCCGCGGGAGCCACCCCCGACGGTGGCTACGAAGTGACCGCGATACTGCCCGCGCAGCCCCCTGCCCCGTACTGATGGCCACCCGCCCGGCCGAGGAGGCATCGAGTCGCGCGGCCACGCGACGGCCACATGCGTACATGCCGGGGTGTTACGGGCGGGGTTCGGTCCCGTTCCGGTCCGTTGGCCTATCCGTGGCGCAGGCAATCGCCTGAAATCTGTGCCAATGGCCCATTGATCTCCTGTCGGGTTGAGCCACAGGTCGCAGAGATGTTGTGATGGACCCGTCGATGGCGCTGCGGATCCCCGCGGCGCCTTTTTCATGCCGGTGCGCAGGACCGGTGTGCAGAAGCGGGAGCATGCGGTGCTGAAGAGGATGTTCGTTTCCCCGGACCCGGGCCGGCTGCGGCTGCGCAGCGGTGTCCGGGCCGTCCTCGGCATCGGCTCGGCCGTCGCGCTGTGCGGCCTGGCCGGTCACTCGCTCGTCGCGGCGATCACCGGCGGTCTCGCCGCGCTGCTGGCCCTGTTCACGGTGCTGGACACCACGGTGCGCGCCCAGGCGATCACCACCGCCCTGCTGCCGGCCGCCGGTTTCCCCGTGCTCGCTCTCGCCGCCGCGCTGCACGACCACCCCTTGGCGCGGGACACGGCGTTCCTCGCGGTCATGGGCCTGGGCGTGTACGCCAGGCGATGGGGGCCGCGCGGCCACTCGCTGGGCGTCTTCGCGTTCATGGCCTTCTTCACCACGCAGTTCCTCCACACGCTGCCCGGCCAGTTGCCCGAGCTGTACTCCGCGGTCGCCCTCTCCCTGCTCGCCTCGTCGACGGTCCGTTTCGGGCTGTGGTGCTACGAGCGACGGCTGCCCGCCGCCGCCCCCGTACCCGCCCCGGTGACCGGTAAGGGGCTGGCGCGCGCGACCACACGCCAGGCGATTCAGGCGACCACCGGGGGAGCCCTGGCACTCGTGGCGGGACTGCTCCTGTCCGAGCAGCGCTGGTACTGGGCCGTGGGTGCCACCTGGTGGGTCTTCGTGAACACCGCCTCGCGCGGCGAGACGCTGGTACGCGGCTTCCGCAGGATCCTGGGAACACTGATCGGCATCCCCATCGGCCTGGCCGTCGTCGTTCCGCTGCACGGTGCGGCTGTGCCCAGTGCGGTCCTCGTCGCGGTCGGCGTCTTCGGGATCTTCTACACCGCCTCGGTCTCCTACACCTGGATGGTGTTCTCGGTGACGGTGATGGCAGGGGCGCTCTACGGACTCCTCGGCGTGCTGGACCCGGCCCTGCTCGTGCTGCGGCTCACCGAGACCGCGGCCGGAGCGCTCGGCGCGATGCTCGCGGTGCTCCTCGTGCTGCCGGTCACCACGCACGCCACGACCGACGCGTGGATCCAGCGGGCCCTGCGCTGCGTACACACCTGTACAGCCGAGGCCGCGGCGCGGCTCTCGGGCTCGCCGACCGCCGATCCCGCGCCCCGGATCGCCGAGTTGGAGGCGCTCCTCGGACGGGTACGGCTGTCCCTGGCCCCGCTGGTGCACCCGCTGAGTCCGCTGCGCGCCCGCAAGGCCCGCGCCCGGCAGGTACTCGCCCTGCTGGACACCTGCGCCCGGGAGGTGCGCGGACTGGCCTCCGTCGCCGCGGACCCGGAAGCATCCCACGACGCCCGCCTCGCCGCCGCCTGCTGGCGCGTCGAGGCCGCCGTGGAGGCACTGACGGCCCCGGACCTGCCGCACCGGGCGAGCTCGCCGGGCGTCCCGGAACACCGGGCCGTCGCGGAACCCGCGCTCGCCCATCTGCACGGCCTGGAGCGGGCCCTCGCCGAACTCGCCACCCCGCTGCGCAGCGATCCGCGCGCCCCGCTGATCAGTGCGTGAGGCCGCCCCGAGGACCCCGTCGGCGGTCGAGACCATGGTCTAGACCTTGAAGGGCCGACTGCTACCGTCGCCCCCGGAAGATCACGACGGCGAGAACGGCCGTGGTCACTCGGCGAAGAGGGGCAGTGCGATGACAAGCAGTGCGGTGGGCAGCGCAAACGGCGCGGGGCGGGCATTCATCGGGTCGTTCACGTCGGCGGGCGGGCGGGGAATCACCGTCGCCGCGGTGGACCGGGAGACCGGGGCGCTGACGGTCCTCGGCGCGACGGACACCGTCCCCGATCCCTCGTATCTCGTCCTGGGGCACGGACCGGGGCCGGGCGGCAGGGTGCTCTACACGGTCAGTGAGACCGAACACGGCGCGGCCGCCGCACTCGACATCACCGGCGATGTGCCGCAGCCGATCGGCGAGATCCGACCGGTCGAAGGCAGCGGTCCGACCCACCTCGCGCTCGCGGGCGGGCATCTGCTCACCGCCAACTACGGCTCCGGCAGCGTCAGCGTCCTGTCCGTGCGGGCCGACGGCTCCCTGGGCGATGCCACCAGCGTGCTCCGGCACGAGGGCAGTGGTCCGAACCCCGGCCGCCAGCAGGCCCCGCACGCCCACCAGGTGCTGCCGGACCCCTCCGGGAACTGGGTGCTCAGCGTGGACCTCGGCACCGACTCCGTACGGATCTGCGCACTCGACCCGGCCAATGGGGTGCTGCGGACGCACGGCGAGACGGCCCTGCGGCCGGGCACCGGCCCACGCCATCTGGCGTTCCACCCCGCGGGCGGCCATGCCTACGTCCTGAGCGAACTCGAACCGACCGTCACCGCGTGCAGGTGGGACGCCACCACGGGAGTCCTCGAACCGGTCGGTGAGACCTCCGTGCTGCCCGAGGAGCCGACCGGCGGTACGGCCCCGGTGACGTACCCGTCGGAGGTGGTCGTCTCGCACGACGGACGGTTCCTCTGGACCGCCAACCGGGGGCACGACAGCATCTCCGTCCTCGCGCTCGACGCGACGGGCGAGCAAGCGACCCTGGTCACGACCGTGGGCTGCGGCGGGCACTGGCCGCGCGACCTCGCGCTCGACCCCACCGGCCGATGGCTGTACGCGGCCAACGAGCGGTCCGGGAACGTCAGCTGGTTCGCCGTCGACCCGGCGACCGGCGTTCCGCACCACGCGGGCGCGCTGGAGGCCCCGGCCGCGTCCTGCGTGATCTTCGCCTGAGATCACGAGACCACCGCGCCACGCACTGCGCGATCGCCGGACGGGTCAGGAGATTCAAGCCCGTCCGGCGATCGAGGGCACACGCGCCACCAGGGCCCGCAAGCCCGGCACGATCGGGACGAAGGGCCCCGGGCACACCGGCACCGGGTCAGTGCGCCTGCGCACCCTGCGGCGTGGCCGGCGCGATGCCGAGCGCCGTCGTGTACATCGACAGCACGAGCTTGCCGATCGCCGGATACGCGCCGAGCGGCTCGGCCGTCGCGCAACCCACCTCCTTCGAGGCGGCGTCCAGCAGGCCCTCGGGCACCTCGGGGCCGACGAGGTACGGAGCGAGCGCGAGCTGCGCCGAGCCGGAACCCGTCAACTGCTCGGCGATCGACGCGACGGAACCCTCCACGTCGAGTGCGGCGGCCATCACCGGTACGGCGAGCCGGGCGGCGAGCAGCATGCCGGTGATCCCGGCGGCCTGCACGGCCTCCTCGCCACCCACGGTGGCCAGCACGATGCCATCCGCGGCCGTCGCCACGGTGAAGAGCCTGGCACGGTCGGCGCGGGCGAGACCGGCCTCGGAGAGCCGTACGTGCAGTGCCTCGGCGAGCAGCGGGTGCGGGCCGAGCACATCGGTCAGCTCGACCTGCGTACCGCTGTCCATCACGGCCTGCCGTATGCGCCGGATCAGAGCGCTGTCCGGCCCCGCGAGCAGCGGCACCACGACGGCGGACGGCCCCTCGGGCTCGGTGACCTCGCGGCCGACGGCCAGCGCCTGCTCGTAGCGCGCGACGCGCTCGGCGGCGCTGTGGGTGAGTACGGACGACAGCGTCGGGTACTCGGCATCGTCGCCGTCGAGGTAGCCGACCCGGGCATTGAGGCCGGGCAGCTCGGAACGGGCGATGCTGATCACCTCTTCGGCCAGACTCCGCGTGGCCGAAGAGGGGGTACCGGGAACGGCGAGAACGAGCGCGGCAGCGCCCTCGGGTGCGACCACGGGCTCCGGGCGGCGGTGCCGTCCGGACTGGCGAGGTCGCGGCATTCGTACAGGCAGGCCGGAAGCGGGCCCAGTGGGGGTGCTCATGGCGCCGCATGCTACTGGTTTTGGGTACCCCTCCGTTCGGGGAGGGGGCGGTCGGGCGTCATCTGTCCGCTTTTATCCGATGAGGGGCTTACCGGTCGACTTTCCTGCTCTGTCGGTACCTATCCGGGCGCCTGTCCCGGCTCCTTCCCGGGCCCTTCACCGGGTACGTGAAGCAGCGTCGGGTGGCGGGGCAGCCGCAGATCGCCGGTGGCCAACGCCTGGGCGATGGACAGCGCCCCGGCCAGGGGATCACCCGAACCGGGGACCGGCCGTGCCCGCGGGACCTGCCGGGACAGTTCCTCGCGCAGCGGTACGAGCAGCGGATCGCCCATCCGGAACAGGCCGCCCGTCAGGGCCACTTCGCATGGTTCGTCGTCGGCCCCGGTCTTGGGGCACACCGCCGCGGCCGCCGCTGCGATATGTCCGGCGGCTTCGCGCAGAATGCCTGCGGCGACCGGATCGTGTCCGGCACACGCGGCCACTTCGGGCGCGAACGAGGCCAGTACGGCAGCCCGGTCGGTACGCGGATAGAGCAGCCCCGGCAGCTCCGGCGCCGGCCCGAACACGGCCTCCAGCCGGGCCAGCAGCGGGGCGGACCCACCGCGCCGCCCGTCATGGGCGCGCATGGCCGCATCGAGACCGGCCCGCCCGATCCAGGCGCCGCCACCGCTGTCACCCAGCAGATGCCCCCAGCCATCGGCCCGGCGCCAGCTCGTCAGATCCGTACCCAGCGCGATCATGCCCGTGCCGCCCGCGACGACCGCCCCCGGAAGCTGCCCGACCGCACCCGCGTACGCGGTCACGGCATCGGCGGCGAGAGCCAGCCGGCGCACGCCGAGCGCCTGCTCCAGGGCCGAGGGCAGCTCGGCGCGCAACTGCCCGCCGAGCGTCGCCATACCGGCGGCGCCGATCGCCACGGCGGTGATCGTGGAGCCTTCACCGCTGCCACTATTGCTGCCGTGCCGATGCAGCAGCAGGCGGGCGGCGGGCAGCAGTTGTTCCAGCAGATGGCCCGCGTCGATGCCCGCGGGTCCGGTGCGTACCGGCTCGGCGCAGACGGTCGTACCCACCGCAGCGGACCTGTCGAGGGCGCCCAGCGCCACCCGCAGACCGGAACCGCCCGAGTCCACGGCGAGCACGAACGGCCCCGACGCACCCGCCTCCGCACCCGGACGCACACCGGCATCGCTGCATTCCGGCGAATGCCTGCGTGAGCTCATGAACCGGCTCCAGGGAGAAGAGGAATGACGGCGGCAGCCTAACCGAGGGTATGGATGACCTGCGGGACCGCCCGTCGGAGGCGGGGCGTGTACGCCGGTAGAGTGAGGTTTTGTGGCACCACGACCGTTGAACGAAGTAGTCGAGTCCGGCTGGGCCGAGGCGCTTGCCCCGGTGGCCGGACGCATCGCCGCGATGGGCGATTTCCTGCGTGCGGAGGTCGCGGCCGGCCGCACCTACCTTCCCGCCGGGGCGAACGTCCTGCGCGCGTTCCAGCAACCCTTCGACGACGTACGCGTCCTGATCGTCGGTCAGGACCCGTACCCGACACCCGGGATGGCGGTGGGCCTGAGCTTCTCGGTGGCCCCCGATGTGCGTCAGCTGCCCGGCAGCCTGGAGAACATCTTCCGCGAACTGCACACGGACCTGGGGCTTTCGCGGCCGTCCAACGGCGATCTGACACCGTGGACGCGCCAGGGTGTGCTGCTGCTGAACAAGGCGCTCACGACGGCACCCCGCAAACCGGGCGCGCACCGCGGCAAGGGCTGGGAGGAAGTGACCGAGCAGGCCATCCGGGCGCTGGCCGCGCGCGGCAAGCCCCTGGTGTCCGTGCTGTGGGGGCGCGACGCCCGTAATCTGCGTCCCTTCCTCGACGACTTCCCGGCGATCGAGTCCGCGCACCCCTCGCCCATGTCGGCGGACCGCGGTTTCTTCGGTTCGCGCCCCTTCAGCCGTACCAATGAACTCCTGCTCCGCCAGGGCGCCCAGCCGGTGGACTGGCAGTTGCCGTAGCAGCCACACCCGTGCTGCTGCAACGGCGGCGGCGGCCGGCCCGCCGCCGACTGCCCGGCCGGGCCTGCCACGTGGATCAACCGCCGGTGGTCACGAACCGATGACCGCCGCGCGGACACAGAGGACGTCCGGCAGATGCGCGGCGAGCTGCTGCCAGCTGTCGCCGTCGTCCGCGCTCGCGTACACCTCGCCGTTGCGATTGCCGAAGTAGATGCCCGCCGGGTCGGCGTCGTCCGTACGGAGCGCGTCGCGCAGCACCGTGCCGTAATGCGTTTTTTCGGGCAGGCCTGCCGAGAGCGGCACCCAGGTACGGCCCGCGTCCTCGGTGCGGAACACCCGGCAGCGGTGTCCGGCCGGGACGCGGTCGGCGTCGGCGTTGATCGGGAAGATGTACGCCGTGTCCGCGCGGTGCGGATGCGCTGCTACGGCGAAACCGAAATCGGAGGGGAGGTCCCGGCCGATGTCCGTCCAGTTGTCCCCGGAGTCGTCGCTCCGGAAGACTCCCCAGTGGTTCTGGAGATAGAGCCGGTCGAGATCGACCGCGTCCCTGGCCACCTTGTGGACGCACTGGCCGAACTCCGGGTTCGGGTCGGGGAGGAACACCGCCGACACGCCCTTGTTCGCCGGGGCCCAGCTGGCACCGCCGTCCTTGGTGCGGAACACCCCGGCCGTGGAGACCGCGACCGTCACCTCCCGGGCATCCCTCGGGTCCGTGAGGATGGTGTGCAGTCCCTCTCCGCCGCCGCCCGGCACCCACTTCGAACGCGTCGGATGCTCCCACAACGGGCGGACCAGCTCGAAGGACTCCCCGCCGTCCTCGGAACGGAACAGCGCCGCCGGCTCCGTCCCCGCGTACACGACATCGGGCGCCTCGGGGCCCGCCGGGTGCAGCTGCCAGACCCGCTCCAGCGACGCCCCGGTGAACTCCGGGAACTTCACGGCCGGTTGCCTCGGTTCGACCCACGTGGCGCCCAGGTCGTCGGAGTGGAAGACCGACGGGCCCCAGTGGGCGCTGTCCCCGCCGACCAGCAGGCGGGGAACCTCCCTGCGGGTGTCGATGGCGATCGAATAGATCGCCTGGGCATTGAAATGCGGGTCGTCGAACTCCCACGTGCCGCCGCGCCTGCGGCCGATGAAGAGTCCCTTGCGGGTGCCCACGGTGAGCAGTACGTCGGTCATGGCCGAACCTCCCGAAACGCCTGTGTGCCGGATACGCGCCAGTCTGCACCCCACCACTGACAGAGGCCCGCAGGGCGGCCCCGGACACCCGGACCCTGTTGCTTCCACGGTCGGCGACGGTACGGTGCAGCACATGTGGAAAGCGCTTGCCGAGCGCTTTCGCGGAGCGACCCGGGAGCAGCTGTGCCGACCTTCGAAGGGCTGCCCGGCGCCGTCGCCGTGTCCCACCTGCGGGTCTACGACTGGCCCGCAGAGGACGGCCTGCGCGGCGGGACACCCCATCTCCACCTCACCTGCTCCGAGGGGTATGTGGTGGTCGGGGGTTCGGGCTCGGTGCAGACCCTCACCACGTCCGGGTTCCGGCAGACGCCACTGACCCCCGGGGCGCTGGTCTGGTTCACGCCGGGCACGATCCACCGTCTCGTCAACGAGGACGGGCTGCGCATCGTCGTCCTCATGGAGAACAGCGGACTGCCCGAGGCCGGTGACGCCGTCCTCACTCTGCCGCCCCGCCACCTGGCGGACCCCGTGACCTACCGGGCGGCGGTCGCCCTTCCCGCCGACGGTTGCGAAGCGGAACAGGAACGGGCCGCCCGCGCCCGCCGGGACCTCGCCGTCGAAGGTTTCCTCGCGCTGCGCCGAGCCACCGAGGCGGGCGACCCCGGACCGCTCGCCGCCTTCCACCGGGCCGCCGCCGCACTCGTACGCCCGAGGGCCGGGGACTGGCGGGAGCGCTGGCGGAACGGGGCCGCTGCCGCGTCCGAGGTGACCGGTGGTCAGCTCGACGCCCTGGCCCGTGGTGACGGCGGATACCTCGCCGATGCCCGCGTACATGCCGAACAGCCCTCCGCACACGGGAGGTTCGGCATGTGCGGGCGCCTGGACGTCTACCGCGGCTGACCGGCTCCGGCGCCGTCACCACCGGCGGAGCGGCTCAGGATCCGGGTCGTGCTGCCGTCGTCCTCCACCGCGTCCCGGACGTGCCGGAAGCCGATCCGGCCCAGCAGCGCCAGCGAGGCGGCGTTCTCGGCGGCTACCGTCGCGTGCACTCCGGTGAGCCCGAGGGCGCCGAACCCGTACGAGGTCAGCGCCTTCGCGACCTCGGTGCCGAACCCCTGCCCCCAGGCGGCCGGCGCCAGGGCGTAGACGATCTCGTGACCGTCCACATCCGGGGACGGGGAGGGCTTGATCTCCGCGTGGCCGACCAGACGGCCGCCGTGGCGCACGGCCCATACGTCGAAGAGTTCCTGGGCGTACACCTTGCTGAAGATCCGCCTGAACAGGGCACGGTCCTCGGCCTCGGTCTGCGGCCCGTCACCGATCCACCGGGACACCCGGGTGTCCTGGAAGAGCGCCACGAAGCCTTCCTCGTCCGCGGGTGTGTACGGCTCCAGGAGCAGCCGCCCGGTGTGCAGGCTGGGAGTGGTCGTCATGACCGGGGACGGTACGCGGGCCGCGGCCCGGCCCACAACGGAAATACCTGCAGGCCGGGCCGGGTGGGCGGGGTCAGCGGGCGGGGGCGGCGGTGCTGCTGCGGACCACCAGCGTGGTGGCCAGGTCGACCCGGGTGGTCGCGGGCCGCTCGCCCCGGGCGAGGCCGAGGACCAGACGGGTGGCGGTCTCGGCCATCTCGATGAGCGGCTGGCGCACCGTGGTGAGCGGCGGCCCGATCCACCGGGTGAGGGGCAGATCGTCGAAGCCGACGACGCTCAGGTCCTCCGGGATGCGCAGCCCCAGTTCGCGGGCGGCCTCGTAGACGCCGAGGGCCTGGAGATCGTCGCCCGCGAACAGGGCGGTGGGCGGATCGGGCAGCCGCAGCAGTTCGAGGCCCGCCGCGTAGCCTGTCTCGTGGCGGAACTCGCCTTCCCGGATCAGTTCCGGATCGATGGGCAGTCCCGCCGTCTCCAGCGCCGCCCGGTAGCCGTCGACGCGGGCGCGGCTGCACATCATGCGGGACGGGCCGCTGATGACGCCGATCCGGCGGTGTCCGAGCCCGGTCAGGTGGCGGGTGGCGGCCAGACCACCCTGCCAGTTGGTGGTCCCGACCGACGGTACGTCGTCACCCGGGTCGCCCGCCGGGTCGACCACGGCGTACGGGATGTTGCGGCTGCTCAGCTGGGCGCGCTGGGCGGCCGTCAGGTCCGAGAGCACCAGGATCACCCCGACCGGCCGGCGGGCCAGCACGCCGTCCACCCAGGTCTGCCCGGGGGTCGGACGGCCGGCGCTCTCGGAGAGCACCAGGCTCAGCCCCTCCTCCCGGGCGACGTTCTCGACGCCTCGGACGACCTCCATGGCCCAGGAGCTGTCCAGCTCGTGGAAGACGAGGTCGATGAGCTGGGACCGGGCCGTGGAGCCACGCCTGCGCCGGTAGCCGTGGCGCAGCAGCAACTCCTCCACCTTGGTGCGGGTACCCGGGGCGACGTCGGCGCGTCCGTTCAGCACCTTCGAAACTGTCGGAGCCGACACTCCGGCGGCCCGGGCGATTTCCGCCAGCGTGGCGTTGCCTTCCGACGGCTCGCCGATCGGCGTCTTCTCCTGTTGGGGATGGACATGTGCGGGGCTCATGCGGGAATCGTAGCCTCCCGCCGCCGCGACCGGGCGGGCCACTCCTCCTGCGCGAATACCTCGCCACACCCCTTGACGCCCCCGAAACGCGACCGTACGGTTCCGGCAACATTCGAGGCATTCTTCGAAACATTCGACAGAGGTGCGGTCATGCGGTCGGGCATATTCACTCACGGGACGCGAGCAGCGAGATGGACCGCCGCAGGTGCGGCCATGGTCATGGCCGGGCTGCTGACCGGCTGCGGTTCCGGCGGTAACACCGGCAGCGGCGGCGGAACGATCACCGCCTATGTGTACGGCGACGACTCGGTCAAGATCCAACAGGCCGCCGTGAACGAGTTCAACAAGAGCTCCGAGGTCAAGGTCAAGCTGGTGTCGGTCCCCGGTACCGACTACGTGAACAAACTGCGCAGTTCGATGGGCTCGCCCAGCGCCCCGGACGTCTTCTTCAACTGGGGCGGCGGATCCATCAAGCCCTACGTCGACGCCAAGCAGCTGGTCGACCTCAGCGAGACGGTCGAGAACGACGCCACGCTGAAGGACGGGTTCCTGCCATCGATCATGACGGCGGGCGGCCTCGACGGGAAGATCTACGGGGTGCCGATGCGCGGCATGCAGCCCGTGATGCTCTTCTACAACAAGACCCTCTTCGCCGAGAACGGTGTGGCCGCCCCCAAGACCTGGGAGGACCTGCAGAAGGTCATCACCACCTTCAAGAGCAAGGGCATCACCCCCTTCGCGCTCGGCGGCTCCGACAAGTGGCCCGAGCTGATGTGGATGGAGTACCTGCTGGACCGGATCGGCGGCCCCGACGTCTTCCGGAAGATCCAGAACGGTGACACCTCCGGCTGGGGCGACCCGGCGGTGCTCAAGGCGGCACAGACCGTCAAGGAACTCGTGGACCAGGGAGCGTTCGGCAAGAACTTCAACTCGGTCGACTACGGCAACGGCGGCGCCCCCACCCTCCTCAACAAGGGCAAGGCCGCCATGCACCTGATGGGCTCGTGGGAGTACTCGACGCAGCTGGGCAAGGCGCCCGAGTTCGCCAAGAAGGACCTCGGCTGGACCGCCTTCCCGACGGTTGCCGCAGGTGCCGGTGACCCGGCGAACGTGGTGGGCAACCCCACCAACTACTGGTCCGTCAACGCCCGTACGAAGCACAAGGACGCCGCCATCGCGTTCCTGAAGACGATGGCGTCCGAGAAGTACGCCAAGTCCCTGGTGGACAACGGTGACATCCCCACCACCTCCAACGCCTCGTCGATGCTGAGCTCCTCGCCCAACCCGCGGTTCGCCGCCGACCAGTACCAGATGGTTCAGAAGGCCCCCAGCTTCACGCTCTCCTGGGACCAGGCGCTGGAGTCCCGGTACGCCACCCCCCTCCTCACCGAGATCAGCAAGCTGTTCGCCGGCCAGTCCACGCCCGAGCAGTTCGTCGCGGCGATGAAGGCCGTCAAGTAGAAATGTCGCACCACACTCCGCACCCGAAGACGCGCGGACGGGGGAAGGGGGCGGTCGCCGGCAACGCCGGCCCTCCGCCGGTCGGCTGGGCCGCCCCGGGCATCCTGTTCTTCGCCGTCTTCGCGATCGTCCCGCTGGCGATCGCCGTATACCTCTCCTTCTGCCAGTGGGACGGGCTCAACTCCCCGAGCCTGACCGGCGTGGGGAACTGGACGCGGCTGTTCAAGGACCCCGAGTTCCGCCAGGCCGCCTGGCTGAGCCTGCTGCTCACCACGATCAGCTGGGCCTTCCAGACCCCCGTGGCCCTGCTGCTCGGCGTCTGGGCGGCGGGCCGGCAGCGCAGCCGGACCGTCCTTTCCGCGGTCTTCTTCATCCCGCTGCTGCTCTCCACCACCGCGATCGCGATGCTCTTCCACGCGCTGCTGGACCCCAACTTCGGGGTGATCAAGGAGATCGGGCCCTGGTTCGGGATCGACCCGAACATCATGGGCTCGTCCACCGGGGCGCTGCTCACCGTGGCGTTCGTCGGCGGCTGGCAGTTCATGCCCTTCCACACCCTGATCTACCAGGGCGGAACGCGCCAGATCCCGGAGGTCCTCTACCAGGCGGCGGCCATCGACGGCGCGGGCATGGTGCGGCAGTTCTTCCACATCACGCTGCCGCAGCTGCGCAACACCGTGACGACCTCGTCGGTCCTGATGATCGTCGGCTCGCTGACCTACTTCGACACCGTACTGATCATGACCAAGGGCGGTCCCGGCACGGACACCACGGTCCTGCCGTATCTGATGTACCGGACCGGTTTCCAGACCTACGACCTGGGCTACGCCGCGGCCATCGCCACCGCCCTGGTCGTCGTGGCCACCGGCCTGTCGCTGATTCTCGTCCGCTTCAGCGGCTTCGGGACCATGCGCTCCACCCGGGAAGGTATGTGACGCCATGTCATACGACACCCGAGCCGCGGCGCCGCCGCCGAGGCGCCCCGTAGGCCGCACCCCACATCGCCCCGCAGGCGCCACCCGCCGCTGGAGACCGCGCGGCAACCCGCTGGCCGGACTGGGCTCGCTGGTCTGGCTGGTCATCGTGATCGTGCCGGTCTACACGCTGATCTCCTCGTCGCTGATGCACCAGGACGAGGCACTCAACGGCGATCCGCTGGCCTTCCCGACGCACCCGACGCTCGACAACTACAACACCGTGCTGCACAGCGGCTTCCTCTCGATGCTGGCCAACACCGCGATCGTCGCGGTGGCCACCGTGGCCATCGTGCTGGTGCTTTCCGTACCGGTGGCCTACGTGGCGGTACGCACCCGTGGCCGGCTCTCGTCGCTCGCGTTCCGGACGTTCCTGCTCGGCGTGGCGATCCCGGCGCAGGCGGTGATCGTGCCGCTCTATCTGCTGATCGGCAGAATGGGGCTCTACGACACCCTGCCCGCGATCATCCTGCCGACCGCGGCCTTCTCGATGCCCGTCGCGGTGCTGGTGCTCAGCGGGACCATGCGCGATGTGTCCGAGGAGATGTACGAGGCGATGGCGCTCGACGGCGCCACACCCGTGCGGATGCTGCTGCAACTGGCCGTCCCGATGTCCCGGGCGGGCATCAGCACGGTGGCGATCTACACGGCGATCCAGGCATGGAACGGATTCCTCTTCCCGCTGATCCTGACCCAGTCGGAGGAGAACCGGGTCCTGACCCTCGGCCTGTTCAACTTCATGACCCAGTTCGGAGTGAACATCCCCGCCACCTTGGCAGCGATCGTCCTCTCCGTGGTGCCCATCTTCGCCGTCTACCTCGTGGCACGGCGGGCGCTGATCAACGGCCTGATGGGGGTGGGCGGCAAGTAGCTCTCCCACGCCGCCCCGTACCACCGCATTCACGAGAGGAACCGCTGCCGCCATGGCAACCCAACCCGTCCCGCACGCCCGCAGGGCCGACCCCGATCCCGCGGTCGACGGCCCCTGGCGCGACCCTTCGCTCACCCCCGAGGAGCGAGTGGCCGACCTCGTGCCCCGGATGACCCTGGAGGAGAAGGCCACCCAGCTGTACGGAGTCTGGGTGGGCGCCGACGCCGACGGCGACGGAGTCGCGCCGCACCAGAACGACATGGACCCGGTCGACTGGGAGGACGTCACCGCCCACGGACTCGGCCAGCTGACCCGGCCGTTCGGCACCGCACCGGTCGACCCGGGCGTCGGCGCGGTTGCACTGGCCCGCGCCCAGCACCGGATCACCGAGTCCGGCCGGTTCGCCATCCCCGCCCTCGCCCACGAGGAGTGCCTGGCGGGCTTCACCGCGTGGGGCGCCACCGCCTATCCCGTGCCACTGTCGTGGGGCGCATCCTGGGACCCGGAGCTGGTGACCGAGATGGCCGGCCGGATCGGCCGCGACATGCGGTCCGTCGGAATCCACCAGGGCCTCGCCCCCGTCCTCGACGTGGTGCGCGATCTGCGCTGGGGACGCGTCGAGGAGACCATCGGCGAGGACCCGTACCTCGTCGCCACCATCGGCACCGCCTATGTCCGCGGCCTGGAGTCCGCCGGCATCGTCGCCACCCTCAAACACTTCGCCGGATACGCCGCCTCGGCGGGCGCCCGCAACCACGCGCCGGTCCGGGCCGGGGCGCGCGAGATGGCCGACATCGTCCTCCCGCCCTTCGAGATGGCACTGCGCGAAGGCGGCGCCCGCTCGGTGATGCACTCCTACGCGGAGATCGACGGACTGCCCGCGGCCGCCGACCCGGCCCTGCTCACCGGACTCCTCCGGGACACCTGGGGCTTCACCGGCACCGTCGTCGCCGACTACTTCGGCATCGGCTTCCTGGAGACCCTGCACAAGGTCGCCGCCGACCGCGCCGACGCGGCCCGCCTCGCACTGGGCGCCGGGGTCGACGTGGAACTGCCCACCGTCCACAGCTACGGCGAGGTGCTCGTGACCGCCGTACGGGACGGCGCCGTGGCCGAGGAACTGGTCGACCGGGCCCTGCACCGGGTGCTGCTCCAGAAGTGCGAGCTCGGACTGCTCGACCCGGACTGGACCCCGCTGCCCACCGTGCTCCACGGCACCGACCCCGAACAGGCCCGCGCGACGGTGGACCTCGACCCGCCGGAGAACCGGGCCCTGGCCCGGAAGCTGGCGGAAGAGGCGTGCGTGCTGCTCGCCAATCCCGCCGGTGCGCTGCCGCTGCGCGGCGACGGCCGGATCGCGGTCGTCGGCCCGCGCGCCGACGACGCGCTGGCCATGCTCGGCTGCTACTCCTTCCCCAGCCACGTCGGCGTCTCGCACCCCGAGGTGCCGATGGGCATCGGCATCCCGACCGTGCTCGAGTCGCTGCGCGCGGAGTTCCCCGCGGCGAAGCTGTCCTCGGCACGGGGCTGCGACGTGGACGGTACGGACACCTCCAACATCGCCACCGCCGCGGAGCTCGCCCGGGACGCGGACGTCTGCGTCGCCGTGCTCGGCGACCGGGCCGGACTTTTCGGCCGCGGCACCTCCGGCGAGGGGTGCGACGCCGCCGACCTGTCCCTGCCCGGCGTCCAGGGCGAACTGCTGGACGCGCTGCTGGCCACCGGAACCCCGGTGGTCCTGGTCCTGCTGACGGGGCGTCCGTACGCGCTGGGCCGCTGGGCAGGCCGGACGGCTGCGACCGTCCAGGCGTTCTTCCCCGGCGAGGAGGGCGGTCCGGCGCTGGCCGGTGTGCTGTCCGGCCGGGTCAACCCCTGCGGGCGGCTGCCCGTCGGCATCCCGCACGGCCCGGGCGGTCAGCCGTGGACGTACCTCCAGCCGCCGCTGGGCCTGGCGAACGAGGTCAGCAACCTGGACCCGACACCGCTGCACCCCTTCGGGCACGGGCTCTCGTACACCACTTTCGACTGGGAGTCCGGCGGGAGCGCACCGGCCGAGATCCGCACCGACGGATCCGCCGACATCGAGGTCACCGTACGCAACACCGGAGACCGCGAAGGGGTCGAGGTCGTGCAGCTCTACGTCCACGACCCGGTCGCCCAGACCACCCGCCCGCAGGCCCGGCTGATCGGCTATGCCCGGGTGGAACTCGCGGCCGGACAAGCCCGGAAGGTCACCTTCCGGTTCCATGCCGATCTGGTCTCCTTCACCGGCATCGGCGGTCGGCGGATCGTCGAACCCGGCGACCTGGAACTGCGGCTCGCCACATCGAGTGCCGTCCGCGACATCCGGCAGACGATGCGGCTGCGGCTCACCGGCCCCGAACGCACGGTCGACCACCGGCGCCGGCTGGTCTGTGAAACCACCATCGAGGAGGCGGCGCAGTTCCCGGCCGCGGCCGGAAACTGACCCACCGCCCTCGTCCTCGCTCCGGGAGCCTCCCCACACGGAAGTCCGGCCTTCCCACCGGCTGTGCGGGGAGCTCCTCGAAACTTTCGAAATCTCCCCGTCGCACCTTCCTGTTCCCGCACATCGACCCCGGCAAGGGCCGGCCAGGCACCGGCGTCACCAGTGCGGTGCACCGGATCGGCCGTCCCGGCGTCCATGTGCTCAAATGCTGGATGGTCGACCCGACGGTGGTGCTGCGGAACCCGGTGGTCGACACCGGCGGTCTCAAGCCCAGCTACCTGGGCCCGCCGGGGAGCCTCCGGCCGAACCGAGCCGAAGGGCGTACGGGCAAGGGGAGCTGACATCTAGTGTCTGATTCTTGCCTACTCATGTGCAGAGTTGTGTACGGTGATCAGCATGTATCGGATCAGCGAGTTCGCGCAGCGTGTTGGTCGCTCCGCTTCTACTGTTCGCAGGTGGGAGCGCGAGGGGCGTATCGCGCCGCAACGCGTGTCCGGTCAGCGGTATTTCACCGATGCGGACGTGCGGCAGGTGCTCCAGCCTGGTTTCGACGAGTCAGCGCGTCGGACCGTCGTGTACTGCCGGGTGTCCTCGCCTGGCCAGAAGGACGATCTGGCCTTGCAGGTGCGGGCGATGGAGGAGTTCTGCCGGGGCCGCGGTCTCGCTGTCGATCAGTGGATTCGCGAGGTCGGTGGAGGGATGAACCTCCAGCGGAAGAAGTTCCTCGCCCTGATGGATGCGATCGAGCGGGGCGAGGTCGGCACGCTGGTGATAGCGCACAAGGACCGGCTGGCCCGGTTCGGGTTCGACTACTTGGAGCACGTCGCAACGAAGAACGGCTGCACCATCGTGGTGGCGAATCAGGAGTCACTGTCGCCGCAGGAAGAGATGGTGCAGGACCTGTTGGCAATCGTGCACACCTTCTCTGGTCGCGTGTACGGTCTGCGACGCTACGAGAAGACGCTGAAGGACGAGTTGGCCGGCGGTGGCCGGTGAAAGTCACTCGCGTCGCCTACTCGAAGAGCCTCAACGGCGGGAAGTACAGCCGGTTAGAAGAGCAGGCTCGCCGCCTTGGTGTGGTTCGTTCGCTGGTGTGGCGGCAGTTCGGCTCGGTGGGCGGCCTCGCGTGGTCGGACCGGCAGATCCGTGATGTGTGGATCGTCGACGGCACCGCGCAGACCTTCGGCGTCCTGGCGAACGCGTGGAAGGAGACCGTGCGGGACGCGGTCGCCGACATCACCGCCAACCGGGAAGCGGCCAAGGTCAAGGTCCGCCGTGCGATCAACCAGCGCACCAGGGAAGAGGCCGAGCGGAAGCGACTGTTCAAGCTGCTGAAGCGGGACACCTGGTCCGATGACCCATTCCTTGCCCGGCAGATGCGCCGGCACTGGAAACGCGGACGCAACCGCACCCACAACCAGATCGTGGTCCGCGCCGACCAGTACAAGACTTTCACCCTCACCGAGGGCGGAAACGTCTGGCTCGCCGTGCCCGGCCTGGAGCGCCGCCAGCTCGTACGTATCCCGCTGGACACCACGGTTGCCCCGACCGGCACGCTGCGGCTTGTCCTGCGCAGCAACCGGGTCGAGGTGCACTACGCCATCGACGCGAAGGACATGAAGTCCTCCAAACGTCCTGTCGGCACCCGCACGATCGGCGTGGACAAAGGATACACCGAGGTCCTCACCGATTCCGACGGTCGGCACCACGGAACCCGGCTCGGCGACATGCTGACCTCCGAGTCCGATCACCGGAAGGTCAAGAACGCCCGGCGGGCCAAAATTCGCAGCATCGCGGAGAAGGCCGAACAGCGTGGCGACCTGGCTAAAGCCCGGCGTATCCGTGACAACAACCTCGGCACCCTCAAGCGTGACCGGCGCTCGGCCGCGTGGCAGTGCCGAGTCCGCGACCTCACCTTCAAGGCCGTGCACGCGGTTGCCGACAAGGCGGCCGTGATCGTGGCCGAAGACCTCACCAGGACTTTCGCCGGCGTCAAGAAGCTCGGAAAGGACACGAATCGACGCCTCGCCGCGTGGACCAAGGGTGTCACCGCGGAAGCGCTCAATGCCGTGTCGGACCGCAGAGGTTCTGCGGTGCGGCTGGTCAACGCTGCCTACACATCACAAGTCGTCCCCTTTACGAACATCCTTGGTGTCCGCAAAGGGGACCGGCTTCACTGCACCGAGTGCGGGGCTGTGTGGCAAGCCGACCACGCCGGAGCGGTCAACATCCTGCACAGGGACGGTGATCCCGACATCACCCTGTTCACCCCGCACACGCGGGTGAAACAGCTCTTGCAGGAACGTACCGACCGCCAACGGTCCCGACTGCCGATGGACCAGGACTCCAGCACGTCAGCACAACTGTGCTCGTGCGGAGAGCGAAATATCCGAATGCTCAACAACGAGCAATAAGTAGGAAGCAGAACAGAACGATGACGCATGGGATCGAGGACCACGACGGACACGCCGCGTCCCTGGAGGTGACCTCCGTCGGGGCGGGGGTCCGGATCCGGGGCGTGGCGCCGTCGGGTGAGATCGCTGTGATCTGCACCCCGGCCCGCGCCCGGGAGCTGGCGGCGGCTCTCGCCCGCGCGGCGGACGAGGCCGAGAGCGCGCAGTCGGCGCAGCCCGTCACCGTGAAGGCGGGCGAGCTGCGCCGCGGGGACGTACGGGACGGCGACCGGGCCATGACGGTGGAGAACGTCCGGATCGACGGCGCCACCGCCCGGGTCACCTGGAAGTCGGGCGCCGGACGCAGCTGGACCCAGGAGTACGACGCGGACGCCGCGATCACGCTCGGGCGGCGCGGGTAGACCGGGTACGGCGGCGCCCTTGTACGAGGAAGGTCGTAATCTGACGGGCGTCGGCGCCGAACCGGTCGGGCCGAACACGGGCGTCCCGGCCGACTGGCACTTCGCCCACCTCGCGGCACGCGCCATCGGTGGAACCGGACTCGTCCTCACCGAGGCGATCGCCGTCAGCCCCGAGGGCCGGATCAGCCCGGCGGACCTCGGCATCTGGAACGACACCCAGGCCGCCGCTTTCCGGCGGATTACGGACTTCCTCAAGGCGTGGGGATCGGTTTCCGTAATCCAACTCGCCCACGCGAATTCCGATGCCGGTGACGGGTAGAGCCCTACGGAGGGTCGGCCGTCGGCCCGCTGGCGCGGGCCGAACTGACGCCTGACGGCTACGCGGGCTCCGGGTAGTCGGGGGCTGAACAAGGGGGGCGGGGTCTGCGCGGCACGTGGGTTACCTCCGCAGTTGAGGGACTGGAGGATGGGCAGCACTCAACTCGTGAACACGGCAGCGCTCTCCTGTGAAGCATGTTCCGCTATTTGGGTGCCTTGTCGGGCATATGCATGCTTGGGCATGGGTGGCACCGCTATCACTTGGGCGACAAGTCCACCCCACATCTGGAGCGTCATGAAGATCTCCCGTTGGGCCGTAGCCCTCGCCCCTGTAGTGGCCGCTGGCCTGCTCACGACCGCGCAGGCCCCCACCGCCTCCGCCGCAACGTTCACCGCGGAGCTGGTGGCCCGCAACAGCCAGAAGTGCGTGTCGGTCGAGGGCGCGAGCACCCAGAACGGCGCCGCCGCAGTCCAGTGGGACTGTCTGGATGCCCCGAACCAGCAGTGGAAGCTCGTGGCCACCAGTGCTGGCTACTACACGGTGAGCGCCGTGAACAGTGGCAAGTGTTTGTCGATCAGCGGCGCCAGCGTCCAAAACGGCGCCACGGCGGTCCAGTGGGACTGTGTGAACGCCTCGAACCAGGAATGGAGGCTGGTCCAGAAGGACAGCGGCTACTTCTCCATCGAAGCCCGACATAGCGGCAAGTGCCTCTCGGTCATCGGCCAGAGCACCGCAAACGGCGCCGCGCTCGTCCAGTGGGACTGCGTGGAGTACGCCAACCAACACTTCCGTCTCGACTGAGCCCACAGGCTCCAAAGCAAGGGACCAGCTCGGCGTCCCGTTTCTTCCGTTCCGGTACAGGCTCCCGCGTCTGTGAACCGCATCCACGTGCCCCGGTCCGGCGGCGGGCGTCCACGGACACGGCCCGTTCACGTGCTGGCCGATCGGGCGTACTCCTCCGCGAGTTCCGCGAGTACCAGCGCCGGCGGTAGATCCCGCACACCATTCCGGAGAAGCGGGACCAGGCAGGACACCGGCGCCGCCGGGGCTCGGCGGGCGGGCGCCCGCCCGGCTTCGGCCGCGAGAAGTGCAAGGCCAGGCACAAAGTCGAGAACCGGATCGGTTTGCTGAAACAGGCCCGCGGCGTCGAGACCCGCAACGATAAGCTCGCCGTCCGCCACGAGGCGTCCAACTCACCCTCATACGACAATCGCTGTGACCGCACCTCATACACAATCCCGATCACACCACGGGCCGTCCGGCACCAGGGCGCCGAGCGCGGTCAGCAACTGCGGCGGCTCAACCGGGTCCGGCAGTGAGTCCAGATCCGACCATGCGATCCAGGCATGCGTGTCCAGGTTGGCCTGCTCGTCGGGGAGCAGACCGGTCCGCACCAGGGCTGGCTGCTCGTCGGCAAACTGAGCGACGAAGAAATGCTCCGTCCCGATGTACCGCTTGCCGTTCCACTGCACATCACGGTCGACGAGCACCGACCGGTCAAGGACGGCAGCCGGGTCGAGTCCGGTTTCCTCGACCAGTTCACGTCGTGCCGCGACCAGCGGCGTCTCGCCAGGCTCGATGCCGCCACCGGGCGGCTCCCAGAGCCATGTCCCATCGAACGGATCCCGCCAGCGCAGAAGAAGCAGACGGCGGGCGGCGTCCAGGCAGATGACCCGGGCGGCGGGCCGGTGCGTTGTTTCCACCGTCCTGACGCTATGCGGTAATCGAAATGTCGATCAAGGCCTGTGTTGATCGACATCTCAAACACGGCTTATTTGGTTCGGCCCGTTCGATGGGTTCATAGACCAAGGAAGGCAGGGATCCCGTCCCGGCCTTTGAACTGCGATGCGGCGGGCTCCACGTAACAATTCAGCGCCTCCCTGGATGGCGAGTGGCAGCTCTCGCCACGGCCACAGGAAGCGGTTTAGCCGCGTGGCTCACATCCCGCTAGCCTCAATACCGGTAACTTAGGGCGCTTTGGTCCGCTTGACCCGTTTGGGTTTGGTGGCGTTGACGATGGTGAGAGTCGGGATAGCTGGACGGTCCGTAACACGGTGGGCGGCGCGTTTGAGGGGCCAGGCGAGGACTTTGCGTTTGATGACGACTCTGGTGCGCAATTCCGGGTGGGTGGTCAGGCTGTGAGTCGGTAGCTGAGGCGGGTGAGGTTGCTGGTGCGGCTGCGGTCCAGTGGATGCTCGGTCCAGTGGGCGTCTAGGCGGACGACGTTGATCGCGGTGGCGGAGAAGGCGTGCTGGAGGCGGACTTTCGGCAGCCCGCGGTAGCGGGCCCGGCGGATGCCGGTGATGTCGAGTGCCTGGTTGATGGTTCCTTCCACTCCGGCCCGCAGGGCGTACTTGTCCTTCCAGGTCTTGGTCTTCTGTTCGGCGCGGGCGGCGGCGAGGACGGTGTGCAGGTGCTCGGGGTAGAGGGTGAGCATGCGGTTGCCGCGCCGGGCCGAGGTGCACTCGGGTCGGACGGGGCATGCTTGGCAGTCCGTCTTAGCGAACTCGACGACGATGGCGTCTCGTTCGCGTTGTCGCACCGGGTGCCATCCGGTGCTGGTGTTGCCCTGGGGGCAGCGGACCCGTCGGGCTTTCCAGTCGATCCGGAAGGCGCTCTTGTCGTAGCCGGCGTGGCTCTTGGCCTGGGCGGATCGGTCGAGGAGGACGGGAGTGACCATGACGGTTCCGCGGCTGCGGGCGGTCTCGATCAGTTCGGCGGAGGGGTAACCGGAGTCCAGGTAGTGCTCGGCGGGCGGCAGGCCGCGGTCGGCGAGTTGTTGCTGGATCGGCGCGGTGGCCTTCACGTCCGGCACCGTCGACAGGGTGGTGGTCACATCCGTGATCAGGTTCGGCCGTCCCCGGACTTCGGCTTCGGCTTCGGCTTCGGCTTCGGCTTCGGGGGGAGTGTTGTCGCAGCTCTCGGTGAGATGGACCTTGTAGCCGAGCCAGAACAGGTCGTCGCCCTTGGCGGACCAGCGGGCGTCGGTGTCGTAGGGCGAGGCGAGGCGGAGATGGCCGGGCGGGACACCGTCCTCGTCGGCTTCCCGCTTGCTGACCACCTCCTTGCCCCGGCTGCTGGTGCGGACGGTGTAGGTCTGCACGAGGACTTGGCGCATGATGTCCACGGCCCCGATCTCCCGCAGCCAGGCCGGCGCGTCGGGCGACCAGACGGCCCGGCACAGCCGCAACGCGTCCTGTCCGTAGACCTGGGACAACTGGTCGCGCTTGACCTTGGAGCCGGGCAGTTTCCAGCTGTCGACCCGAGGTCCGTAGCGGTGGGCGAACTCCGGCACGTCCACGGCCCGGGCCAGCCAGTCCGGTGCCGCGACCGACAGCGCCTCCAGCGCAGCCCGCACGCTCTCCCCGGCCAGCTCCAACCGGTTCAAGTCCCGTACCGCGCTGACCACATGGGTGGAATCGGTGCGCTGCTTTCCTCCCGCGGCCACCAGCCCGGCGTCCACGCAGTACTCAAGGAGCCGGTCGAAGACGACACGCTCCATGCCGTTGCCGACCAGGCGGGCCCGGAACCGGGGCAGCACACTGTGGTCGAAGCCGGTGTCCGTCAGCTCCAGGCCGAGGGCGTACTTCCAGTCGATGGCCCGTATCGCCATCGCCGCGGCCTGCCGATCAGTCAAATTCTCCGCGAACTGCAACACCGTGACCAGCGACAGCATCCCCGGCGACAGACCCGGCGCCCCACGCACCCCGAACGCCTCGGCGAACGGCTCATCGGTGAAGACCTCCCCGAGCCGGTCCCGCACCCGGATCGCCAAACTCCCCTGCGGGAACGCCGCCCGCGCGACCCGCACCGTCTGCTCCGGCACCGGCGGCAGCCCCATCGGCCGCAACGACATCACAACCCACCCTCCACGGCCGGACGACACGTAACGACCGCAGGAACGATCATCACCTACCGGTCAAGCAGCCGCAGAGAATTGCGCACCAGAGTCGCGGGTGAGTCTGCCGGGGGGAAAATGCCGCCTGGTCGGTGACCTGGCGGCGCACGACGCGCACTGAACGGATGAAGGAGATGCGGTCGGGATCCTGACCGGCTTGGTTCGCGGCCTGGTGCATCAGGTGCCGGATAGCGTGGTGGACGAGCAGGAAGCCGTAAAGTTCCTGCTCGGCTCCGTGAGGGTGTTGTGAACGCAGCACCAGGTGCGACCCGCCGAGGTGGGTCTTGATCTCGTCGAGGGTGGACTCGAACTCCCATCGCTGGGCGTAAAGGGCTGCCAGTTCCGCGGCTGGGGCCATGGACGGGTCGAGGATGGTGGTGAGGAGCCGGTAGACACCCTCGTGGCCGGCGATGGTGTACTCCACCGCGCGCACCCGCACCCCACGACGAGTGTGGTGGATGTCGCTCCGATCGAAAATTTTCGGTGAGGTAGGAGCCGTCCGGCAGTTGCTCCACCACCGGCAGCACCAGGTCCTTGCGCACGCGCCACAACAGGTCCGCCCCGGTGGCTGCCGCTTTGCACCACAGGTCCACGCCGTAGAAACCGCGGTCGGCCAGGAGCAGCATCCCCGGCCGCAGGGACCCCAGCACCGCCCGGGCCAGTGTCTGCTCTCCGGCGCGCAGACCTCCGACCGCAGCGTCGAAAACGACGTGGGTGCCGCATTCCACCAGGCCGACCATGCGCAACTGCGGGCGGCCGACCTCAAGTTCGCCCCGCCCGGAGCGGGGCGGGCGGCCGAACGCTTCCATGTTCGCTTTCGTGTCCGGCAGGTCAAACGTGGTGCCGTCGATCGCGGTCAGCCGCCAGACGCCGTAGAAGGCGCCCTGCGTGTCGGGTGTGGCGACCGGACAGCACACGCGCGCGAACAGCCGCCGCAGAGGCGCCACACCCAGCCGGGACCTGGCTTTCCAGATCGCAGCCGTACTCGGCACCACCCACGTCCCACGCCAACGCCGCTCGTCCTGCAGACCAGCTGTCAGCAGCCGGGCGACTTCCTCATAGCTCTGCCCGGAGAACAAACACATCGCCAGCACGAAATAGACCACCAACCGGGCCGGCAGCAACCGGTTCCGCAGTTGCATCCGGCCCGTCTCCACCAGTACCTCGTCCACCAGCGACCGAGGAAACGCCTGCGTCAGCACTCCGACCGCAACTCGGTCCGACAACCGCTCACCAGATGACTTCAGTTGGCCCGCTCTTGGCATACCAACAACAACGAGCAGAATCTCCGTAAGTTACCGGTATTGAGGCTAGCCTCAATACCGGTAACTTAGGGCGCTTTGGTCCGCTTGACCCGTTTGGGTTTGGTGGCGTTGACGATGGTGAGAGTCGGGATAGCTGGACGGTCCGTAACACGGTGGGCGGCGCGTTTGAGGGGCCAGGCGAGGACTTTGCGTTTGATGACGCGGGGGTTGGATCTGCGGCGTCGCGGTGGCAGGAGACGCTCGATGAGTTCAGCGTGGGTCGCTTTGACCGCGCGGGTGAGTCTGCCGGGGGAAAATGCCGCCTGGTCGGTGACCTGGCGGCGCACGACGCGCACTGAACGGATGAAGGAGATGCGGTCGGGATCCTGACCGGCTTGGTTCGCGGCCTGGTGCATCAGGTGCCGGATAGCGTGGTGGACGAGCAGGAAGCCGTAAAGTTCCTGCTCGGCTCCGTGAGGGTGTTGTGAACGCAGCACCAGGTGCGACCCGCCGAGGTGGGTCTTGATCTCGTCGAGGGTGGACTCGAACTCCCATCGCTGGGCGTAAAGGGCTGCCAGTTCCGCGGCTGGGGCCATGGACGGGTCGAGGATGGTGGTGAGGAGCCGGTAGACACCCTCGTGGCCGGCGATGGTGTACTCCACCGCGCGCACCCGCACCCCACGACGAGTGTGGTGGATGTCGCTCCGATCGAAAATTTCGGTGAGGTAGGAGCCGTCCGGCAGTTGCTCCACCACCGGCAGCACCAGGTCCTTGCGCACGCGCCACAACAGGTCCGCCCCGGTGGCTGCCGCTTTGCACCACAGGTCCACGCCGTAGAAACCGCGGTCGGCCAGGAGCAGCATCCCCGGCCGCAGGGACCCCAGCACCGCCCGGGCCAGTGTCTGCTCTCCGGCGCGCAGACCTCCGACCGCAGCGTCGAAAACGACGTGGGTGCCGCATTCCACCAGGCCGACCATGCGCAACTGCGGGCGGCCGACCTCAAGTTCGCCCCGCCCGGAGCGGGGCGGGCGGCCGAACGCTTCCGTGTTCGCTTTCGTGTCCGGCAGGTCAAACGTGGTGCCGTCGATCGCGGTCAGCCGCCAGACGCCGTAGAAGGCGCCCTGCGTGTCGGGTGTGGCGACCGGACAGCACACGCGCGCGAACAGCCGCCGCAGAGGCGCCACACCCAGCCGGGACCTGGCTTTCCAGATCGCAGCCGTACTCGGCACCACCCACGTCCCACGCCAACGCCGCTCGTCCTGCAGACCAGCTGTCAGCAGCCGGGCGACTTCCTCATAGCTCTGCCCGGAGAACAAACACATCGCCAGCACGAAATAGACCACCAACCGGGCCGGCAGCAACCGGTTCCGCAGTTGCATCCGGCCCGTCTCCACCAGTACCTCGTCCACCAGCGACCGAGGAAACGCCTGCGTCAGCACTCCGACCGCAACTCGGTCCGACAACCGCTCACCAGATGACTTCAGTTGGCCCGCTCTTGGCATACCAACAACAACGAGCAGAATCTCCGTAAGTTACCGGTATTGAGGCTAGCCTCGCCGTTTCAGTTGGGGCGATGAGGCGTCGTTGAGGGGTAACTGTCGGGTGGCCGACGCGATTTCGGTGTTCGGACATGGTGGAGACCCGGCGCGGTGGTCGGGTTCTCCAGGGTCCTTCGTGTCGTGGGCGGTCAGGGCTTTGCCGGTCAGCCGGCGGGACGGGGCAGTGCGGCGAGGCGATAGAAGGCCGTGGCCAGTTCGTTTCTCCAGGGCCAGGTCCCCGATATCCGCAAGCGCAGGCATCGGCCGCCGCGGGTGAGGCGGGCGGCGACGTGCAGCAGCCGGTAGCGGAGCTTCTTCGGCTCGGCAGTGGCCAGTTCCCCGTCCAGCAGCAGGACGCGCGTCCAGGCCAGCAGATCGATCGCCGCGAGGCTGAGTTCGAGCCAGACGGCGTTGACGGCGAAGTCGCGGGAGGGGAAGCGGCCGAAGCCGGTGGTCTTGCCGCACCGGATGTGGTCCTCAACAGTGGCATGCCCGCGGTGACGGACCTCCAGGAACTGGGCGGATCCGCCCCCGGAGTACGGGGTGTCGGTGAGGAACACCTGATGCCGCAGGCCCTCGTCCTGATCGAACAGGGACAGCTGGGCTCCGGGGTGCGGCCGCTCCCGGCGCACGATGATGCGGGTGCCGGTCGGATAGCCGTCCAGATCGACCATGCCAGTCAGCTCGGCGACCTCAGCACCGTCACGCAGCGTCCCGTCCTGGTCCAGGGCGGGATGCCAGAGGCGGTCGGGCATGGCCCGGACAGCTCGGCGGACCGGCTCGGTGATTGCGTATCCGACCGAGAAGAAGGTACGAATTCCTCGTTTCCGGTTGTCGCGGACGTGGGCGAGGAAGGCTTTCGCGGATCCGGCACTGTCGGCGCGGACCAGGATGTCGGTGCCGTGCCGGTGAGCGTCGGGGATCTGCGCGAGTGCCTGGTCGAGCACCGTGATGTGATCGGCGGCAGTGTTGGCTCCGGAGTTCCCGGGCCGCAGCCGCCCTGACACGGCCTCGCCGGTGTTCGCGAGGTAACACAGCAGCGGGTGGAAGCCGAAGCCGCCCTTGTAGGTGGGTGCGGCCTGCTCTTTCTCGGAGTGGCAGGTCACCAGCGTGGCGTCGAGGTCCAGAACCAGGCCGGGAAGTTCTCGTCCGCCGGCCCGAGCAGCAGGTATGCCCTCACCGGTCTCGGCGGCCTGCAGCCAGGCGACTTCCCGGGCTGAACCGCGGGCCGCTCGCAGCGAAGCGAGTGCAGCCTCGTCGGTGTCGGCGAGCAACCGCCAAGCGGTGGGCGTGGAGGCGACCGGGCCGAACACCTCTGCCTGGTCCCGCAGCACGGCCAGATCCGCGATCGCCTCGCCACCGTCGGCGAGCATTACCGCCAGGTCGGTGGCGACCCGGCCCGGATCATGCCCGGTCCCGCGCGGCCGAAGCGACCTGAGAGCGGCGGAGTACGCGGCGGTCAGCCCGGTGGCATCAGCGAGATCCGCCAGCAACCGTGCCCCGGCATGCCCGACCACCCCCGAACCATCGGCACTGACATGGACCTTGGGACGCAACCCGATAGCCTGCACGTAGAAAGTGCCCTCCGCCTGGACCGACAGAACCCCTCAGCAAGGTTCATCGTCCCAGGTCAGGAAGGCACTTTCGCGTTTCCGCCCCAAAGTCAGCCGTACCCAAGTGAAACGGCGAGGCTAGCTCGGTGCCCCGATTTCCGTTGCTGTCCTGAGCCCGTGGCATGCGTGGCACCGAGGGCCGGGCGGACGCCGTCCTCCTCGGCCGTGAACTGCTGCGGAGCCCGCCGTGGGCCCAGTACGCGGCCCGCGAACCGGGCGGCGAGGTCCGTGCGCCGGAGCAGTACGTCCGCGCGGACCGCGCCGTTCCGGGCCTCCCGCACCGAGTCGCGTCCCGGCGAAGTCGCCCGCAGCCGCTTCGAGTTCAGGTTCCCCCACCTCGCGCCGAAGCCGGTCCGGGCCCGGATGTCGCGACCCCCGGACGGGAATGCCGAAATGCGCGGTGATGTTGGTACGGCCATGACCTTTTCTGTGGACGTGACCGTCCGGGGCTACGAGCTCGACACACAGGGGCACCTGAACCAGGCCGTCTATCTGCAGTACGCCGAGCACGCGCGCTGGGAACTGCTGCGCGCGGCCGGCCTGTCGCAGGAGAAGCTGCTGGCCAGTGGCGTCGGGCCGGTGGCCCTGGAGACGACGGTGAAGTTTCTGCGGGAGCTGCGCGGCGGGGACCGGGTCCGGGTGACCTGTCGGTTCGTATACGGCGCGGGCAAGACGTTCGAGGTCGCGCAGCAGATCCTCAAGGAGGACGGCACGGTCGCGGCGCAGGTCACCGGCGTGGCGGGAATGCTCGACCTGACGGCCCGCAGACTGATCGCCGACCCGGCGGGACACCTCGCCTCACTCGCCGAGAACCCGGACCTGCTGGGCGGCTGACCTGCTGCCGAATCCGGTGTACGGCGGATCCCGAACTCAGCTGCTCCTGCTTCGACCTGCCGGTGTCCAAGTCGATGTCCACACCGTTTCCGGGTGCTCCGCGAGAGCGGCATTGTCGAGCAGATCTACCGAGGTACGGCCAAGATGAACGGGCTGCGCCGCGACGATCTGGAAGCGCTGTTCCCCGGCCTGCTCGACAGCGTCCTCGACGCCGCGAACCGGCAGGCGCGGCGCGACGGCGAAGGCCGGTAGCCTCACGATCCGCCCGGGTCGCCACCCTGCGCGGCGCGCAGCAGCCCCGCCCAGTCCGGGATCTTCACCGGTCCCCGGCCCAGCGACCTGCCCAGCGCCGCCTCTGCCCGCTCGATGGACAGCCAGCCGTCCCATTCCACGGGGCGCAGCCCCCACGACCGCAGCGCGGCCACGGGGTCGGGCGCCGACGGGCGCGCGGCGAGCAGGGGGGCGTCGTCGAGCAATGACCCCACCGTCTCCTTCGCGCACGACCGGTTCGAGCCGATCACCCCGGTGGGCCCTCGCTTGATCCACCCGGCGACGTACTCCCCGGGCGACGGCACCCCGTCCCGCAGTATCCGCCCCGCCAGCTGCGGCACCGTCCCGCGCACCGCGTCGAACGGCAGGCCGGGCAGCGGCAGCCCGCGGTAGCCGACGGCCCGCAGCACGAGCTGGGCGCCGATGTCCTCGTACGCACCGGAGTCGCGAACGCCCCCGCTGCCGTCCGGCACCGTACGGGCGAACCGCACCCCGGCCACCCGGCCGTCCCGCTCCAGCAGCTCGACGGGACGCAGGAAGAACCGCAGCCGGATCGTGCGCGCGGGGCTTTCCTCCGCGCCTTCCTCCGCGCCCACACCCGCGGCGCCCGCCGCGGCCCAACCGCGCAGGACCTCGACGTTGCGCCGCGCCGCCGCGGTCAAGGGCGGCGCGTTCGGCGGTGCGGAACGGGCCGAGGGGGGAGACGGATCGACGTACGCAGGGTCGAGCGCCAGCTCCGCCTCGTCCACGACCACCCGCGCCCGCGGCAGCGCGCCCAGCTCCCGCAGCTCCTTGGTGGTGAACCTGGCCTGCGAGGGGCCGCGTCGGCCCGCCATGTGGACCTCGCGCACCCGGCTCCCGGCCAGCGCGCCGAGCGCGGCGTGCGGTACGTCGGTGGGGTGCAGCTCGCGCGCGCTCCGGGCCAGGATCCGTGTCACGTCCACTGCCACGTTGCCGGCCCCGATCACCACGGCGGAACGGGCCCGCAGCGCAAAGCTGTCGGCGGCGGCGTCGGGGTGCGCGCTGTACCAGGAGACGAACTCGGTCGCGGAGTAGCTGCCGGGCAGGTCCTCGCCGGGGATCGCGAGGCCGCGGTCGGCCGCGGCCCCGACGCAGTAGACCACCGCCTGGTAGAGCTCGCCGAGCCGTTCGGGCGGGATCCCGTCGCCGCCCACCTCGACATTGCCGAGAAAGGTGATCCGCTCGTGCTCCAGGACGGCCCGCAGGCCGTTCTGCAGCGACTTGATCTTCTCGTGGTCGGGGGCGACGCCGTAGCGCACCAGGCCGTACGGGCAGGGGAGCCGGTCCAGGACATGGACCCGGACACCAGGCACCCGGTCCTGCCCGACCAGGGCCTGGGCGGTGTAGACCCCACTGGGACCGGAACCGACGACGGCGACACGGAGCACGGCGCACCTCTTCCCACAGGCTCTGTCCAGCATGGCACCGGCGGCCGGTGCGGGGGAGAGGCGCGCCCGGGGCGCGATCAGGACGACATCGCGCGCATTCGGTCGATCTCCACCGTCTGCTGGGCGACGACATCCCCGGCCATCTCCTCGACCAGCACGTCGTTGCCCTGCGAGAGCACGTCGGTCGCCATCGTGATCGCCCCCTGGTGGTGGGTGATCATCAACTTCAGGAAGAGTTTGTCGAAGGCTGCGCCGTCCGCCGTCCGCAACTGCTCCAGCTGCGCCGGGGTCGCCATGCCCGGCATCGCCGAGTGATCGTGGCCGGTGCCGCGCTTCACCCCGTCGTTGTGCGTGAGCCATCCCTCCATCGCGCCGATTTCCGGCTTCTGGCCCGCGGTGATGCGTTCGGCGAGGCGCTTGACCGCGGCGGAGCCGGAGCGGGCGGCGACGAGGCCGGTCAACTCCATTGCCTGGGCGTGGTGTTGGATCATCATCTGCACATACCGGAAGTCGGCCGAATTGGGGGTATTGCTCCCGGCGGCCTTCACCGCTTCCTCCGCGGTCAGGGTCCGCGCGGGCTCGCCCGGTTTGCCCGGCGCCACCACCGAAGGAGCCCCACCCGCCTGCGTGTTCGTACGGCTGTCACCGCTTCCCGCATCGCACGCGCCCAGTGCGAGAGTGGCGGATGCGACGGCCACGACGAGCACGGATCTGCGTACACACATGGACTGACGGTGGATCAACAAGTGGACCTCCATTGCCATATGGGGCGGATGTCAATCGTCCTAACACGCTTCCGCGCGACAGCGGTCAGAAACTTTCATTACGTCTCTGTTGCCATCTGTTGGGGCAGCCATGGGAAGGACGATACTGCCGGGGTCCGTGAACCGTTCAACTACGTTCGGATACATGGGAGGACGCAGTGATTTCGTTGCACACGAGCCCGGTGCGGCGCAGACGCCTGGGCGTGGCGGCAGCGGCCGCCGGCCTGCTGGCCGCTCTGCTGATGGCCGGTCCCGCAGCCGCGACGCCCGACCCGGGCGCCGCCCGTACCGATATCTCCGCCGCCCAGGAAGCCGCAGCCGCGGCCGCCATCACGAGCGGCGAATTACCCGGCGTGGACGAGATCGTCCACAGTGGCAACATCACCCATCTGGCCAACGTCCCGAAGGACGCGCTCAAGGGGCTGAACACGGACCTGGCTTTCCAGGGGACGTACGCCTACGCCGGAAACTACGACGGCTTCCGGATCTTCGACATCAGAGACCCGAAGGCCCCGAAGACGGTCGCGCAGGTTCTCTGCCCCGGCTCGCAGAACGACATCTCGGTCTCGGGGAACCTGCTCTTCCTGTCCACCGACTCCTCGCGCAGCGACAACTCCTGCACCAGCACCACCCAGCCCGCCACGGAGAAGTCCTCCTGGGAGGGCATGAAGATCTTCGACATCAGCGACAAGCGCAACCCGAAGTACGTTGCCGCGGTCGAGACCGCCTGCGGATCGCACACGCACACGCTGGTCCCGGACGGCAAGAACGTCTACGTGTACGTCTCCTCGTACTCGCCGAGCGAAGCCTTCCCCGACTGCCAGCCGCCGCACGACGGGATCTCCATCATCAAGGTGCCGCGCAACGCACCCGAGAAGGCCGCGGTCGTGAACTTCCCGGTGCTCTTCCCGGACGGCGGCAATCCGGGAGCTCCGACCAATCCGGGTGTCTCCAAGACCACCGGCTGCCACGACATCACCGTGCTGCCCTCGAAGGACCTGGCGGCCGGTGCCTGCATGGGTGATGGTCTGCTGTTCTCCATCAAGGACCCGGAGAACCCGAAGATCATCGACCGGGTGCAGGACAACGTGAACTTCGCGTTCTGGCACTCCGCGACGTTCAACCAGAAGGCGGACAAGGTTGTCTTCACCGATGAGCTCGGCGGCGGCGGCGCGGCCACCTGCAACGAGGAGATAGGCCCGAAGCGCGGCGCCGACGGCATCTACGACATCGTCGGCAAGGGGGACCACCGCAAGCTGGTCTTCCGCAGCTACTTCAAGATCGACCGCCCGCAGGCCGACACCGAGGTCTGCGTCGCGCACAACGGTTCGATCATCCCGGTCAAGGGCCGCGACGTGATGGTCCAGGCCTGGTACCAGGGCGGAGTCTCGGTGTGGGACTTCACCGACTCCTCGAAGCCGAAGGAGATCGGCTACTTCGAGCGCGGCCCCGTCAGCACGGACGCGGTCACCACGGCCGGCTCCTGGTCGGCGTACTACTACAACGGCTACATCTACTCCAACGACATCGCCAAGGGCTTCGACGTCCTGAAGCTCGACGACCGGCGGACCGACCCGGCGAAGCGGGTGCGGCTGAACGAGCTCAATGTCCAGACGCAGCCGGACTACTTCGACCACTGAGCCCGCCCGGTCAACCGCTCGACCCGCACCATCCTGCTCCGTCGCGCGCCGCGTGCGTCCCGCCGGGCCGGTACCACGGCCCGGCGGGACGCGCCGCAGCGGACGACGCCCGGGACAGGAGTACGGCACCCGGCACCCGGGTCAGGCGGCGGACCTGGCGTTCCCGCCGGTCACTGCCGCCCACTCCACGAGCAACCGCTGGTACTGCTCCTCGTCCTCCGGGGACAGGCAGCCGCCTGAGCGCTCCCACAGGTCACGGATCTCTTTGTTCACCACGGCGGCGGTACGCGCGGAATCGGAGGAGCCGGGTCGACGGGGCATGCATACAGGCTAAGGCCACGTTGTGATAATCCGACCCATTGCGCGTCAGGGACATCTCTCACATGTCTCTCGGGCAACGCCCGGCACCAGTCCGAGCGTCCGCAGCCCGTCGGGCCGCTGCTCCACCGGCAGATGGTGGACAAAGCGCACGTCGCAGCCCAGCGCGGCCGCCCCGCCGTCCGCGTGCCGGTCGTCGCCGACCATCACCACATCCGCCGGATCCTGCCCGAGAAGTGTGCAGGCTGTGTGGAAGAGGCGTGTGTCCGGCTTCTGGACGCCGTGCTGGTACGACAAGACGTAGGCGTCAATCAGGGTGTCCAGACCGTGCGCCCGGAAGACCGGCCGCAGGTCCCAGCCGATGTTGCTGACGACACCGATGCGGATGCCGCGGTCGCGCAGTGCGCCGAGCACCTCCGCCGCGTCCGGGTACGGCAGCCAGGCGGCGGGTGACCTGTGCCGCTCGTACAGCGCGTCGTACAGCCCGGGATCCGGGAGGGACACCTGCCGCGCCAGCCCCGTGTACGCCTCCCGGTGGAGGTCCATGCTCTCGTCACGGGTGGCCCACACTTCGGCGAGCCGCTCGGGAACGTGCCGGGGAAGCGGACCGCCCGGCAACGCACCGGCAGCCTCCAGCCCTCGCGCGTACCGCTCGAAGTCGGCCTCGCTCACCTCCACCTCCCGCTCGGCGAGGGCCGCGCGCAACCAGGATTGGACCGATTCGATACGGAAGAGAGTCCCGGAGAAGTCGAAGAGCACACCCTTGATCTGCATGGACGCGATCCTCCCCGGTTCAGGAGCGCCGCGGCAAGGCCGGCCCGCCGCGCTCTTCGTACCGGGCGAAACCGGCGATGGAGAACCCGGCCAGAGCCGCCCCCAGCAGCCAGCCGCCCAGTACGTCGCTCGGCCAGTGCACCCCCAGGTAGAGCCGGGTGACGCCCACCCCGATCACCGAGACCCAGGCCACCACCAGCGCCGCCCGCCACACCCGGGGCCCCGCGCCGTGCCTGCGCAGCAGCCAGAGCAGCAGACCGCAGCTCACCATCGCCGTCATGGCGTGACCCGACGGGAACGCGGCGTAGTGAGCGGAATCCACCGGGTCCGGCCACCGCGGCCGCTCCCGGCCGACCGCGGACTTCAGCCCCTGCTGCAGGAGAGCCGACAGCACGCTCGTCAGGGCGATCCACACCGCGAGCGCCCGCGCCCCGCGCCACCACAGCACCACCACGGCCACCGTGATCAGGGCGCGCATCGTCCACGGATCCCATACCCAGTCGGTCAGGACCCGGTTGGCGTGGACGAGGCCGGGTTCGGTGACCGCCCTTCGGTGCAGGACATCCGCGACCGTACGGTCCAGCGTCATCAACGGCGACCAGCGCCCGGCGACCAGGATCAGCAGGACCAGGGCGAGAGCGGTGCAGACCACGGCCGTGCCGAAGGGGCTCACGTGGGAACGGGTGCGGGCCGGTGGTACCGGCAACGGGGATGACATGGGGCGATCTTCGCGGAAGCTCCGCGTCCCCGGCTATCCCAGTGCTGTGAGTCCCGGAAGGAAGGCCACCAGAAGAGGAACCACCGGCACCAGGGCGGCCGCCGCGGTCAGCCGGAGCCGACGGCCGGCCGTGAGCCGCTCCACCGGGGTCAGCAGCCGGTTCACCCGCAGCGGGAGCTCGGCGTCCGGCGTCGGGCAGGGGCCGAACACGCCGCGGTCCTCGTTGAGTTCCACCAGGGCCAGGGCGATCGTCAGCCGCCCGAAACGCCTCGACGCCACATCGTCCGCGGCCAGTTCGACCAGCCGGTGCATCTCGTCGCGGAAGGCCGCGAACACCGGCACCTGGGGAAACCCGCTCGCGAGCGCGCCGGAACAGTGCAGCAGCCAGTCGTGCCGGGCCTTCGCGTGACCCTGCTCGTGAGCGAGTACCGCATCCAGCTGACGCCCCTTCAGGCGGCCCAGCGCCGCGGTGGTGATGACCAGTTGAGGCGCCGCACCCGGCAGCCACCAGGCATCCGGGCGCTCTCCCTCCAGCACGACGAGCCGGCCGCTGCCGGGCTCCTCCCCAGGCATCAGCGGGGAACGCACCAGCAATTCGGTCCGGCGCCGCCTGCGACGCACTCGGGCGCGACGGATCTCCCGGGTCAGCATCGCCGCCGTCCATACCCCGCCGAGCGCCAGCAGCACGGCCATGGTGGCGGACCACCGCCCGTGTCCGCCCAGCGCATACGCTTCCACCACGGCACGCGGCGCCGGCGCGAACACATGCCCGCGCACCGCTTGCCAGGCCGCGGCCGCGCTGAACGTCATGGAGAGCGCGAAACAGAGCAGCACCCCGGCCACCACGCACTGCCACACCCACAGCGCGACAACGGGCTCACGCTCCGGCCACTGCGCCCGCGCCATCAGACGCGGGGTCACGACGGCGGCCAGTGCACCGAGCAGCAGCAGCGCTAGGGAGACCAACATGACGCCAGCCTATGAGCGGCGTGGTACCCACGGGTATGGCTCTGCACGGCAAGTGATGTACGCCACGGTTTGGCCCACCCGCTGTCTCGCGGATCCGGCAGATCTCTCAGAGAGTGAGCAGCATCGCGAACATGGCTATGCCCATGGTCAGCCGACAGGCGAGAGCCAGCTCGGGACGAGCGGCCCAGCCACCACCGAGCGGCCCACCCGCGACCGGCCCGCTACCGCCCGCCATGGTGGCCACTGGTATCAACCGGGTCCCCGACCTCAGTACATACGCCGCGTAGTAGGCCAGCAGGAGTCCGGTCAGCAGGGGTATGCCCCCGGCCGTCGCCGCGACGCCGTGGCCCGCGTGCCCGCCGTGCTCACCATGGGCCCCTCCACCGCCCGGTGCCATCGCCACCGCCATGTACACCATCGCCGACGACCCGACCAGGTGGTGCAGATGGTGCGCGCTGTGCCGGGCGAACCACAGCGCGCGCAACGAGGAAAGGCCGAACAGCACGGCGTACACCGCCCACCCCCACACCGGTGGCGTCACGACAGCAGCCGGCACCGCCATGGCGGCCATGCCGAAGCCCATCAGCGCCTCGGCTCGCGCCGCCCTGCGTTCCTCCCCGGTCTCGCCGCGCGTGCGCAGCAGGCAGTACGCACCCGTCACCCCGCACAACGCCATGAGCAGCCAGCCGGACACCGCCGGTCCGTGCACAGCGCACCTCCCCCTGGACGTACGACTTGGGTCCCTCTTGGTCGATGCCCGGGCCGGGACCGTCATACGCGGCGCACTGAGGTACAAGGGAGCGCGCGGAGGGGGTGTTCCCCGCCGCGCGCTGTGCCCGCACGGCCCGGTCGGCCGAGTCCGGGTGGAGATCCCCGGCGCCGACGCCGAGGCGACCCGCCCAGCCGGCCCGCCGCGCGGGCGTACTGAACATGCCCGGCCCCGTCCTTCTTTGCCGTGGACGGCTTCCGGAACCACCAGCGCCTCCCGTTCGCGGACCACGACGGCGGCCTGGAAAAGGCTTTGCCCGTGCTTGTGGACTGCGTGGAAAGAAGCCGCGCCGCGCGCTGGGAGAAGCCGTGCTCCGCGCTGACGGCGTGAAGCCCTAGGGGCGGTAGCGCAGCGGATGGTCCGCCGGTACTTCCACCATGACGATCCGGTGCCCGTCCGGATCGCGGATCCACATCTCGACGAGCCCCCACGGCTCACGCACCGGCGGCCTCAGCACCTCGACGCCGCGGGCCGACACCTCCTCGTGCGCCGTCCGGACGTCCGTGACCTGCATCCACAGTTCGAGCCCGGGCACCGGCGGGGTGGTGGCGCGCCCGGAGACCTCCAGGAAGCCGCCGCCGAGGAAGTAGACCGTGCCCCGCTCGGGTCCGGTGCCGAACTCCCGGTAGACGGGCAGCCCGAGCGATTCCCCGTAGAAGATCCGTGACCGCTCGGGATCGGCCGGACGCAGCAGGATCCGGCTGCTCAGCACATGAACCATGCGCCCGACCATAGGCCCTGAGCATGCGGGATACGCTGCTCCGGCACGGCCACAACAGAGAAACGGAGAGCCACCGCCATGGACACCGCCCCTGCCCAGGACCCGGGACAGCTGACCTTCCGCGACGCGGCCGACGCCGATGTGCCCGCACTCGTGACGCTGATCGAGTCGGCGTACCGGGGGGACTCCAGCCGGACCGGATGGACCACCGAGGCGGACATCCTGCAGGGGCAGCGGACCGACCCGGACGGTGTCCGCGAGGTCGTCGAAGCGCCCGGCAGCCGACTGCTCGTGGTGGAGCGCGACGGCGCGCTCGTCGCCTGCTGCCAGCTCGAACACCGCGGTGACGCCGCCTACTTCGGGATGTTCGCGGTCCGTCCCGAACTGCAGGGAGCCGGTCTCGGCAAGGTGATCATCGCGGAGGCCGAGCGTACCGTCCGGGAGAGCTGGGGCGTGAGCGAGATGCACATGACCGTGATAACGGTGCGCGAGGAGCTGATCGCCTGGTACGAGCGGCGCGGCTACCGCCGTACGGGAAAGCTCAGCCCGTTCCCGTACGGCGACCCGCGCATCGGTATCCCGCAGCGCGACGATCTCGCATTCGAGCTGCTGATCAAGGACCTGGTCCGACCGGTCGGATCGCCGACCGGACCGGGGCGGTGATCGATCCGGCAGCGCCGGAGACCGGTCCGCCCGGGCCGGTGATCAAGCGGTGAAGCGGCCGGCGCGGCGGATGTCCGGGTAGTCGGTGGTCGCGCCGTCCAGCCGCAGGGCCCGTACCAGGCGCAGATGGTCCTGGGTGTTCACCACCCAGCCGATGACCTTCAGCCCTTCGGCGTGCGCCTGCTCGACCACCTCCAGGGTGAGGCGGCGGATGTTCAGCGCCAGCGTCGCCGCACCCACCGTCTTCGCCCGCTCCACCACATCGCTCCGCCAGCGGCTCGCGATGAGTACGGTCCGTACCCCCGGTACCAGTTGGGCGATCTCGGCGACCGCCTCGTCGTGGAACGACGACACCTCCACCCGGTCGACGAGACCGCGCCGCTGGATCACTTCGGCCAGGGCGCGGGCCGCGGCCACATCCTTGATCTCCGCCTGCACGGGGGACCGTACGGCGTCGAGCACCTCCTCGAAAACCGGCACCCGCTCACCCTGCCCGGCGTCGAGTTCGCGCAGCTCGGACAGGGTCTTCTCGGCGATCGGACCACTGCCGTCCGTCGTACGGTCGACATCGGCGTCGTGCATGACGGCCAGCGCGCCGTCCTTGCTCAGATGAAGGTCCAGCTCGATGGCGTCCATCCCGGCCCGTTCCGCATGGAGGAAGGACCGCAGGGTGTTCTCCGGCTCGACACCCATCACTCCGCGATGACCGATGGTGAGAAAAGACAAGGCAACTCGCTTCCGTCGACGGTGTCCTGCCCGCGTGCGGCTCCTACCCACCAGGCGGCACGGCACTACGGCAGCCTAGTGGCCCACCTCCCGCCGACAGCCACCGAACCACGCCCCGTCGACGGAAGTGGTCGCAGAAAAGATGCAGCGCAGGAAGAATCGCGGTGACCAAAGGGGGCAGCAGGATAATTTCCGGAGGCCCACTTGTCCGAAGGAACCGCACATGGATACGGTTGCTTGACGCGAGGTTCTCCCGTGGAGGAAGAGTTATGACGGAAATTCTTGTGCACGACGTCGCCGCAGGCGACATAGATACGGACCGGAGGGTGACCGAGCACCCGGCCTGGCCCGCGCTCAAGAATGCCGTGGAGGAGATCCGGCCCTGGCAGTCGAAGGACGGCTCCATCGACTTCGACGCCGAGGGCGCGCCGTCCGCAGAGGCCGCTGGGGCCACGCTGGACCGTGTGATCGCCGCGATCGAGGAGATCTCCCCGCTGCTCCCGCACGACGCGGCCTACCACCGTGCTCTGGTCGTGGACCTGCGTCGCTGGGCCGCGGACGGTTTCGGTGTGCCGGACTTCCTCGACTCGCTGCTCGACTTCCAGCCGGCCAAGGGCCGCACCGACGGGCGGCAGCACCTGGTCGTCTTCGCGATGTACACCCAGAACGGCAACCCGGACCGCAACCTCGAAGCGGTCGTGCTGCGGATGGTCTGGCCGGACTGGCTGGCCGAGCTCGAAGCCACCCGCTACGACAACCCGCTGTTCTGCGGCATCACCTTCGAGGACTTCACCTCGGGCTACGACACCAACTCCGCGGTGCTCTTCCCGGAGACCGTCGCCATGCGCGAGGCCCCCGAGCGCTTCAGCTGGGGTGGAATCTTCTGTGATCGCGAGGCCGCCCGGTTCCGCCGGGTCACCGAGGCGGCCGTCGAGCTGCTCGGCGTCGAGCTGCCCGACGACATCCGCGAAATGGTCGGCGACCAGCAGCGCTGCGAGCAGGCCTTCGTGCTCTGGGACATGGTCCACGACCGGACGCACAGCCACGGCGACCTGCCGTTCGACCCCTTCATGATCAAGCAGCGCCAGCCGTTCTGGATGTACGGGCTGGAGGAGCTGCGCTGCGACCTCACCGCCTTCAAGGAGGCCGTGAAACTGGAGGCCGACGGCTTCCCGCAGGGCCGCGACGTGCAGTACGCCGTGCTGTTCGACCGGATGTTCCGCTTCCCCGTCACCGGCGAGCGCGTTCGCAACTACGACGGCCTCGGCGGTCAGCTCCTCTTCGCGTACCTGCACAAGCACGACGTGATCCGCTGGACGGACAACACGCTGAGGATCGACTGGGACCGTGCCCCGCAGATCACCAATCAGCTGTGCGCCGAGATCGAGAAGCTCTACCGGGACGGCATCGACCGCCCCAAGCTCGTCCACTGGTTCGCCGCGTACGACCTGGTCGCCACCTATCTCGCACCGCACCCGGGCTCCCGCTGGGCCAAGGGCCCGGACGCGCTGGACCTGTCCCAGCCGCCGCGTAAGCTCGTCGACGATGTGCTTCCGGACGAGTTTCCCCTGAGCATGTTCTATGAGGCGCTCTCCAAGAAGCTGAAGAACGTGATCGCCTCGACCAAGGGGATCACCGCCGCGGATGCCGAGCAGGCAGCCGCGTGAGCGCCGAGCTTGAGGAGGCGGTGGCCATGAACGGAAACGGCAAGGGCAACGGGAGCGGTGCTCTCGAAGGTGCCGTGATCGCGGTCGCCGGGGCCGCGGGACCGGCCGGGCAGGCCACGCTGCTGAGGCTCGCCGAGGCCGGTGCGACCGTCGTCGCCTCCGACGCGGACGCCACCCGCCTGGCCGAGGCGGTCGACGCGGCGCGTTACGCCCACGGCGGAGCGACCGTCACCGGAGACACCGTCGATCTGCTGGACCTCGCCGCCACCCGCGAATGGGCGGACAAGACCGAGAAGGAATTCGGCCGGATCGACGGCTTGGTCCACCTCGTCGGCGGCTGGCGCGGCGGTGCCGGCTTCGCAGAGACCGACCTCGCCGACTGGAACCTGCTGGAGAAGCTGCTGATCCGTACGGTCCAGCACACCTCGCTGGCCTTCCAGGAAGGGCTGCAGCGCAGCGACCGGGGTCGCTATGTGCTGATCAGCGCGGCCGGTGCGAGCAAGCCCACCGCGGGAAACGCGGCCTACTCCGCGGCGAAGGCCGCCGCCGAGGCCTGGACCCTCGCCCTCGCGGACGCCTTCCGCAAGGCGGGGGGCGAAGGAGGGCCGAGGGCCGCGGCTGCGATCCTGGTCGTCAAGGCACTGGTGCACGACGCGATGCGCGCCGAGCGCCCGAATGCGAAATTCGCGGGCTTCACCGACGTCAAGGATCTGGCCGAGGCCATCGCCGGCGTCTGGGACCGGCCCGCCCCGGAAGTGAACGGAAAGCGCCTGTGGCTGACCCCACAACCGTAAGGACCGACGCGCGACGCCACCACGACCCGCAGGTACGCGGCTTCGCCAGTGACAACTACGCGGGCACGCACCCGGAGATTCTCGCTGCCATCGCCCTGGCCAACGGCGGTCACCAGATCGCCTACGGCGAGGACGACTACACCGAGCACCTCCAGCGGGTCATGCACAGTCATTTCGGCCCCACCGCCGAAGCCTTTCCGGTCTTCAACGGAACCGGTGCCAACGTCGTCTCCCTCCAGGCGATGACCGACCGCTGGGGTGCGGTGATCTGCGCCGAGTCCGCCCACATCAACGTCGACGAGGGCGGCGCCCCGGAGCGGGTGGGCGGCCTCAAGCTGCTCACCGTGCCGACCCCGGACGGCAAGCTCACTCCCGAGCTCATCGACCGGCAGGCGTACGGCTGGGACGACGAGCACCGGGCCATGCCGCAGGTCGTCTCGATCACCCAGAACACCGAACTGGGCACGGTCTACACACCCGACGAGATCCGCGCCATCTGTGACCACGCCCACGGGCACGGCATGAAGGTCCACCTGGACGGGGCCCGGATAGCCAACGCCGCGGCGTCGTTGGACGTACCGATGCGTACGTTCACCAACACCGTCGGCGTCGACGTCCTCTCCTTCGGCGGCACGAAGAACGGGGCGATCTTCGGCGAGGCAGTGGTCGTCCTGAACCCGGACGCCGTCCGGGCCATGAAGCACCTGCGCAAACTGTCGATGCAGCTCGCCTCCAAGATGCGTTTCGTCTCCGTGCAGTTGGAGGCGCTGCTCGCCGGAGACCTCTGGCTGCGCAACGCCCGGCACGCCAACGCCATGGCCCAGCGGCTCGCGGAGGGTGTGCGCGCGGTGGACGGTGTGGAGATCCTCCACCCGGTCCAGGCCAACGCCGTCTTCGCCCGGCTGCCGCACGACGTGAGCGAGCGGCTGCAGAAACGCTTCCGCTTCTACTTCTGGGACGAGGCCGCCGGTGATGTGCGCTGGATGTGCTCCTTCGACACGATGGAGCACGATGTCGACGCATTCGTCCTGGCACTGAAGGAAGAAATGGCGAAGTAGACCTGAACAGAATTGCATAGATATGCGGTCGGCTGGAAAGTCATTGACATCCGGTCGGCCGCATATCTACGCTCGGCGGCCATGGAGCTGATTCAGCAGAGCCCACAACTTTCCGCCTATCTTGCCGCGGACGAGGCCATCGACCACGAGCATCCGCTGGTACGGGAGACGGTCGCCGGTCTCCGCAGCGACACCCCGAGGCAAGGCAGCCGCTGACCCTGACGTTCACCGTCGCCGACGACGTACGCACCCTCGTCCCCGGCTTCACCCACCTCGCCGTCGAAGCGCGTGGGCTGGTCAACGGGCCCAGCAACGACGAGAGTTCGGCTCTCCTGGACGAAGCGACCCGCCTGCTGTCCGAGCGGCTCGACGGCCGGGCCCCGCACGAGGACTCCCACCTCGCGGCCTGGCGTGATGCCTGCACCGCCTTCGGCGCCAAGCCCTCCCGCACCCGCAACTCCGCCGAAGCCCTGGCCCGGCGCGCGCTCACCGACGCCGGGCTGCCGCGCATCAATCTCCTGGCCGACCTCTCCAACGCCATCAGCGTCGCCCACCTGATACCGGTCGGTGGCGAAGACATCGACCGGATCAAGGGAGCCATGCGGCTTGTACGTGCCACCGGCCAGGAGCCCTTCTCCACCGTCGGGGGCGGCGAGGAGGCCGTGGAGCACCCCGAGCCCGGCGAAGTCGTCCGGTGCGACGACGAGGGCGTCACCTGCAGGCGCTGGAATGGGCGACAGGGGGTGCGCCCCCGGCTCACCGAGGAGCCCGTGAACGCCGTATTCCTGCTGGAGCGCCTCGCGCCCATGACGATCGGCGAACTCGAAGCCGCGGGCGCCGAACTCGCCGAGCGGCCGGCGAAGCTCAGCCCCGGAGCGCGGATCACCGTCGGTACCCCGGAGTGACGTTTCGCCCGAGCGGGGTCTCGCCGGAGTGACGCGTTTCGGCCGGGGCGGTGAACCTGCCGCGTCAGCTCCTCTCGCGCACCTCGGCCGGCGTCGGAGCCGTACCGCCGAGGTGCGCGGGCACCCACCAGGTGTCGCTCGCGTCCTTCGGGCGCACGGGGTAGGCGCGCTGGGCCGCTTCCAGGAGCTCCTGGACCCGCTCCCGCAGCCGCCGGGTGATCGCGCCCGCGTACTGGTCGGTGGGCGCCTCCACCGGCTCGCCCACCCGGATCGTCACCGGAATGTGGTTGCGCTTGAAGTTACGCGGCCGCCCCTTGGTCCACAGCCGCTGGGTCCCCCACAGCGCCATGGGGATCAGCGGCACTCCGGCCTCCTGGGCGAGCCGGGCGGCGCCCGACTTGAAGCTCTTCAGCGTGAACGACTCCGAGATGGTGGCCTCGGGGAAGACGCCCACGATCTCGCCGGAGCGCAACGAGTCGAGCGCGTGCGCGTACGCGTCCTCGCCCTGCTTGCGGTCGACGGGAATGTGCTTCATGCCACGCATCAGCGGCCCGGACACCTTGTGCCGGAAGACCGATTCCTTCGCCATGAACCGGACGAGCCGCTTCTGCGGCAGCGCCGCGAGCCCGGTGAAGATGAAGTCCAGATAACTGATGTGGTTGCTCACCAGGACCGCGCCACCGGTCTTCGGGATGTGCTCGGAACCCTGAGTGTCGATCTTCAGGTCCAGCGCCTTGAAAAACGTACGAGCGGCGCCGACGACCGGTCGATAGACGAGTTCTGCCATCTCGGGAAGACCCTTCTTCTGCGCCTGGGGAGGATTCTCCCGGCGGAAGTTACGCAGCCGTAGGTTTGCGGCATTGGGCCGATCGTGCCCCATGCGCGACGCGGTGGCCAGTCTCGGAGGGCGCGGGGCGCGAGATTCTCGTCACGTGGAACCGCCGGGAATGTCTCGCCGCCCGGTGGTGCTGACCCCTTACGAAGAGCTCTGACGGGAGGCCGAAGGTGGACGGACGGACACGCCGGGGAACGCTGGGCGCGGCCCAACTCGGCGCGGAATTGGGGGAGCGGGCAACCCTGGTGCAGTTCTCCAGCGCGTTCTGCCAGCCCTGCCGGGCTACCCGGCGCACCCTCGTCGAGGTGGCGCGCATGGTGGACGGCGTCGCGCACGTGGAGATCGACGCCGAGGCGCATCTCACTCTCGTGCGCGAGCTGGAGATCAGCCGAACGCCGACCGTACTCGTCCTCGACGCCACCGGCCGGATCGTCCGCCGGGCCGTCGGGCAGCCGCGCACCGTCGACGTGGTCGCCGCGCTGGGACAGGCGATGTGACGGACCGTGACGTATCTCCCACATTGCGGAACACCCTTGACTGCACCGGCCACGCATCGTCAGTCTGACGCTTATGCCGCCAGAACTCCTTCTCCACGGCCGGGTCCACGTGGATCTCGCCCGCTACGCGAGTGCGCGCTGTCCGGGTGTCTGAACAACCACGGCCCTGTACGCCATCTTCCGTAGAAGGTCCTCTCCATGACGGCATCGCCCGAGCTCGGTACCTCCCGCACGGCGTCCCCCGAACTTCTCCGCTCGGTCTTCCGGCAGCACGCCGCCGGTGTGGCAGTGATCACCGCCGCAGGTGACCGGCCGGTCGGCTTCACCGCCACCTCGCTCAACTCGGTGGCCGCCGAGCCGCCACTGATCTCGTTCGGTGTGGGGACCTCGTCCTCCAGCTGGCCGGTCGTGGCCGAGGCCGAGCACATAGGCGTCCACGTACTCGGTGAGCACCAGCGGGATCTGGCCGCCACTTTTGCCCGCAGCGGCGCCGACCGGTTCGGCCCGTCCACCTATTGGCGCAGTGGGCCCGAAGGCGTGCCGGTCCTCGACGGAGTGCTGGCGTGGCTGGTCTGCCGCGTGGTGGCCCGGGTTCCGGCAGGCGACCACCGGATCGTGATCGCGCAGGCCGTGGTCGGCGACCCGTCCGGAGGCGGTCGGCCGCTGCTCTATCACCAGGGCCGCTTCACCGGCCTGCGGGACTGAGAACTCCCAAGGGGCACCTGGGCGACGCACGTAGGCCAGATCACAGTTCCAAGCGCTTGCTCATGGGTAAAGCACTGGGTGTACTGGCTAGTAATATTTCCGGTCGGAGCGTCGGTCGCCCCGACCGGAAACCGCCCCATCAGGCGCCTATGCTGCGAGCAACAAGGCAGCCCAGAAATGACGATGCAGTAGGAGAGCCGGCGTGAGCTTGAGGATCGTTGTCTGTGTGAAGTACGTGCCCGACGCCACGGGGGACCGGCATTTCGCCGATGACCTGACGCTGGATCGTGAGGATGTCGACGGTCTGCTGTCGGAGCTCGACGAGTACGCGGTGGAGCAGGCGCTGCAGATCGCGGATGCGGCGGACGGCGCGGAGATCACTGTGTTGACGGTGGGTCCGGAGGATGCGAAGGACGCGTTGCGCAAGGCGTTGTCGATGGGTGCGGACAAGGCTGTTCATGTCGAGGACGACGGTCTGCACGGCACGGATGTCATGGGTACGTCGCTGGTGCTGGCGAAGGCGGTCGAGAAGGCCGGTTTCGACCTGGTGATCGCTGGTATGGCGTCGACGGACGGGACGATGGGTGTGGTTCCGGCGCTGCTGGCGGAGCGTCTGGGCGTTCCGCAGGTGACGTTGCTGTCGGAGGTGTCGGTGGCGGACGGGGTCGTGCGGGGCCGGCGTGACGGTGACACGGCGTCGGAGCGGTTGGAGGCTTCGCTTCCGGCGGTGGTGTCGGTGACGGACCAGTCGGGTGAGGCGCGGTATCCCTCGTTCAAGGGGATCATGGCGGCGAAGAAGAAGCCGGTGGAGTCCTGGGATCTGGAGGATCTGGGGATCGAGGCGGACGAGGTCGGTCTGGCGGGTGCGTGGACCGTGGTCGATGCGGCGGCGGCGCGTCCGGCCCGTACGGCGGGCACGATCGTCAAGGACGAGGGCGAGGGCGGCAAGCAGCTGGCCGAGTTCCTGGCGGGCCAGAAGTTCATCTGACCCCGGACCAGGCCCCGGTCCTGACTGCGGTCTCGGCTGCGGCCCGGTCCTGACTGCGGCGGCCCCCGTCCCGGTGCCGGTGCTGGTGCTGGTGTCGTCCCTGTGTTCCTGTTCTCGTTTTTCTTCGCAACTCGCAGGAGATTGAAGTCTCATGGCTGAAGTTCTCGTTTTTGTCGATCACGTGGATGGTGCTGTCCGCAAGCCCACGCTGGAGCTGCTGACGCTGGCGCGTCGTGTCGGTGAGCCGGTCGCGCTCGCGTTGGGTGCGGGTGCCGCGGGCACGGCCGGGGTGCTGGCCGAGCATGGTGCGGTGCGGGTCCTGACGGCTGACGCGCCGGAGTTCGGTGAGTATCTGGTGGTGCCGAAGGTCGATGCGCTGCAGGCGGCGGTCGAGGCGGTCTCGCCGGTCGCGGTGCTGGTTCCCTCGTCCGCGGAGGGCAAGGAGATCGCGGCGCGTCTCGCGGTCCGGATCGGTTCGGGGATCATCACGGACGCGGTGGATCTGGAGGCCGGTGAGCAGGGTCCGGTCGCCACGCAGTCCGCGTTCGCCGCGTCGTTCACGACCAGGTCCCGGGTGTCGAAGGGTGTTCCGGTGATCACGGTCAAGCCGAACTCCGCCGCCGTGGAGGCCGCTCCGGCCGCGGGCGCGGTCCAGGAGCTGGTGGTGTCGTTCTCCGGGCAGGCCACCGGCACCCGGGTCGTTTCCCGTGCTGCGCGTGAGTCGACGGGGCGTCCGGAGCTGACCGAGGCCGCGATCGTCGTCTCGGGTGGGCGGGGTGTCAACGGCGCCGAGAACTTCGCGGTCATCGAGGCGCTGGCGGACTCGCTCGGTGCGGCGGTCGGTGCGTCGCGGGCGGCGGTGGACGCGGGCTGGTACCCGCACTCCAACCAGGTCGGCCAGACCGGCAAGTCCGTCTCGCCGCAGCTGTACATCGCGTCCGGTATCTCCGGGGCGATCCAGCACCGGGCGGGCATGCAGACGTCCAAGACGATCGTCGCGATCAACAAGGACGCCGAGGCCCCGATCTTCGACCTCGTCGACTACGGAGTCGTCGGCGACCTCTTCCAGGTCGTGCCCCAGCTCACCGAAGAGGTCAAGACCCGCAAGGGCTGACCCACCCCCCTCGAAACAGCGTCCCAAACGGTCCGGGGCCGCGTGGTGTCCACCCACCGCACGGCCCCGGACCGTTTTGGATCAGCATTGACGCAGGTCCGACGGCCTTATAACTTCACTATACGGACTGTTGATTCCGGGAAGCGGAAACAACGTGACTGTGGAGGGTGTGGAAATGGGACAGCAGGAGAAGGTGGCAACGAGTCTCGCCGGTGCGGTCAGCGAGGAGATCAGCGCTTCCCTCACCGCGGTCGACGCCGAGCTCGCCCGCCGCTACCCGGGAGACCCGGGCACGCGCCAGCCGGTCCACACGGTCTACGTCCCCGGCGACGCGTTCACCTCCGGCACCATCCGGTCCTGGGGCGACCAGGCACTGAAGGCCCTCGACGAACACGCCCCCGACGCGGCCTCGTTCGCCACCGCACTCGGCATCCCGGACGAGCTCGCCGCCCCCGTCCATGAGCGAGTACGCGCCAAGCTGGAGCGCGAGCCCGTCGAAGACCTGCGCATCGACTTCGAGGACGGCTACGGGCCCCGCCCCGACGCCGAGGAGGACGAGGCCGCGGCCCGCGCCGCCCGGCTCGTCTCACAGGCGTACGAGAACGGCACGGCCGCCCCGTACATGGGCATCCGGATGAAGTGCATGGAGGCCGCCGTACGCGACCGCGGCATCCGCACCACGGACGTCTTCCTCACCGGCCTGATGCAGGCGGGCGGCCTCCCCGACGGACTGGTCCTCACCCTCCCCAAGGTGACGTACCCCGAGCAGGTCACCGCCTTCGTCCGGCTCCTCGAAGCGTTCGAGCAGGCGCACGGCCTGCCGGCCGGCCGGCTCGGCTTCGAGATCCAGATCGAGACCAGCCAGTCCATCCTCGCCGCCGACGGCACCGCGGCCGTCGCCCGCATGATCGACGCCGCGCAGGGCCGCGCCACCGGTCTGCACTACGGCACCTTCGACTACAGCGCCTGCGTCGGCGTCAGTCCCGCCTACCAGGCCAGCGACCACCCGGCCGCCGACCACGCCAAGGCCGTCATGCAGGTCGCCGCCGCGGGCACCGGCGTACGGGTCTGCGACGGCTCCACCAACGTCCTTCCGGTCGGCCCCACCCACCAGGTCCACGACGCCTGGCGGCTCCACTACGGCCTCACGCGCCGCGCGCTGGCCCGCGCCTACTACCAGGGCTGGGACATGCACCCGGGCCACCTGCCGACCCGTTACGCGGCGGTGTACACCTTCTACCGCGAGGGCCTGGAGCAGGCCGCCGGGCGGCTCGCCGCGTACGTCGCGAAGGCGGGCGGCGACGTCATGGACGAACCCGCCACCGCCAAGGCGCTCAGCGGATATCTCCTGCGCGGCATCGACTGCGGCGCCCTGGACACCGCGGAGGTCGCCCGGCTGACCGGGCTGACGCGCGCGGACCTGGACGTCTTCGCATCGCCGCGACGCGGGGGGCTGACGGTGACGGGGCCGTAGCGTGCGTGGTTCCGGCCCGTGCCGTAACCCGCCATCAGGAAGGCATGGGTTCCGGCCCGTACCGTCAGCCCCGCAGGAAGGTCTCGACGGTCCCGCTGAAGCGGAAGGGATCGTCGAGCCATGGGAAGTGGCCGGCGCCCGGCTGGACGGCGAGTTCGGCCTCGGGGAACAATCCCGCGACGGTGGCCGCGACGCGAGGAAGCGGACCGCTGTCCAGCTCGCCCGCAAGGACCAGCACCCGGGCGTCCAGCGCGGCGATGGCGTCGCGGGCCGCGGCAGGGGCGAAGGCGCCGTCGGGCGCGTAGATGTCCGCGGCCTCGTAGTTGCTCTGCTCGACGTCGGCTGCTGCATGGGCCTGGGCGGCCGTGTCCCAACGCCCGTAGAAGAACGGGGCGACGGCATCCCGGTCGGCGTCGGTGGCGGAGCCTGCCCGGACCGCCTCGTACGCGTCCCGCGCGGTCTTGAACCACGGCTCGGCCGTGCGCAGGGCGGCGGCTTCGCGACGATGCTCCTCGGTGAAGTCGACACCGAGGGCACGCGCACGGGTGGTGATCAGCGTAAGGGTCCGGATGCGCCCGGGATGCCGGGCCGCGTGGAGGATCGCGAGATCGCCGCCCGCGGAGTGCGCCAGCACGTCCACGCGGTCCAGACCGAGGTGTTCGCGGAAGGCCTCCACATCGGCCACCTGTCGGTCGACGCGGTAGGTGGCCGGGTCGGCGGGGACGCCTGAGTCGCCGGTGCCCCGCAGGTCGAGCATGACCAGTTGGCGTCGGCTCGACAGCCCACCCAGATCGCCGAGGTAGGCGGAGGCACGCATGGGGCCACCGGGCAGAACGAGCAGCGGCTCGCCTTCACCCACGAGGTGATAGGCGAGTTCGGTTCCGTCGGGAGCGGTGAAAGCAGACACGACGTAATCCTTATGACCGTACGACAGAGACGGCAAGCGGTTTATGCAGAGCTCCCCGGCATGATGCACGCCTGCGGCCATGACCTGCACACCGCCGGACTGGTCGGCGCCGTACGGCTGCTCTGCGAGCGGCGCGACACACTGGCCGGAACCGTGGTGTTCATGTTTCAGCCCGGCGAGGAAGGCGACACCGGGGCCCGGGCCATGGTCGACGAAGGTGTGCTCGATGCTGCGGGCACCAGGCCGGAGGCCGCATACGCCCTTCATATCGCGTCCGCCCTGCTGCCGCACGGTTTCGTCGGCACCCGCCCCGGACCGATCCTGACCGCCGCCGATGCCCTGGACGTGACCGTGCGGGCGCGCCGGGCACGGGTCCAGTCCGTCGACCCCCCGGCTCAGGCCGGCGGCAGTTCGCCGGAGCCGCGGGCGATGAGTGACGTCGGCAGTTCCACCCGCGCCGGCGCGTCGTCCGCGCCGTCCAGCCGGCGGAAGAGGTGCTCGGCCGCCGTCCGGCCCACGGCCGCGGCGTCCTGGGAGATGACGGTGATGCCGAGCAGGTCGGCCAGCTCGATGTCGTCGAAGCCGACCAGGGCGATCCGTCGTTCCTGCTCCGCGAGGACGCGTACCGCCGTCACCGTCACCCGGTTGTTGCCCGCGAACAGTGCGGTGACGGGCTCGGGGCCGGACAGCATCTCCTCGGCCGCGGCCCGGACCCGGTCCGGGGCCGTCGAGCCGAGGGAGACCCAGGAGTCCTTCACCGCCGTCCCGGCGTCCGCCATGGCCGCGTGGTAGCCGCGCAGCCGCTCGGTGGCGGTGTGGATGCGCGGCTGGTCGCCGATGAAGCCGATCCGGCGGTGGCCGTGCGCGATCAGATGCGCGACGCCCTCGCGGGCGCCGCCGAAGCTGTCGGAGAGAACCATGTCGGCGTCGATCCGGCCCGCCGGGCGGTCCACGAAGACGGTGGCGACGCCCGCCCTTATCTCCGGCTCCAGATAGCGGTGGTCGTCGCCGGCCGGGATCACGATGAGACCGTCCACCCGGCGCGCGCACAGGGCCAGGACCAGCTCCTGCTCACGCTCCGGGTCCTCGGCACTCGACCCGTTGATGAGCAGGGCGCCGTGCGCCCGGGCGACCTCCTCCACCGCGCGGCTCAGGGGCCCGTAGAACGGGTCGGCGAGATCCTCCAGGACGAGCCCGATGGAGGCGGTGCGGCCCTTGCGCAGCACGCGCGCGCTGTCGTTGCGGCGGAAGCCGAGCGCCTCGATGGCCTCCTGGACCCGGCGTTCGGTGTCCGGCGTGACCCCCGGCTCGCTGTTGACCACACGGGAGACCGTCTTGAGGCCCACTCCGGCGCGAGCGGCCACATCCTTCATGGTCGGCCGGTTGCCGTAACGGGTCTCGGAGTGACGGGCGGTCTCGGCCACGGTGCGCTGTCCTGTCGTCGGCTGCGGGTGGTCCGGCGGGCCCGCGAACGGTGCTGCGGAGAGGCCGGAGGCTGTGGCGTCGAGCATAGGCCCTGGACAACGTTGTCAGCTGAATGGAGACTGGGCAGACTGCCTACTGAAGCCGCAGGTCCCGTACCCGACTCATCACGGAGCCACACCGATGCATACCGACCTCGTCGCCGCGCTGGACATCGGCGGAACCAAGATCGCCGCCGCGCTGGTGGACGGCGGCGGCGCGCTTCTCGTACGGGCGCAGCGGCCGACGCCCGCCCGGGAGAGCGCCGAGACGGTGATGGGGGCCGTGACGGAGGTCCTGGCCGAGCTGTCCGGCTCACCGCTGTGGGGACGGGCGACGGCTGTCGGCATCGGCAGCGCGGGCCCGGTGGACGCCGCGTCCGGCACGGTCAGCCCCGTCAACGTCCCCGCCTGGCGCGACTTCCCGCTGGTGGAGCGCGTCGGCAAGGCGGTCGGCGGACTGCCCGTCGAACTCGTCGGCGACGGCGTCGCGATGACGGCGGCCGAGCACTGGCTGGGCGCGGCCCGCGGCTACGACAACGCGCTGTGCATGGTCGTTTCGACCGGTGTGGGCGGCGGACTCGTCCTCGGCGGAAAGCTGCACCCCGGCCCCACGGGCAACGCCGGGCACATCGGCCACATCAGCGTGGATCTGGACGGCGACCCGTGCCCGTGCGGTTCGCGCGGCTGCGTCGAACGCATCGCCAGCGGACCGAACATCGCCCGCCGGGCGCTGGAGACCGGCTGGCGGCCCGGACCGGACGGCGACGCCTCGGCCGCTGCCGTGGCCGCCGCCGCGCGGGCCGGGGACCGTATCGCCATCGCCTCGTTCGAGCGTGCCGCGCAGGCGCTGGCTGCCGGGATCGCCGCCACGGCCACGCTCGTCGAGATCGACATCGCGGTGATCGGCGGGGGAGTCGCCGGCGCGGGCGACATCCTGTTCGCTCCACTGCGCCGTGCCCTGCGCCGGTACGCCACGCTCTCCTTCGTCCAGCACCTCACGGTGGCCCCGGCGGTGATGGGCACCGACGCGGGGCTGGTGGGCGCGGCGGCCGCGGCGGCGCGGGTGGGGCCGGGCGGGGCCGCGGCTGTTCGCGCCTGACCGCGCGGCGAGAAGCGCCGGACGGCCCCCGGGACTCGGTCCCGGGGGCCGTCCGACGTCCGAAGACGCGATGGGGCCGCGACCGCGACGCCGCGTCGGTCGTCCGGCCAGACGCTTCCGTCAGCAGGAGATCCGCAGGTCCGCCCAGTCCGCGTGGTCGAAATCGATGCCGTCCCCGCCGTCGGTGACCACCAGACGGACCATCTGCGCGCCGCTCACATCCGCCGAGAGCGGCTGCGCGGACATCGCATTGGTCAGTACGCCGGTGGACGCCACCTTCGTACCGTCGGCCCAGACCTCGAAGACGACCGTGCCCTTGGTCCCCGTCTCGTCGTCGACCCCGACCTGGGCCGTCACGGCGCCGCACGCCCCGCCGGTGTAGTACTCGACGGCGCTGTCGGCATGCACACCGAGCCCCTTGGCGAAGACCGTGCCGCCGATGGTGATCGGATTGCCGTCCCCCGCCTGGCTCTCACCGTTGCTGGTGTCCTGTTCGACCAGGCCCCAGCCGTTGGACGCGGAGAGCTGCGGCAGATCGCTCAGGTAGCTGCTGCCCGCCGGGGGCGCCACCACCACACGCGCCTGGAACGGCACCGAGGTCTGCACGCGCGTCCCGGTCGGAGACCGGTACTCGGCGCTGAGCTTCAGATCGTACGTACCGGTGGCTGTGCCCGCGGGAGGCGTCACCTGCCAGCGTGTGGTCAGCGCACGGCCGGTGGGCACGACGCCGGTGCCGGTCGGCGACAGGGCCTTGATCTGCCAGCCCGACGGGCCGGTGAGCGCCGTGGAGACGTTCTTGGCAGGCGTACGGCCCAGATCGGTGACCGACGTCGTCAGCGACGCGTCGCGGCCGGCCTCCACGAACGGGCTGCCGTTCAGACCGAGTTCCACGGCCGGCGGGTTGGCGGCCCACTTGCTGTCGGCGGCTGTGCGCAGCAGTACCGTGCCGTGCGCCGGCACGGTCGCGGAGATGCCGCCCGCCGTGTTGTACGTCGTGTGCTGCCACAGGTCGCGCATCGTGTACGCGTCGGCCTCCGGCAGACCCGCCTCCTTCGCGGTCGTCGAGATGCGCTGCGCGTACCCGGTCTCGTTGAAGAGCGCCACGACCCGGCTGCCGTCCTTCATCTCCTTGGCGACGACCCAGCGCCCGCCATTGGAGGAGACCACGACGCCCTGCTTGCCCAGCGGATCCTGATCGACCGCGATGACCTCGTGGTTGGAGAGGATCTCGAAGGTTTCCGGGCTCGCCGTGCGCAGATCGGAACCGATGAGCAGCGGCGCCGCCATCACGGACCACATGGAGAAGTGGGTACGGTACTCGGTGTCCGTCATGCCGCCGTTGCCGACCTCCAGCATGTCCGGGTCGTTCCAGTGCCCGGGGCCCGCGGCGGCCGCGAGGGGAAGGTTCTGCTTCATGATCGACAGCATGCTGCCCCAGCTGTCGTTGATGTCGCCCGTCGTGCGCCAGAGGTTGCCGAGCTCGCCGGCCCATTCCCAGGGCTTGTTCTGGCCCCATTCGCAGATGCTGTAGACGATGGGGCGGCCGGTCGCCGCGAGCGCGTCCCGCATCGTCGTGTAGCGCTGTTTCGCGTCGACGCCCTGGTTGTTGCAGTTGTCGTACTTGAGGTAGTCGACTCCCCAGTCCGCGAACTGCCGCGCATCGCTGTACTCATGGCCGAGCGCCCCCGGAAGGCCCACGCTGTCGCAGGTCTTGGTGCCGGCGCTGGTGTAGATGCCGATTTTCAGGCCCTTGGAGTGGACGTAGTCGGCGACGGCCTTGATGCCGTTCGGGAAGCGCTGCGGATCGGCCTCCAGCTTTCCGTCCGCATTGCGCTGCGGCTTCGCCCAGCAGTCGTCGAGATTGACGTACTCGTAGCCGGCGTCCTTGAGGCCCTTCTCGACGAAGATGTCGGCGATTCCCTTGACCATCGACTCGTTGAACTCGGCGCGGCAGTGGGTCGAGTTCCAATTGTTGAACCCCATCGGAGGGGTGAGCGCAAGACTGTTACCGGCCCGTGGCGCCGGAGCGGGGGCCGGAGCGGGTGAGTCCGCGACGGCGGGCCCGGTGGCGCCCGCGGCGCAGAGCAGTCCGGCCAGCAGCGCTCCGATGAGTCCGCGTCGGTCGGTTCGGGTTGTACGGGTTGGAAGATGACGCATCGTTACGTTCCTCCATACTCGTCCGTGATCGGATGACGGCATGTGCACGCCAAGGCGTGCGATTACGTTAGGCCGTGTTGAAGTCTGTTGGAAGAGGTGGGCTGCGGCTTCTCCGATATCTCGTCAAAACCCTTGACGGCGCCCCAACTTGGGGGTGAGATCCAATCGCACGTTCGGTTGTGTTGGGTTGCATCTCCGGAGGAGTCGGGCATGACGCAGTCTGATTACGGCAGGTCAGGTGTACCGGGCAGCGTCGCAGGACATCGGATGTCCCGGCGAAGTCTGTTGCGCGGTGCGGCAGTTGGTGCGGGAGCCGTGACCCTGCCGGCGTTGCTCACCGCCTGCGGCAGCGGCCCCGGTGGCGACGGGAAAACGATCACCATGGGCTCGAATTCGTCCGACCCCATTCCGAAGAAGGCATTCGCGGAAGCTTTCGCGGCGTACGAGGCGCAGTCGGACGGGCGGAAGGTGAAGGTCAACACGGTCGACCACAACACCTTTCAGGAGAACATCAACCGGTATCTGCAGGGCAAGCCGGACGACGTCTTCATGTGGTTCGCGGGCAACCGCATGCAGTTCTTCGCCAAGAAGGGCCTGCTGCACGAAATCAGCGACAACTGGCAGGACTACAAGGGCTTCTCGGCCGCACTGAAAGCCCAGTCCACCGGAGCGGACGGCAAGCAGTACCTCACGCCGTACTACTACTATCCATGGGCCGTATTCCACCGGAAGAGCCTGTTCGCCGACCGTGGCTATCAGGCTCCGAAAACTCTCGACGAGTACGTGGCTCTCGCCAAGCAGATGCAGAAGGACAAGCTCGACCCCATCGCCTTCTGCGACAAGGACGGCTGGCCCGCCATGGGCACCTTCGACTACATCGACATGCGGACCAACGGCTACGAGTTCCACAAGAGCCTGATGGCGGGGGAAGTCGCCTGGACCGACAAGCGGGTCAGGGAGGTCTTCGACACCTGGCGCCGGCTGCTCCCGTACTGCCAGCAGGGCGCCAACGGCCGTACCTGGCAGGAGGCCGCCAACAGCCTCCAGAAGAGGGAAGCCGGCATGGCCGTGTTCGGTCTGCCGCACCCCGGAGCCCAGTTCCCGAAGGACGAACAGAGCGACATCGACTTCTTCCCCTTCCCCGTCATCAACCCGGAGCACGGACAGGACGCGGTCGAGGCACCCATCGACGGATTCCTGCTGGCGAAGAAGTCGAAGAACCTCAAGAACAAGAAGACCCTGGAGAGCGCCAAGGACCTGTTGAAGTGGCTGGCCACCGGGAAGGCCGAGGACATCTACTTGAAGAGCGACCCGAACAACATCGCGGTCAGCGACCAGGCGGACATCTCCGCCTACTCACCCCTCCAGAAGAAGGCCGTGGATCTGGTCTCCGGGGCGAAGCAGATCTCCCAGTTCCTGGACCGCGACACCCGGCCGGACTTCTCCTCCACGGTCATGATCCCGGCGATCCAGAAGTTCATCAGCAACCCGAACGACGTGGACGGACTGGTCAACGACATCGAACGGCAGAAGAAGACCATCTTCGCCGCCGACTGACCCGGACGCCCCGACGCAATCCGACGGAACCTGGAGTACCGACCGTGTCGTTCATCTCGGCGCGGCGCACCGGGCGGCGGGTCTCGCGGCGGTTCACCCGCCGGGACCTCGCCGTACTGGGTGTGCTGCTCGGCATACCCGTCCTGCTCGACATCGCCATCGTATGGGGACCCACCCTTGCCTCCGTCATGCTCTCCTTCACCAGCTGGGACGGCATCGGCGACATCAAGTGGGTCGGTACGCAGAACTACGCGAACCTCTTCACCAACTACCCGCAGTTCTGGCCCGCCGCCCGGCACAACCTGCTCTGGCTCGCCTTCCTCGGCCTCGTCGCCGCACCGTTCGGGCTGCTCCTCGCCGTACTCATCGACAGGGGCGTGCGTTTCAGCCGCTTCTACCAGTCGACGCTCTACATGCCCGTCGTGCTGTCGCTCGCGGTGGTCGGCTTCATCGCCCAACTAATCTTCTCCCGCGACCAGGGAGCCCTCAACGCGGTCATCGGGGACACGAGTTCGCCGACCGACTGGCTCGGTGATCCGGACCTCAACATCTGGATGGTCCTGCTGGCCGCGGCCTGGCGGCACACCGGCTACGTGATGATCCTCTACCTCGCCGGGCTCAAGGCCGTCGACCCCTCGCTCAAGGAGGCCGCGGCGATCGACGGGGCGGGCGAGGCGCAGACCTTCTTCCGCATCGTCTTCCCCACGCTGCGGCCGGTCAACGTCATCGTCGGCGTCATCACCGTCATCGAATCCCTGCGCGCCTTCGACATCGTGTACGCCGTCAATCATGGCCGCAACGGACTCGAACTGCTCTCGGTGCTCGTCACCGACAACATCATCGGCGAGGCCAGCCGCATCGGCTTCGGCTCCGCCATCGCCGTCGTCCTGCTGGCCGTCTCCCTGGGATTCGTCGTGACGTACCTCGTCCAGGAGCTCCGAGGGGAGAAGAACCGTTGACCGTCCACGCCGCCCCCGTCTCCGCCCGCCCCACCGCGCCACAGGCGCATCCGGCCCCGGCCGCCCGGCGCCGGGTGCGCCCCGGCAGGATCGGTGTCCACGCCTTCCTGATGGCGGTCTCCCTCGCCTTCCTCGCCCCGCTGCTGCTCGCGGTGTACGCCTCGCTGCGGCCGTACGACGAGACCTCCGCACACGGCTACTTCTCGCTGCCGCGCCACCTCTCCCTGGACTACTACCGCCAGGCGTTCTCCGATTCCGGCATGACGAAGTACTTCGTCAACACCATGATCATCGCCGTCCCGGGGGTGATCATCACCCTCTTCCTCGCCTCGTTCGTGGCCTTCGCACTGGCCCGGCTGAAGATGCGTGGCGGGCTCGTCCTGCTGATGCTCTTCACCGCCGGGAACCTGCTGCCGCAGCAGGTGATCGTCACGCCCCTGTACGTCGTGTTCAACCGCATCCCGCTGCCCTACTGGATGTCCGACTCGATGACGATGTTCGACTCGTACTGGGCCGTCATCGTCGTCCAGATCGGCTTCCAGCTCGGTTTCTGCGTCTTCGTCCTGGCCAATTTCATGCGCACCCTGCCGCAGGAGATCCTGGAGGCCGCCATCGTCGACGGCGCGGGTGTCTGGACCCAGTACCGGCGGATCACCCTGCCGCTCTGCCGTCCCGCCCTGGCCGCACTCGGCACGCTCCAGTTCACCTGGATGTACAACGACTTCCTCTGGGCACTGGTCTTCATCTCCGATGGCGACAAGCTCCCCATCACCTCGGCGCTGAACAATCTCAGGGGGCAGTTCTTCACGGACTACAACCTGCTCGCAGCGGGCTCCGTGATCGTCGCGCTGCCGACGCTCGTGGTCTTCCTGCTGCTCCAGCGCCACTTCATCGCGGGCCTCACCCTGGGCTCCAGCAAGGGGTAGCGGACGGCCGGCGAGAAACCGGGTGTGGGCCAGTGGTGCAACCAGCCAAATGCCCTCGGGGTGCGCATTTCGCCAGGTGATGTCTAGGCTTGATCCAGTGGTCCATGAGGCATGTCGGAGCGGTGCACAGGCCCCCGGCGGCCGGACACGCTCTTCGTCCTGCGAGGGTCGCCATCGACGCCTCACGGACCTCCTTCCAGAGGGAAGAGGAATCGCATGAGTTCACATCGCATCCGTACGAGTGCCGCAGCGATCACCGCTGTGGTGGCCTTCCCGCTCTCGCTCGGCGCGTTCGCCCCGCAGGCGTTCGCCGACAACACGGCGTCCAGCACACCGAGCCCGTTCGGCCCGGGATGTTCCTCGCTGCCGCACGAGGGCAAGGGCAGTGCCAAGGGCATGGCCAAGGAACGCGTGGCCACCGCAGCGGCCAACAACCCGAAACTGACCAAGCTGGCACTCGCGTTGAAGGACGCCGGACTCACCACCAAGCTCAATGACGCGAAGCACGTCACCCTCTTCGCCCCCACGAACGCGGCCTTCGACAAGATTTCCAAGATGAAGCTGGCCGGCCTGCTCAAGGACAAGGCGCAGCTGAAGAAGGTCCTGACCTACCACGTCGTGGACAAGACCATCACCCCCAGCGAGCTTCCCAACGGCAGCTTCAAGACGCGGGAGGGCTCGATGCTCAAGACCACCGGGTCGGGCACGTCGTTCAAGGTCAACGACACCGCGAAGATCGTCTGTGGGGACATCAAGACGGCCAACGCCACCGTCTACCTCGTCGACAAGGTCCTCATGCCGCCGTCCTAGGATCCCGCACCGGGACGACGATTCCTGCCCGGTCGGCAGGACTTCGTCCGGTCCTGTGCCCCTGCGAGCCGAGGGTGTCGGCGGCCCGCAGGGGCCATGGCGGTTCCTGGCGCGCGGCCCTTTGTGCGCAGTTCGTTCTCGCACTTCTGCTGGGCGATCGACTGCTGGGCGATCGACGTGTCATACGCCGGCGGTCGGCCCGATTCCTGTGCTCCGGCTCGATTCTTCCGCATCGTTAGTTCCCCTGTGCCACCGCCGCTTCGGCAACAGCCGTGCGCTGCCTGTCCGTACGGACCCGGCGCGCCAGCCGTCCGGCCGGGGACAGTCGACGACGGGTCCGTAGCGCGGCCGTCCACTACAGCGTCACGCCGCTCGGCGGGGCACAACGAACACAAGGGGACGTCGCACGCGGGCATCCGACGGGTCCTTTCGGGTAGCAGCATCGCCACAGGCGGGTTTTCGCGGCAGGGTGTTGCGGGCAAGCCACAGGGGGCTACGGAAGAGGGGGAACCGTGATCGTCTGGATCAACGGTGCGTTCAGCGCGGGCAAGACGAGCGCCGCGCGCGAGCTTGTCGATCTGATCCCGAACAGCACCTTCTACGACCCCGAACTGATCGGCGCGGGGCTGCGGTATCTGCTGCCCCAGAAGCGACTTGCCGAGGTGACGGACTTCCAGGACCTGCCGATCTGGCGGCGTCTGGTGGTGGATACCGCGGCGGCCGTGCTCGCCGAGGTGTCCGGGGTACTGGTGGTGCCGATGACGCTGCTACGACAGGAGTATCGCGACGAGATCTTCGGAGGGCTCGCCTCCCGGCGCATTCCGGTGCGCCATGTTCTGCTCTCACCCGAGGAAACGATCCTGCGCAAGCGGATCGCCGACCGGGTGGAGTTCGCCGACGACCCGGAGCACAGCGAACGGATCCGGCAGTGGGCCTACGAGCACATCGAGCCCTACCGGGCGGCGCTCGGCTGGCTCACCCGGGACGCCCACCCCATCGACACCAGCGCGCTCTCCCCGTACGAGACGGCCGAGCGAATAGCCGAGGCGGTCCGCACCGGAGCGGCCGCCGCCTGCGAGATCGTGCAGACGCCCGAGCCGACGGCGGAGACCGTCGCGGCCGGCGTCCTGCTCTTCGACGAACACGACCGGGTGCTGCTCGTCGACCCGACGTACAAACCCGGCTGGGAATTCCCCGGTGGGGTGGTCGAGGCCGGCGAGGCACCGGCACAGGCCGGGATCCGTGAAGTGGCCGAAGAGATAGGCATCCACCTCGACCGGGTGCCGAAACTCCTCGTGGTCGACTGGGAGGCGCCCGAACCACCCGGCTACGGAGGGCTGCGGATGCTCTTCGACGGCGGCCTGCTGCCCGGTGCGGACGCCGAACGGCTGCTGCTGCCCGGCTCCGAACTGCGCGGCTGGCGGTTCGTCACCGAGGAGGAGGCGGCCACCATGCTGCCCCCCACCCGGTACGAACGGCTGCGCTGGGCGCTGCGGGCCCGGGAGCGGTCAACCGTGCTCAACCTGGAGGCCGGAGTCCCGGTCGGCTGAGGCGCGCAGCACCGCGGCGGCGTCGACGGTGAGCGGATCGCCGTGCCCGAAGCAGGCCGTGGCCGGTTCCAGCGCGGCCAGCCGCCGGAACGAGGCCAGGGCCTGCGCCCGGTCGATGTTGAAGACGCCCAGCATCACCCGGTCGACCGCGGCCACGCAGTCGCCGGTGAACAGCACACCGTGGCGCGGCAGATGGACACCGATGGAGCCGGGGGTGTGGCCGGGGGAGTGGATCACCCGGGCCCCCGAGCCGAACCCGATCTCGTCGCCGTCGGCCAGCTCGCGGTCGACACGGGTCGGCGGCGCCGGGGGAACGGTCAGCCCGTGCTCGTACAACGGCCGTTCCCAGTCCAGTAGGACAGGGTCGGCGATCTCCTCCTCGCCCCGGATCACCGGGGCGTCCAGCCGGTGGGCCAGGATCTCGGCGCCGTGCCGGTCGGCGAGCTCCTGGGCGGCGCCGTAGTGGTCACGGTGCCCGTGGGTGACCACGATCCGGCCGATGCGGCCCGGGTCCAGGCCGAGCCCGCGCACGGCGTCCTCGATCGCGGGCGCCGCGTCGATGTCGCCCGCGTCGATCAGGGTCAGGTCCGCGCCGTCGCGCCACAGGTATGCCTGGCCGATACGGAAGCGGAACATGTACAGCTGGGGAAGCACCTCGACGAGATCCATACGGCGAACGTACGCGGACGGACCCCCTCGCCGCCCGGATCTACGCTCTGGGCGAGCTTCGCTCACCGCGTAGTGCGGCGGCGCGGACGGCCCGGAACCCGCGGGGCCGGGCGTGAACCGGAGTCGGCGCCAAGGGATGTTCCTTGGTCCGGACCCGGTCCGCCGCGGACGGAGCGGCGCACCGGTCGAACCCTGCGAACAGGAGACCCGCCGGAACACGGCGGGAACAGTGACGCGAACTCAGACCTGCTTGGACTCCGCGTAGTTCCGCAGGAACAGCGCCTCGGCGAGCGACAGACGTTCCAGTTCCTCCGGCGACACGCTTTCGTTCACCGCGTGGATCTGCGCCTCCGGCTCGCTCAGGCCGATCAGGAGGATCTCGGCCTCCGGGTAGAGCGCGGCGAGCGTGTTGCAGAGCGGGATCGAGCCGCCCATGCCGGACGTCTGCATCTTCTCGCCGGGGTACGCGGCCTCCATCGCCTGCGCCATCGACGTGTACGCCGGGCTGGAGGTGTCCGCGCGGAACGGCTGGCCCTGGCCGACCTGTTCCACCGACACCCTGGCCCCCCAGGGGGCGTGCGCCTCCAGGTGGGCGGTCAGGAGCCCGGTCGCCGCGGCGGCGTCCTGGCCCGGCGGTACACGCAGGCTGATCTGCGCCCGTGCGCTCGCCTGGAGCGAGGGGGTCGCGCCGACCACCGGCGGGCAGTCGATGCCGATGACGGTGACGGCGGGCCGGGCCCAGATCCGGTCGGCGACCGTGCCCGTGCCGATCAGTCCGACGCCGTCGAGGACCTTCGCGTCCTTGCGGAACTCGGCCTCCGGGTACTGCAGTCCGTCCCATTCGGTGTCCGTGGCGAGACCGTCGACGGTCGTGGTGCCGTCCTCGGCGCGCAACGACGCCAGCAGCTGGATCATCGCGGCCAGCGCGTCCGGGGCGGCGCCGCCGAACTGTCCGGAGTGCAGGTTCCCTTGGAGGGTGTCGAGCGTGACGCGCAGCATCGTCATGCCGCGGAGCGTCGCCGTGACCGTCGGCAGACCGACCCGGAAGTTGCCGGTGTCGCCGATGACGATCGTGTCGGCGGTCAGCAGCTCGGGGTGCGCCTCCGCGTAACGCTCGAGGCCGCCCGTGCCCTGCTCCTCGGACCCCTCGGCGATCACCTTGACGGAGACCGGGACGCCGCCGTTCGCCTTGAGGGCGCGCAGGGCGAGGAGGTGCATGATGAAGCCGCCCTTGCAGTCCGCCGAGCCGCGGCCGAACCAGCGGCCGTCCCGCTCCGTCAGCTCGAACGGCGGGGAGAGCCAGGCGGACTCGTCGAGCGGCGGCTGCACGTCGTAGTGCGCGTAGAGCAGTACGGTCGGGGCGCCTGCCGGGCCGGGCAGGAAGCCGTACACCGACTGGGTGCCGTCGGGGGTGTCGAGCAGGGCGACGTCCTGGAAGTCCTCAGCGCGCAGCGCGTCGGCGACCCAGTTGGCGGCCGCCTCGCACTCGCTCTTCGGGAACTGCGCGGGATCCGCCACCGACTGGAAGGCCACCAGCTCGGCCAGCTCCGTCTTGGCGCGGGGCATCAGCGAGGCAATGGTCTCGGAGATCGGACGGGCGGTCATGGGAACGCTCCTCGTGGGTGCGACGTTATGGGTACGAATCCGGTTACATGCACACCGAGTGTGCGGCGTTGCATGAAGGACGAAGGTACGGTCGATCCTCCCACAGCGGGGGGCGGGCCGGGCGCGCCGTAGGATGCCGTGAGCAGCATGGGCCACTGGTGGGATCGGGAGCAGAAGCACATCGTGAGCAGCGAGAACGCAGACGCCGGGCATGAGCACGAAGAGTCGTCCGTGTGGGACGTCGTTGTAGTCGGTGGCGGACCGGCCGGAGCCTCCGCGGCATACGCGGCGGCGGTCGCCGGCCGACGGGTACTGCTCCTCGAAAAGGCGGAACTGCCCCGCTATAAGACGTGTGGCGGCGGCATCATCGGGTATTCGCGTGATTCGCTGCCGCCCGGATTCGAACTGCCGCTGCGGGACCGGATCCACGCGGTCACGTTCTCGCTCAACGGCAGGCTGGCGCGCACCCGTCGCTCGAAGAAGATGCTCTTCGGGCTCATCAACCGCCCCGAGTTCGACGCGGGACTGGTCGAGGAGGCGCAGAAGGCGGGCGCCGAACTCCGTACCGGAGCGACGGTGACAAGGGTCGAGCAGCACGGCGCCGCGGTGCCGGACCGGCGCACGGTCGCCCTGGTGCTGTCCGGCGGCGAGACGGTGCTTGCCCGCGCGGTCGTCGGCGCGGACGGCAGTGCGGGGCGGATAGGCGCTCATGTCGGGGTGAAGCTCGACCAGGTGGACCTCGGCCTGGAGGCGGAGATCCCGGTTCCGGAGACGGTCGCTGAGGACTGGGCGGGGCGGGTGCTCATCGACTGGGGTCCCATGCCCGGCAGTTACGGCTGGGTGTTCCCCAAGGGGGATGTCCTCACCGTCGGCGTGATCTCGGCGCGGGGCGACGGCGCGGGCACGAAGCGGTACCTGGAGGACTTCATCGCCCGGCTCGGTCTCGCCGGCTTCGAACCGAAGATCTCCTCCGGGCATCTGACGCGCTGCCGCAGCGACGACTCGCCGCTGTCACGCGGGCGGGTGCTGGTGTGCGGCGACGCGGCGGGACTGCTGGAGCCGTGGACCCGCGAGGGCATCTCCTTCGCGCTCCGGTCGGGGCGGCTCGCGGGTGAGTGGGCGGTGCGCATCGCGGAGTCGCACGACGCGGTGGACGCCCGGCGCCAGGCACTGAACTACGCCTTCGCCATCAAGGCCGGCCTGGGTGTCGAGATGGGCGTCGGACGGCGCATGCTGAAGCTCTTCGAGCGCCGCCCCGGGGTGCTGCACGCGGTGCTGACGGGTTTCCGCCCGGCGTGGAACGCGTTCGCGGGGATCACCCGGGGCACGACCTCGCTGGCCGAGCTGGTCCGTACGCATCCGCTGGCGCAGCGGGCACTGTCGGCGATGGACCGTTAGGGCCTGACACCCGGGGCGCTTCGCGGCGCTCGGAAGACTGGGAGGGTCGTGCCGGGTGCCGGGTGCCGGGTGCCGGGTGCCGGGTGCCGGGTGCCGGGTGCCGGGTGCCGGGTGCCGGGTACCGGGACGCCCGGGAGGGGCTGGCCGCTACGGGTCAGTTCTCCACGGCGACCCGGAAGACCGGGTGGTCCGGGCAGGCTGCCAGGAGTTCGGCGTCCGTGGACTTCGCGGTGACGCCCTGGAAGTACTGGTTGACTTGCCATCCCCACCGCTCCAGGTAGGTGCGGACGACGAGTGCCTTCTGCTCGTCGTCCGCGATCTCCACGGCCGTGAAGGTACGGACCTTCCGGCCCACCCGCAGTTCGCCGCCGCCGGCCGCCCGCATGTTGCGCACCCACTGGGAGTGACCGCGCGCGGAGATCAGGTACTGCGCGCCCTTGTGGGTGTGGGGGTTCACGGGGATGCGCTGCGGCTGCCCGCTCTTGCGGCCGCGTACCGACAGTTCGGCCGAGCCCTGAAGGCTGACGCCGTGCCGGGCCAGCCAGCCGATGACGCCGTTCATCCGGACACTGAAGGCGTCGCCCTGAAGGTAGTACGGCTGAGACATGATGACTCCCTCTCATTGTGAGAGCAGTGCTCTCGCTTGAGAGCAGTGTGCACGGAGTCGGTGCTCAATAACAAGAGCACCGCTCTCGTTATTGGTCGGTGCTCTCTGTCCGTGGCAGACTGAAGCCCATGAGTACTGTCCGGGGAGCCAGGGAACGGGCCCGTATCGAGGTCACCGCCGCCATCAAGGGCGAGGCGAAGAAGCAACTGGCGGCCGAGGGCGCCGCGAAACTCTCACTGCGCGCCGTCGCACGGGAGCTCGGCATGGCGTCCTCCGCGCTCTACCGCTACTTCCCCAGCCGGGACGAGCTGCTCACGGTCCTCATCGTCGACGCGTACGACGCCGTGGGCGAGACCGCCGAGGCCGCTCACCGGGCCGCCGTCGACGAGGCCGCCCCGCACCTCGCACGCTGGACCGCGGTCGCCCGCGCCGTACGCGACTGGGCCCTGGCCCACCCCCACGAGTACGCCCTGATCTACGGCTCGCCCGTGCCCGGCTACACCGCGCCGCAGGCCACGATCGGACCCGCCTCCCGCGTCGGCCTCGTCCTGATCACCATCGTCGGCGACGCCTACCGCACGGACGGTCTCGCCGTGCCGCCACTCGCCGCCGAGCTGCGCGCCGAGGCCGGGCGGATGGTCGCCGAATTCGCGCCCGGCCTCCCTCCGGGTGTCGCAGCGCCGCTGATCGCCGCCTGGTCACAGATGTTCGGGCTGATCTCCTTCGAGATCTTCGGCCAGTTCAACCGGGTGGTGGAGGCCCGGGAGGTCTTCTTCCGGGAGGCCGTCACCGAACTGGCCCGCACGGTCGGGCTGCTCGGCCCCCGTGGCAGCTAGTGCCGCGACCGGCGATGTCTGCCGGGAGGGGCACTAGGGTCTTTCGTCCGGACCGGGACTGATCGCGGCGGTGCCGGGGGCGCGCGAATCAGGTCTGATCGCCGAACGGCAGGCCCGGGACCGGGCGTCGCCCTCGATCGGTCCGTACGTCGTACTCCACAGGGAGTACGGGTGATCACCACGCCCGGCTGACGCCCGCGCGGTGGTCCGCCGTCTAGCGTGGCCGCCATGGAAGAGCAACGCTCACACTGGGGCCACGGCGGGCCGCCGCGGTGGCTGACGGGGGAACCGGGATACTCCGCCTCCCGGCTGCCCTGGCCGTCGACGATCCTGCTCGGTGCCGTCGTCATGATCGGTTCGACCATCGCGGCCCGGGGGCAGATGGGCGAGAGGGCGCCGTTGGACCTCTTCGCGCGGCTGCTGCTCTTCCTGGCCGTCGCCGTGCTCCTGCTGCGCCACCGCCACCCCGTGGTGGCCGTCTTCGGGGCGTCGGCCGCCGCGATGGTCTATCTGGCCGCCGGATATCCGTACGGGCCGGTCTTCCTGGCCGTCGCCGTGGGCTGCTTCAGCGCCGTCGTCGCCGGGCACCGGCGGGCCGCCTGGTCGGCCGTCGGCATGGTGTGGCTGGGGCACGTCCTGGTGGCCCACTGGCTCTACCGCTGGCTCCCGCCCGCCGGTGGCCACGCCGCACCGTGGGGGCAGGAACTGGGCATCGCCGCCTGGGTGGTGGCCATCGTCGCCGCCGCCGAATTCGTCCGCGTACGCCGTGAGCAGTGGGCGGACCAGCGCGCCGAACGGGAGGCCGCCCAGCAGCGCCGGGCCGACGAGGAGAGACTGCGGATGGCGCGTGAGCTCCATGACGTCCTGGCCCACAGCATCTCCGTCATCAACGTGCAGTCGAGCGTCGGGCTCGCGTTGCTGGACTCCGACCCCGAGCAGGCCCGTACCGCCCTCACCACCATCAAGGCCGCCAGCAAGGAGGCGCTGGGCGAGGTCCGTCAGGTCCTTGACACGCTGCGCACCCCCGGAGACGCCCCCAGGGCCCCGGCTCCCGGACTCGACCGGCTCCCCGAACTCGTCGAACAGGCGGCGAGCACCGGACTGACCGTCACCGTCGAGACCGACGGGGTGCGGGGCTCCGTACCGCCCGGCGCGGATCTCGCCGCCTTCCGGATCGTCCAGGAGGCGCTCACGAACGTGGTCCGGCACTCCGGATCGCGCACCGCGCAGGTCCGGATCGGCTACGAGCCCGGCCGCATCCGGCTCCGTATCGACGACGAAGGACCGGCCACCGGTAACGAGGCGGGCGGCAGCGGCAACGGACTGGCGGGCATGCGGGAGCGCGCCGCCGCCCTGGGTGGCACGATCGAGGCGGGGTCCCGGGCCGATGGCGGCTTCCGCGTGCGGGCCGAGCTCCCGCTGCTGTCCGACTCGCCCGGCGCGGCGGCGCCCAAGGAGGAGACACCGTGATCCGCGTACTGCTCGCCGACGACCAGCTACTGGTCCGGGCCGGTTTCCGGGCCCTGCTGGACGCCCAGCCCGACATCGAGGTGGCGGGCGAGGCCGCCGACGGTGAGGAGGCCGTACGCATGGTGCGCGAACTACGGCCGGACACCGTGCTGATGGACATCCGGATGCCATGTCTCGACGGCCTCGCCGCCACCCGCGCGATCACCGAGGACCCCGGGCTGCGTGACGTGAAGGTGGTCATGCTCACCACCTTCGAGCTCGACGAGTACGTCTTCGAGGCGATCCGCTCCGGCGCCTCGGGCTTTCTCGTCAAGGACACCGAACCGGAGGAACTGCTGCGGGCGGTACGCGCGGTGGTGGCCGGCGACGCCCTGCTCTCGCCGGGGGTCACCCGCCGGCTGATCGCCGAGTTCGCGGCCCGGTCCAAGGAACCCCCGGCGGTCACCGGCCTGAGTGAACTCACCGAACGGGAAAGGGAGGTGATGGCGCTCGTCGGCATAGGGCTCTCCAACGAGGAGATCGCCCGACGGCTGGTCGTCAGCCCGCTCACCGCCAAGACCCATGTCAGCCGCACCATGGTGAAGCTCGGCGCCCGGGATCGAGCCCAACTCGTCGTACTCGCCTACGAGTCGGGGCTCGTGCGCCCCGGCTGGCTCGGCTGACCCGGCGCACCCCGGCAGGCGCGGCCGGCCAGGCCACGGTCTCGGGAGCCCGGGTCTCGAAGCTCGTGCGTGCGGTGGCCGAGGGCGGGACCTTTCCCTCGGCCACCGTTGAGCGGAGAGGTCACGAGCAGCACAGTACATGCACGTGCATCAAATGCATGTGCATGTGATGCATATGCATTTGATGCACGTGCAACAAGAGGTGTCATCTCTGCTGACGTGCGGTCATGGCGGCGAACAAGTCCGAGCGGGTGCTCGTCGACGAGTGGCGGGACATCCTCGCGCTGCACGCCAGGACGCTCTGTGAGCTCGACCGCGAGCTGCACCGGCACGGCCTGGGTGCCAGCGATTTCGAGGTTCTCGACATCCTCGCGGAAGGCGCGGCGGAGGACGGCGGCTGCGCCTACCGCGTACAGGAGCTGGCTGCCCGGGTCCATCTCAGCCAGAGCGCGCTCGGCACGGGCGCCCCGGTTCCCGCTTCCTGTGCGGCGGCCGCCAGCAAGTGTCCCTCGGCGGCGAGGGTGTTGATGTGATCCGTGATCTCCATGGTGGTGATCGTGTCAGCGGGCCGGGCTGCCCGGCGGGGCGTTTGCGCAGCAGGGCCGGCCTCTCAGGCGTGCGCCGCGTTGCGTGCTCCGTATCCCAGCGCGGCGGCCGCGATGGCCAGCAGCGCCACCGTGGTGAGGGCCAGCGGCAGGGAGAGCCAGTCGGCCAGGAATCCGATCGCGGGCGGCCCGAGCAGCATCCCGCCGTACCCGAGCGTCGACGCGGTGGCCACTCCTCCGGGCCCGGCCAGCTCGCCCGCCCGGCCCACCGCGACGGGGAAGATATTGGCCAGACCGAGACCGGTGACGGCGAAACCGAGGAGCGCCGACCAGGTGGTCGGGGCGAGCGAGCCGAGGAGCATCCCGGCGGCGGCCGTCGTCCCGCCGGCGACGAGGGTCCGGGTCTGGCCGAGCCGCTCGAGCAGCGCCGTACCGCTGAGCCGACCGGCCGTCATGGACAGTGCGAACAGGGAGTATCCGGCGGCGGCGATGCCCGGGTGGGCATGCAGGTCCTGTTCGAGATGGAGGGCGCCCCAGTCGGCCAGCGCGCCCTCGCCGTACGCCGTGCACAGCGCGATCACACCGAACAGGAGCACCGTGCGGCGGGCCCGCCCGGCCGGTCGCGGCACCTCGGCGGTGCCGGCCGTGGGCGCGGGCCCCGGCGCCGGAGCACGCAGCAGCACCGGGCCGGCCGCCGCGGTGACCAGGAGTCCGACCCCGGTGAGGACGAAGAGATGTGTGGCGGGGGAGAGGCCGCCCGCGACCAGGCCGCCGAGCCCGGCGCCGACCATGCCGCCGAGGCTGAACGCGGCGTGGAAGCCGGGCATCACGGGGCGCCGCAGGGCGGCGACCAGGTCGACGGCCGCGCTGTTCATCGCCACGTTCATCCCGCCGTACGCGGCGCCGAAGGCCAGCAGTACCAGGCCGAGCGCGAGCGCCGAATGCGTCCGTGCGGGCAGGGCGATGCTCAGGGAAAGGAGAACGCCGCAGACCACGGTCAGCGGATGGCTGCCGAAGCGCCGGCACAGCCGGCCGGTGAGCGTCATGGTCACCACGGCCCCGGCGGATACGCCGAGCAGGGCGAGCCCCAGAGTGGCGGCCGAGGCGCCGGTCTGGTGCTTGATGGCCGGGATGCGGACCACCCAGCCGGCGAAGAGGAAGCCGTCGAGGGCGAAGAACACGGTCAGCGCGGTACGGAGGCGGGCCGACGAAGCTGGGGCGGTGATTCCGCCCGGTCCCCCCGGCAGGGCCGTCCGCAATTTGTTTAGTTGCGGCACAAACTCAGCATAGGGGCGTCCGGACAACGCGCGCAAGACGGCTGCCTGCCACGGGCGCACGAGGCAGATGTGCGCGACCGGGGCGTCGGCAACACCCGCGGATCATGGGAGACTCGCCCCCATGAACGGCAAGGTGACCACCACCCGGACAAAGTTGGAGAGGGGCCGCAGCGCGCTCGGACCCGCGCTGGAACTGGTCCACACCGGACGCGCGCCCACCCGCGCCGTCCTCACCTCCGAACTCGGCGTCACCCGGGCGACGGCCGGTGCGGTCGCCGCGGAACTGGAGGCGCTCGGACTGATCCGGGTCGACTCCAGGCCGGGCTCCGCCGCCGGCTCGCAGGGCCGCCCCTCGCACCGACTGGCCATCCGGGAGTCCGGCCCCGTCGCCATCGCCGCCCAGGTGCACGCCGACGGGTTCCGGGCCGCGCTCGTCGGGCTCGGCGGACGGCTCGTCGCCACCACCCCGAGCTGTGCCACCGTCACCGCGGACCCGGCCCAGGTCATCGGCGACGTCGTCGACGACTGCGCCCGGCTGCTGCGGGAGAGCGGACTGCGCTGCGTCGGCGCGGGCCTCGCGGTGCCGTCCGCGGTCGCCGAACCGGAGGGCACCGCACTGAACCCACTGCACATCGCCTGGCCCGCGGGCGCCCCGGTCCGCGAGATCTTCGCCGACCGGGTACGGGAAGCGGGCATCCCCGGGCCGGCGTTCACCGGGAACGACGTCAACCTCGCCGCACTCGCCGAGCACCGGCACGGTGCGGGGCGCGGCGCCCAGCATCTGCTCTGTGTGGCCACCGGTCACCGCGGCGTGGGCGGGGCACTGGTCCTCGACGGCCGCCTGCACACCGGGAGTTCGGGACTCGCGCTGGAGGTCGGGCATCTCACGGTGAACCCCGAGGGCCGGCCGTGCTACTGCGGCGGTCGCGGCTGCCTGGACGTCGAGACCGACCCGCTGGCCTTCCTGATCACCGCCCGTCGCGAACCCGGTCCGCAGGAGTCGCTGCTCAAGCAGGCCGGCGATCTGCTGCGTACGGAGTACGAGGACCCAGCGGTGCGGGGCGCGGCCGAGGCGCTGATCGACCGGCTCGGCCTCGGGCTCGCCGGACTCGTCAACATCCTCAACCCCGACCGCATCATCCTCGGCGGACTGCACCGCGCCCTGCTCGACGCGGATCCGGAGCGGCTGCGCGCGGTGGTGGCGGACCGCAGCCTGTGGGGGCGCAGCGGCAGTGTGCCGATCCTGCCGTGCACGCTCGACTACAACAGCCTGGTGGGCGCGGCGGAACTCGCCTGGCAGCCGGTGCTGGACGATCCGCTGGCCGCGCTTACGTGACGGGCTCCCGGGACGGCCGTCGGGTGCTCAGCCGCCGCGGTTCGCGGGGTCGGGGCTGCACAGCCAGCCGTTGATGGCGAAGCGGCTGTCCGCGTGCTGCTTGCTCGGGCAGCTGACCGGCCGTACCTCATGCCAGGCGGTGGGTCGGAAGAACACGATGCTGTCGTGCTCGGGCTCCCAGTCCCGCCAGGTGCGCTCCTCCCACTTTCCGGCTGTCTCGGTGTGCAGTGGCAGGGCGACGTCGAACACACGCAGCTCGCCCCCGTCGAAAGGCCGGGGTGTGCGATGCAGGTAGTACACGAACGTGAGTAGACGTCGGGGCGCGTACTCGGCGCTGGTGTCCTGGTGCGGCCGGTAGAAGTCGCCGTCGTTGTGCACGTTGAGGCCGTAGCTGGGTTCGGTGTACTGGCAGGAGACGCCCAGAGTGTGTTCGACCGCCTCCAGCACCTCATCGATGGCCGCCGTCAACTCGGGCGCGGCGAAGTCCTGGCACGACCGGGACCGGCGAAGACCGGGGACCACTTCCCGGTCTCCGATCATGGAGGGCTTCAACGTGTCGCCGGTGGAGGCGATGGCGCGCTCCAGCAAGGCGCCGGCCGTCTGCTCACCCAGGAACTGGGTGATGCGACAGACCGTCACCGGAAGCCGCCAGATCGCGTCCGTACACACCGGTGACGGCTGATCCATCGCCTCGGACGGCTCCGTCACCGTGTCGTGTCGTGCCAAGGTGTCCGGTCCTGTCATGGTGTCCTGTGGATCGTGATGAGTGTTCCGCAGGGGCCGACTCCCCAAGCCCTCTCGGAGAGCGGGCGGCGACCGCGGGAGTGTCCGTGGCCACTGTCCGTCCGCCCCTCCGACCGCTGGAGCATCAGGGCAGGCCGTCTCACGTCGTCACGCGGCGTCGGGCGCGTTCGCGGCTTCTCGCAGACGATCCATTTCGGCCGTGAGTTCTTCCACGCGGCGGTGCAGTGCCTGGACGCACACCAGGGCGACGCCGAGGCCGTCGACGACGGGGATGGTGGTGTCGTCCTGGTTGAAGCCGAAGGCGGTGTGCCAGTCCTGGGCCATCGGCCCGAGGTGACGCACGTCTTCGGGCTCCCAGAGGTAGCGCCAGGTACTGATGGGCAGCGCGGCCACGGTCGCCAGGACCGCGTGACCATTGACCGCACCGACCGGGGCCACAGCGCCACTCTCCCGCGCACCGGCCGGACGACGGGCCGGGGCACTGTGGTCGGCCGCCCGGGACCGCCGGTGGAAGATCCGCATCCTTACCGGCTCCAGTCGACCGGGACCACGTCCTGCTTGAGCCCGCGGTCACTGCAGATGGCGCACGGGGAGTTCGGGACACCAGGGGCCTGGTCGGTGCCGACGGTGATCGCTCCGTGGGCCCCGACCGGGGCGTGGATGCCGTCGCCGACCATCGCCGCTTCGTAGCCGCCCAGCAGCTCCTGGAGGGTTCCGGGACCCAGGTTCTCCGGGGCGGTGATCGAGGCCACGCCGTCGTAGTCGGTGTAGGCCGCCCCCAGCGTCCGGCCGCCGATGGTGGCGAACACGATCTTCGCACCGCGGATGGGCTCCCCGGTCACCGCGTCGGACGCCATCGCCTGGATGTTCTCCAGTTGCATCTGGGTGACATTCAGGGTGGCCTGGCTCGTCGTGAGCCTGGCCGGCTTCAGGCTGGGGCATTCCGCCCCGCTGCACGACGTGGCGGCCGGGGTGGCCGCGGATGCGGTGACACCGCTCCCCACACCCAGCGACGCCAAAGCCGTGGCCATCACCGCAACGGTCCTACGACCTACAGAACTCATGTCCACTCCCATGGAACCGCCCGAGCGTGCTCCGTACCAGCGCATGACGGCCGGGGCGGCCCGGGCGCGCGCAGCACGCGACGGGTGCCGCCCTTTCTGGACGACGCGAACGACCGTATCCACGCCCATCCGGCCCGACCAGCTGATAAAAGCGAGTTCGCGCCATCTGATGAACCGGCAGCAGCAGGGTGACGAACACGATCGACGCATTCAAACCGATGAACGACCGCCGAAGAACACGCCGCAACAGACTCACCACCGCAAAGCCGTGCGGGAGCGCCCGTCCTCCAGGAGGAGAGGAACCCCCACACCGCCGTATCGGCAATCGGCCTCTCCGGCACGTCCACCCCGGCGATCTCGGGCCGACAAGGGGAGCAGCCGCGGATCCGCCGCGTACTCCCGAGGGTGTACGCGCACGGCCGCTGGCCGTACGACGACTCGGGCCCCCTTCCGGGGCCAGGCTCGCAGTCGTCGGGAAAACCTGACCGCGAATCCTGAACCGAGGGAGCTGACCGAGATGAACACCCTGGCGTACAGCGGTGGGCCCGGGCCCTGGATCCTCCTCTTCCCGCTCTTCTGGGCGGCCGTCGTCATCGGCGGCGTCACTCTCCTGCGCCGCACGGTCCTGCGCGGCCGACGCGGCCCCTGGCAGGCCCGTGCCACCCAGGAGAGCCCCGCCGAACCGTCACCGATCACGCTGCTCGGCCGCCGCTTCGCGGCCGGGGAGATCGAGGAGGACGAGTACTGGCGCCGGATCTCCGTCCTCGACGAGCAGTTCGGCCGAGGCGGCAAGGGGGGAGTGGCATGACGACCACCGTTCCCACCTCCGGGCCCACCCCCACCCCCACGTCCGCCACCGCCGCCGCGGCCCGGGTCGTCGACGCCGTGAAGCTCTACGGCACGGGAGACACCCGGGTCAGGGCCCTGGACCGGGTGAGCGTCGACTTCCCGGCCGGCCGCTTCACCGCGATCATGGGGCCCTCCGGCTCCGGCAAATCCACCCTCCTGCACTGCGCGGCCGGACTCGACACCCTCACCTCCGGCTCCGCCTTCATCGGCGACACCGACCTCAGCGCCCTCGACGACCGCAGGCTCACCCTGCTGCGCCGGCAGCGCATCGGCTTCGTCTTCCAGTCCTTCAACCTCCTGCCGACACTCACCGTCGCGGAGAACATCACCCTGCCCCTGGATCTGGCGGGCGAGCGCCCCGACCCGGAGTGGCTCGACGCACTGATCGACACCGTCGGACTGCGGGACCGGCTGCACCACCGCCCCGGCGAACTGTCCGGCGGACAGCAGCAACGGGTGGCCGTGGCCCGGGCCTTCGCAGGCAGCCCCGATGTCGTCTTCGCCGACGAACCGACCGGTAACCTCGACTCCCGCTCCAGCCAGGAGGTGCTCCGGCTGCTCGGCGGCACCGTCCGGCAGACCGCCCGTACGGTCGTCATGGTCACCCACGACCCGGTCGCCGCCGCCCACGCCGACGAGGTCGTCTTCCTCGCCGACGGCCGGCTCGTCGACCGGATGACCGACCCCACGGCGGAGCGCGTAATCGACCGGTTCAAGTCCTTCGCCCCCCACCCCTCACGAAGGCGGTGACGCCATGACCAGCCCCCGGGCATCCGTACGCCTGAGCGTCTCCTCGCTCCGCGCCCACAAGCGCCGCTTCTCCGGCACCTTCGTCGCCGTCCTGCTCGGCGTCGCGTTCCTCACCGGGACGCTCGTCATGAGCGACACCCTGCGCGCGAGCTTCGACACCATGTTCGGCAACGCCACCGCCGGTACCGACGCCGTTGTGCGCGGGACCGACGTGATCACCGTCGCCGGTGAATCCCGGGGCACCCGGCAGCCGGTGAGCACCGCACTCGTGAAGACGATCGAGCAGACCCCCGGGGTCGCCGCGGCGGCCCCCGACATCCAGGGCGCCGGCCAGCTCATCGGTTCCGACGGCAAACCCGTCGGCGGCCAGGGGCCGCCCACCCTCGCCGGCAACTGGATCGACGACCCGAAGCTCAACCCGTACCGGCTCGCCGCCGGACGCGCCCCCGCCGCACCCGGTGAGGTCGTCATCAACCGCGGCGCCGCCGACCGGGGCGGGCTCAGGATCGGCGACACCACCGTGCTGCGCACCCCCGACCCCGTACGCGTCACGATCGTCGGACTGGCCACCTTCGGCGGCCAGGACGGCATGGGACAGGTCACCTACACCGCGATGACGCAGGACGACGCCGAGAAGTACCTCACGCCGAAGCCCGGCGAGGCATCGACCATCCAGGTGCGCGCGGGCCCGGGCACCAGTCAGCAGGAACTCGTCGACGCACTGCACCCCGTGCTGCCCAAGGGCGTCGAGGCCATCACCGGACAGGCCTCGGCCGCCGAGGACCGGGACATGATCTCCGGCGCCTTCCTCAGCCTGTTCACCACGCTGCTGCTGGTGTTCTCCGGGATCGTGCTGCTCGTCACCGCCTTCTCCATCCACAACACCTTCGCGATCGTCGTTGCTCAGCGGACCCGCGAGAACGCCCTGCTGCGCGCGCTCGGTGCCTCCCGCGGCCAGGTCGTCGGAGCGAGCCTCGTCGAGGCGGGCGCGGTCGGCGTGATCGCCTCCGCCGCGGGTCTGGCCGGCGGCATCGGGATCGCCGCCGGACTGCGGGCGCTCTTCTCCGCCGTCGGATTCCCGTTCCCCGCGGGCCCGTTGGTGATCGGCGCCGGGTCGCTGCTGCTGCCGCTCGCCGTCGGCGTCCTCGTCTGCCTCGGCTCCGCCCTCCTGCCCGCCGTCCGGGCCGGCCGCACCGCTCCGCTCGCCGCCCTGCGCGAGAGCGCCGTGGACCACTCCGCGGCATCCCGCACCCGCACCCTGACCGGGCTCGTACTGCTGGCCGCCTCCGTCGGCACCATCCTGGCCGGCGTGTCGGCCGGCCCGTCCGGCCCGCTGTCGGCCGCCGGTGCGGTACTCGCACTCGCCGCGTTCGTGTCGCTCGGACCGGTCGCCTCCACGTACGCCGTACGGTTCCTCGGCGCTCCGCTCGACCGGCTGCGCGGCGTCACGGGCCGGCTGGCTCGCCGCAACGCCCTGCGCAGCCCCCGACGGACCGCGTCCACCGCGACCGCGCTGATGATCGGCGTCGCCGTGGTCTCCCTGTTCACCGTCTTCGGTGCCTCGCTGAAGGCCACCATGAACCAGACGGTGGACCGTGCCTTCGCGGGCGACGTCGCCATCAGTGCCCCCGCCTTCGGGGCGGGCGGCAGCGGCCTCAGCCCCCGGCTCGCCCCGGCCGTCGACCGGCTGCCGGAGGTCGCTACGGCGGTCGGCCTCGGTAAAGGGGTCGCCGAGGTCGACGGCGCCGGACGCGCCCTGACCGTCACCGACCCGGCCGCGCTCGGCAGGGTCTTCGACCTCGGCCGGGTCGACGGATCGCTGAACGGGCTGGGCACGAGCGGGATCGCGGTGTCCGCCGCCGAGGCCGGCAAGCGCGGACTGCGCACCGGCTCCACCGCACGGCTCACCTTCACCGACGGCACCCGGCAGAACTTCACGGTCCGCGCCGTCTACGACCGGCCGGAACTGGCGGGCGACTACGTCATCACCCGCCAGGCCTGGGACCCGCACCGCGCCCAGGACTCCGACTCGCTGATCGCCGTTTCCTTCAAGCCCGGCGTGTCCATCGCCGACGGCAAGGCGGCGGTCGCGAAGACCGCGGAGGCGTACGGCAATCCGGACGTACAGACCCGCAGCGAGTACGCACAGTCCTCGGCCGGCGGCATCGACATGATGCTCACCCTGGTCTACGCCCTGCTGGCACTCGCCGTACTGATCGCGCTGCTGGGCATCGCCAACACGCTCACGCTGGCCGTCCACGAACGCACCAGGGAACTGGGCCTGTTGCGGGCCGTCGGGCAGACCAGGAGCCAGCTGCGGTCCATGGTCCGCTGGGAGTCCGTCCTGGTCGCCGCGTTCGGCACGGCGGGCGGTCTGCTGCTCGGCGGCTTCCTCGGCTGGGTGCTGGTCGAGGCATCCGCGGGCGGCACCGCCTTCTCCTTCGCGCTGCCGCCGCTGCGGCTCCTGGTGATCGCCCTCGTGGGGATCACCGCCGGGGCGCTGGCAGGCCGCCGGCCGGCCCGCCGGGCGGCACGGCTGGACGTGCTCCGCGCGATCGCCGCCGAATAGCGCACGGAAAGGCGCCGAACAGCGCACGGAAATGGAGGAGCGGGGCGCCGGACGGCGCCCCGCTCCTCCATTTCCGCTACCCGACCACCGCCGACCGGGCGACGGAGGGTGTACGGCTCTCCAGATACGTGACGGCGTCCGGCTCGAACGGCCCGTCCGTGGTCGCCCCGTACACCGAGTGCGGTGGCCGCCCGGTGAACAGGGGAGGAGGTGCCGGAAGGGTGAACCAGACGACCTTCCCGGCCCCGCCGCTCGGGCGGACGCCCCAGCTCTCGCTGACCGCGGCGATCAGCGCGAGCCCGCGCCCCGACGTACTGGACGCACTGGGGTCGCACACGGTCGGCAGCCGCGGGTCGTGGTCGTGGACGGACACCGTCAGCCGTTCGAGCAGCAACTCGATCTCGACGGTGCACGACTTGTCCGGCTGGGCATGCCGGTGGACATTGGTCAGCAGTTCGGTGACGCCGAGCGCCGCATGGTCGATCAACGGATCGAGATGCCAGTAGCGCAACTGCGCTGAAACGATTCTGCGGACCTGACCGATCCGCGACGGCAGGGCCTGGAGCTCCACCGTGCAGTGCCTGCTTGGCTCGCTGATCACGGCTGCGACTCCCCGAAATAGGTCCGGAAGAAGACGAGAGGGACGGATCCAGCAGACGACGAACCGCTGAATCCGGACCGGCGGTGACGGATCTCAGTGTCACCGCTGATGAACCATGAGTGACATGTGACCAATGTCGCTCAGGGGCCACGGCTGTGCAACTCGCGCTGTCCCGGCGGGGTTGCTCCGTCAGATCATCCGGCCGCCCGCGCTCCGCAGCGTCTCGAGGAAGCGGTGGGCCGGTCCGGCCGTGTCCGGACCGTGGTTGCGCTGCCCCATCGTCAGCCGGTACCGCGTCCCGTTGAGACGCGCCACGGCCGCCCCTGCTCCGGCGAACCACGGCCTGCCCGCGCTCACCGCCACCACCGGGGCGCTGTCGATCTCCCGTCCGTAACTGGTCAGCAGGGCCAGCCTGCCGTCCTTGACGACGACCTGCCCGGCCCTCGTGAGCGAGCGGGCCCACCGCTCGATCCGTACCCCCGTCGCGCTGAACTCCGTTTCCGGCATGACTGCTTCGCCCCCTTCGTAACGCCTCTGTCGGAAGTCTGCACGCATCCGGGACCTGCGCGCCAGGCCGCGTCCCGGAGTAATGCGGCAGCCGTTCTGTCCGGCCGGGCCAAGGCAGGGCTATGGAGCATCAAAGTGAACGTTTCTGCAGGTAGGGGGAATATCGTTGACGGCGAGAGTCCGGTGATACGAGGAGGAACGCGTTGATGGGCACCGCAAAGCACACAGACGACGGCCGGGTCGCGGCGACCATCGACATCGACCGCTCCGACCCCGAGTACCGGGCCTGGCTCAAGGAGGCCGTCCGCAAGGTCCAGGCCGACGCCAACCGTTCCGCCGACACCCACCTGCTGCGCTTCCCGCTGCCCGAGACCTGGGGCATCGACCTCTACCTCAAGGACGAATCGACGCACCCCACCGGCAGCCTCAAGCACCGTCTGGCCCGCTCGCTCTTCCTCTACGGGCTCTGCAACGGCTGGATCCGGCCGGGCAGGCCGGTGATCGAGGCGTCCAGCGGTTCGACGGCCGTGTCGGAGGCGTACTTCGCCAAGCTGATCGGTGTGCCGTTCATCGCCGTGATGCCCCGTACCACCAGCTCCGAGAAGTGCCGGCTGATCGAATTCCACGGCGGCCGTTGCCACTTCGTCGACGATTCACGGAAGCTGTACGAGGAGTCCGCCATGCTGGCCGCCGACACCGGCGGTCATTACATGGACCAGTTCACCTACGCCGAACGGGCCACCGACTGGCGCGGCAACAACAACATCGCCGAGTCGATCTACCAGCAGCTGAGGCTGGAGCGCTACCCGGAGCCGACGTGGATCGTCGCCACCGCCGGAACCGGCGGTACCTCGGCGACCATCGCCCGCTATGTGCACTACATGCAGTTCGACACCCGGATCTGTGTGCCCGACCCGGAGAACTCCTGTTTCTTCGACGGCTGGACCCACCACGACCTCCTGGCCACCAGCGACTGCGGCTCCCGGATCGAGGGCATCGGCAGGCCCCGGATGGAGCCGAGCTTCGTGCCCGGGGCCATCGACCGGATGATGAAGGTGCCGGACGCGGCCAGTGTCGCGGCCGTGCGCGCCCTGGAGGGGGCCATCGGCCGGAAGGCGGGCGGCTCCACCGGCACCGGGCTGTGGAGCGCGTTCAAACTGGTCGCGGAGATGGTCGAACAGGGCGGTACCGGCAGCATCGTCACCCTGTTCTGCGACCCGGGCGACCGCTACCTCGACAAGTACTACTCCGACAGCTGGCTCGCCGAACAGGGCCTGGACATCGCCCCGTACACGCGGACCATCGAATCCTTCCTGAGCAGCGGCAACTGGCCCGGATAGCACGGACGGAGCGCGGTACGCCCGGTCCGCGCCGCACTCAGGCCGCGGGCGCGGCCAGCCGCCTGTCGAGATTGCGCACGGCGTTCCGAAACGCCCGGCCCATTCCCGGCCGGGCCAGCCGCAGGGTGAAGCGGAAGGGCGCGGAACCGTCGGCGGCGAACGTCCACCGCACCCGCGTCCCGGTCCCGGCCGGAGTGAGCCGCCACTCCTCCACCAGGGCTTTCGGACCAGGGGCGTTGGACTCGTCGACCCGGTAGGCGTACCGCTCGCCGGGCTCGGCCGCGAGGATCGACTCGCGCAGCACCGCGCCGCCCCTGAGCCGGACCTCGCGGCCCGCGCCCTCCTCGATGGGCCGGGCCGTAGTCACCGAGGTGAACCAGCTCGGCCAGCCCGCCACGTCGTCGGCGAGCGCACGGTAGACCGCCTCGGGAGGCGCGGACACCTCGGCGTCGAAGACCAGTCGCAGGGCGGCGGACTCGACGAAATCGAGGCCCACGGAACGGAGTCGGCGTGGCACGGATCGCACCTCCCGTGCGGTAGGTCAGCGGCGTACGGGGTCGTACAGGTCGCGCACACCATAGCTGTCGCACCGTCAGATGTCCCTGTTCGTAAGGACGTTATGTGGTCGGGCGCTCGCACGCCGAGCTATGGACCCGGACCCGCCGGAGGGTCGAGCAGGCCGTCGAGCACCCGGCCGAAGACCCGGCGGCCCGCCACGGCGATCAACGGATCGGCCCACCGCGGCAGCAGCCGGACACTCAGCTCCTCCACCCACACCACATGGGATCCGGAATCCGTGGGATACACATCGATCGACGCCCGGCCCCGCACCAGCGAACCGCGCTTCTCCAGCCGGCACAGCCCCGCGCGCCCGACGGCGGGCGGGGTCCAGCGCACCACTTCCATCGGATCGTCGAAACCCAGCGGACCCACGCCCGTACGCGCCACGAAGACGGTCCCCATCCCGGTCGGCAGCCCCGTGGGGACGGTGATCGTGGTCAGCGGCACCCTCGCCGCGTGCCGTTCCCAGTCCGTCACCCGGCGCCAGGACTCGGCCGTGGGCAGATGCGTGAAACGCTCGATCCGGAAGACGGCCACAGCCCGATCCTAGGCCGTGCACCGCCCGGTCCGAGCTGAGCGGAACCGACACACCGCCCGGCCGCCGGTGCCGCGACGGGCAAAGCCTGGGAGGGGCGCTAGGAAACGTCGTCCGCGATCCGGCCCGCCACCAGCAGGCTCGGCAGATGCTCCTCGATCTCCTCACGGGCGACGGCCGACAGACCCGCGTCCGTCACGAACGTGTCCACCTGCGCCAGGGTCGCGAACGAACTCAGTCCCACCGTGCCCCACTTGGTGTGGTCGGCGACCACCACGACGCGCCGTGCCGACTGGACGAAACGGCGGTTCGTCTCGGCCTCCGCCAGATTCGGCGTCGACAGACCGGCCTCCACCGAGATGCCGTGCACCCCGAGGAACAGCACATCGAAGTGGAGCGAGGCGATCGCCTGATCCGCGACCGGGCCGACCAGGGAGTCCGACGGCGTCCGTACCCCACCGGTGAGCACCACCGTGGCGGCCCCGGCACGCGCCCCGCCCGCGGATCCCGAGTGCTGCGCGCAGTGGAACACATCGGCGACCCGCACCGAATTGGTCACCACCGTCAGATCCGGTACGTCCAGCAGATGCTGGGCGAGCGCGTACGTCGTCGTACCACCGGAGAGCGCGATGGCGGTACCGGGCACCGCCATCGCGGCGGCCGCCCGCGCGATGTCCTCCTTGGCGGTCAGCTCCAGTGCCGACTTGGCCTCGAAACCGGGCTCGTGCGTACTGGCCTCGACCACCGGTACGGCCCCGCCGTGCACCTTCTCGATCACACCCTGGCGGGCCAGCGCGTCCAGATCCCGGCGGACGGTCATGTCCGAGACGTTCAGCCTGCGGGTCAGCTCATTGACCCGGACCCCACCACGCCTGCGCACCTCGTCGAGGATCAGGGCGCGCCGCTGCTCCGCGAGCAGGTTCTGATTCTCGCTCAACGCCGGTCCGGTCCTTCCTTCAGACAGCGCAACATTCTCTTCGGAACGGGGTCATCCTGCCACGCGGTGTCGCCGGCCGCCGCACCGGGGAGATTCCGTGAGAGCGGTGCGTACACCGGCCGTCATCCGTGATCCTGGTGACCGCGTATCAGCACCTTCCCCCACGACCGAGAGAGCGAGTCACTCCAGTGGCACCTGTCACCCAGGCCCCGCAGAGTCCGAGGCCCGCGCTGGAACTGCTGGTCCACGGCGTGGGCGGAGCCACCCCGCAGGAGATGCTCGACGATCCGCGGCCGGTCCGGGTCACCGGCGACGCGACCGCCGCCATGTACCGGCGGGCCGGGGACATGGACGCCGAACAGCACCCCGAGCGGTACCGCGACCGGCCCATCGCCGAGGCCTACTGCTGGTCCAACCTCACCTCCGGCAACGGCTCCCGCGCCCTGTGGCTGCTGCTGCTCCCGTTCATGGTGGTCAACCTCGCCCACTGGATGCGCCCCACCGCCCGGAGCCGCACCCGCTCGGTGCGCCTGTACGGGGTCCTCGTCCGGCTCGTCGCCCTGAGCCTCACGGTCCTGCTGACCGCGGCGGCCTGCGAGGTCGCGCTCGACCTGACGGCCTGGCAGTGCGCGGGCGTGCCGGACTGCTCGCACCAGCGGTCCTGGCTCGGCTTCCTGTCGACGGCACAGGGCGGCTGGTGGTCCCAGCCGGGCCGACGCCTCGCCCTCGCCGCGCTCGTGCCCACCGCGCTGGTCGGGCTGCTCTGGTTCCTGTCCAACCGGACCTGGAGCGCGTACGAATCGCAACGCCCGCTCACCGGCTCCGGACCGGACGACGCCGACCCGGAGACCGCACCCGATCCGAACACCTCCGCCACCCCGGCCGGGAGCCGCCCGGCCCTCGCCCGGCCCGGGTTCTGGTACGGCCGCCGGCTGGTCGCCCGGCTGCGCGCCGCCCATACCGCCGCCGGATTCCTCACCGTCGCCGCGTCGGTCGCGGGCGCCGCGGCCCGCCACGACCGCGCCGCCACCGGCCCCGTGCCCGGCGTCCTCGGATCGCTGATCGAGGCGGCGCTGGTCCTGGGCGCGCTCGTCGTGCTGTGGGTCGTCTGCCGCCGCGGACGCAGCGAGCGGAGTCTCGACAACGGGCTCGACCGTGCCCTCATCACCTGGCTGCCCGGCAGCGCCCTGGTCCTGCTCGTCCTCGCCGCGGTGTACGCGGCCTGGTCGCGTCCCGCCTGGGTCTCGGCGGGGGCCCTGCCCGGTGACGTCACTTTCAGCATCGTCACGCTCGGCCAGGGAGTGCTCGTCGTCGTCCTCGCCGTGGTGTCACTCGGCCTGTACCGAAAGATCCCGGAACCCCGCACCGTCATGCACGGACTCGGCGGACCGGTGGTCGCCATGCTCGCCTGCGCTCTCGGCGGCGTCATGACCGGCGGGGTCGCCCAGCGCGTCGCCGACTGGCTCGACGGCTCCGGCACCCCGGGCATGGGCCGCGGCGCCCTCATCGAAGGGCCCCCGGTGCTGCTCAGCTGGCAGGCCTCGGTCATCCCCGTGCTCCTGGTGCTGTTGGCGGTCCCCGGCACCGTGCTGCTCGTACGCACCTGGCTCATCGCGCGCGCCCTGGAGCCCGAGATCGACCGGGAGTACGGGCAGGAGCGGCCGGACCCCGCCCGGACCCGGCAGATCGCCCGGATCCGGGCCACGGCGGCCCTCACCGACTCCGCGCCCTGGATCCTCGGCCCGGTCTCCGGCGCCACGCTGCTGCTCGGTGCGGCGGCGGTCGGCGGGGCCTGGGCGAGCGGTGAGGTGCCCGGCCTGGCGATGAAGGGCAGCGGCCCGTTCATCGAGTCCGTCGCCGAAGCGGCCCAGTCGACCGGCTCCTGGATGATCGGGCTCGGCTTCGTACTCTTCGTCACCTGGGGACGGCGCGCCTACCGCGACGCCTCCGCCCGGCGCACCATCGGCATCCTCTGGGACGTCGGTACGTTCTGGCCGCGCGCCGCCCATCCCTTCGCACCGCCCTGCTACGCCGAGCGCGCCGTCCCCGACCTGGCGTCACGGATGTCCGGCTGGACCGGGCTCACCCGCGGCAGGCTCGTCATCTCGGGCCACTCCCAGGGCAGCGTCCTCGCGGCGTCCGCGGTCTGGCAGCTGCCGCCGGAGACCCGGAGCCGGGTCGCCCTGCTCACCTACGGTTCGCCGATCGAGCGGCTGTACGCGCGCTGGTTCCCGGCCTACTTCGGCCCCGGACCGCTGCACGGGCTGCACCGGTCCGTGCACTGCTGGCGCAACCTCTGGCGGGCCACCGACCCGATCGGCGGCCGGGTCCGGCTCGACGAGGGACCGGGGCCCGGGGTGGACCGGGGGCCGCTGAAGGACCCCCTGGCCTACGGGCGGACCCCCGAACATCCGCTGCCCGAACCGGTTCTGGGGCACTCGGACTACCAGGCCGACCCGGTTTTCGCCGAGGAACGGGCCGCACTGCTGGAGCGGCTCGACCCGGTCCTGCCCCGCCAGGCGGACGGGGAGGAACCCCCGAAAGCCCTGCGGGATCACGGGAGTTCGGGCAGATCCTCCGGGTAGAGCAGGCTGAGTTCGTCCGTGCTCGGATCGGCGAGCTGGGCGACCCGGCCCGCATGCCGCTCCACCATCGACTCGAACGTCTGGCGCGCGGTACGGCCGTTGCCGAACGCCGGGCCCTTGGGAAGCTCCGTGAAGTACTTCAGCAGCGCTTCCCCGGTCCCCGAGGCCAGGCTGTACTCGTGCTCCTCGGCCTGCTGCTCGATGATCCGCAGCAGCTCGGCGGGCTCGTAGTCGCTGAAGGTGATGGTCCGTGAGAAACGTGATGCCACACCGGGGTTGATGGTGAGGAATCGCTCCATCTCGTGGGTGTAGCCGGCGACGATGACGACCACCGCGTCCCGGTGGTCCTCCATCAGCTTCACGAGCGTGTCGATCGCCTCCCGGCCGAAGTCCCGGCCGGAGTCCTCGGGCGACAGCGCGTACGCCTCGTCGACGAACAGCACCCCGCCGCGCGCCCGGTCGAACGCCTCCTGGGTGCGGATGGCCGTCGAGCCGATGTGCTCGCCGACCAGGTCGACGCGGGACACCTCGACCAGATGGCCCCGCTCCAGCACCCCGAGCGAGGCGAGGATCTCGCCGTACAGCCGGGCCACAGTGGTCTTACCGGTGCCGGGCGAGCCGGTGAACACGAGATGCCGCCGGACCGACGCGGCCTTGAGCCCGGCCTCCCGGCGCCGACGGCCGACCTCGATCATGTCGGTGAGGGCGCGCACCTCCCGCTTCACGCTGTCCAGGCCCACCAGCGCGTCCAGTTCCCCGAGAACGGCGTCCGACGCGCGCACCGGCTCGGGGGCCGGAGCCTCGGCCGGGGCGGGCTCCGCGGCCCGCTGCCCCGGGATCCCGCCGAGCAGCCCGGGGGCCGACTGGGTCGCCGTCAGCACGGCCGGGGCCGGGGGAGCGGGGGAGCGCAGCGCGCTCTCGTCGCTCGTGCAGTCCTCCACGACGGGCCCCGCTCCCTGCCCGTCGCCGTGGGCGCCGCCCTCGGCGAACTCGTAGCCGCCGCGGGCACACCGCTCGGTACGGCAACGGGTCAGCGTCGTACGGCAGCCGTCCATCACGTGGAAACCGTAACCGTCGCTGCCGGTGACCCGGCAGCTGTGGAAGGTGCCGCGGCCTTCGGCGGAGACATAGAAACCGGCCTCGGTGGGCGAGGTGACCGTGCAGCGCCCGATCGTCGGGTCGGCGCCCTTGGTGACGATCACTCCGGTCTGCGCGGTATCGATGGTGCAGTTGTTCAGCGTGCCGCCGCTGCCGTGGTCGCGGAACCAGGCGCCGGTGGACGCCTCGCGGATGCGGCAGTCGTCGAGCTGGGCGGTCGCCCCGTCGCTCACCGACACCGCGGTATTGCGGACCTGGGAGAGATCGCTGTCGACCACGTCGGCGCGCGAGCCCCGGTCGAGCACGAAGATGGCGTCCGGCACGTCGTGGACCCGGCAGGAGTCCAATATCACCGTCGCCCCGTCGCTCACCCAGACAGCCGGGTAGTCGCCCGTACTGTCATGTATCTCGCACTGGTTGGCATCGACCCGGGTGCCGGGATCCCAGACCGAAAGACCGTTGCGGCCGAACCGGCGCACCGTGGAGCGGGTCAGGGTGAGGACCGAACGAGAACGCAGATCCACCGCGTTCTCCGGGATGTCGTGGATGTCGCAGTCGGCCAGCGTCAGGACGGCGTCGGTGTCGAGCGTGACGCCGTCCGCCGAAGTGCGGTGCACCGTGCACTCGGTGAGGTGGGCGGACGCACGAGCGGTGACCTGGACCCCGCTGCCCTTGATCTCGTACACCTCGCAGCCGACGGCCTCCAGACCGCTGCCCTCGCCGGTGACGCTGAGTCCCGCGCCCGACGCGTGGTGGATCCGGCAGCGTTCCAGCCGCGGATGCGCACCGTCGCGCACCGAAACGCCGGACTGGCCGGCCGAGACGACCTCGCACTGCTCGAACACGCCGCCCGCACCGTCGAGTACGGCGATGCCGACGCCGGCCGGGTTGTCGACCGTGCAACGGCGCACGGTGGGCCGGGCCGTACCGCGCACCTCGATCCCCGCGGCGGAGCGGGTCACTATCCGCAGGTCCGCGAGCTCCGGTGCGCCGTCCTCGACGAGCAGCGCCGGGGCCGTCGAGTCCTGGCCCTCCACATGCAGGTCCGAGACGACGGCGGAGGCGCGGACCGTCAGCGGCACGCCGTCGATGGGCGCGATCCGTACGGAGCCGGCCGAGCCCTCGGGGCCGCGCAATGTCACCGCCCGGTGCAGAACCAGATTCTCCCGGTAGGTGCCGGGCGCGATGGTGAGGACATCCCCGTCCGCCGCGGCCTCCAGGGCTGCGGTGAGGGAGGCGTATTCGCCTGTGCGGCGCCGCCACCGCGATGTGCCGGTGTGCGTCACCTGGACCGTGCCCTGTGCCATGGCGCTGTTGTGCCCCCACCTCGTGCGTGTGTGATGCCCGGGTCCACCGGCCTTCCGGCCACGGCGAAACCCGGGTCCGCCCGCCGAGGAAGCGGGCGGGCCGGTCCACCGTAGCGCGCGCGGCGGGCGGGAGTTGACCCGATCCCGGCTGATCAGCTGCCGGTCCCGGTCCTGCCCCAGTCAGGACCGGCCTCGGCCCAGTCCCGGTCGATCCTGATGTACCGCCCCCGCATCATGCGCCAGACGATCAGGCGGCGGCAGCCCTCGATCAGCGCGACGGCGAGCAGCATCACCCCGAACCCGGCCAGAGCCGCGTGGGTATGGGCAGTCGACGCGTCCATGGGGCGCGGCGCGGGGTGGCCGTCGAGGTCCGTCCAGATCTTCACCTCGGTGCCCGGCCCGGGCTGCCGGGAGAGGGTGGTCACCGTACCGCGACGGTCGGTGCCGTCCGGAGCCTTCCAGCGCGCCACCACCCGGGTCTGCGGGGTGCGCTCCGAGGACACCTCGGGATCGGTGACGAAATGCGGCGCTTGCGGCGCCTGGCGCAGCACGACCGCGGTCGTGGCATGGCGTTGGGCCCGCTGGGCCCGCACCGACTTCTGCAGGGCGTCATCGGTGAACGATCCGCACCGCCAGCCCAGCGCCGGCGCCGCCAGCACCATGAGAATCAGCGCGACCAATGCCACCCACGCCTCGCGCCGGTCAGTAGCGCGGCGCAGGGGATTGTGCCGCCAGCGCCACACGCCCGTAAGCGCTCGCACAGTCCCGCACCCCCTTCCGTATCCGTCTTAACCCGATACGGCGCGCTTCGCGCGCTGGTGTGGCGAAGAGAGAGGAACGTCACCCCGGGGCAACGCGCGGACCGGTCCCGTGAGTTCCCCGCCCACCGAAAGAGACTGACGGCCCGTCCGGGGCGCCCGAGCGACCTGAAGGGTTGTACGGGCCGGCCGAGGAGGGCGGCACGTCGCGCGAGGGCGGCACGGAGTCACGACGGGCGGTACCCGGCCCGGTGCGGGAACGTCGAGGCCGCCGACGAGTCCCCACGGCTCGACGACGACCTCGGTACGACCGTGTGCGACTCCCCGGTTCAGTACCCCCGGCCCTGGTGCGGGCGGTTGTACGGGTCCTCGTACGGCGAGGGCGCGGGTGCGGGGCGCGGCGACGCCGGACGCATCGCCTCGTACCCGGTGCCCGGCGCGGGCCGTTGCTGCTGCGGCGTGTAGGGCGCCGCCTGGTATCCGCCGCGGGTCGCGGTCGGCTGCTGCGGGATGTACGGCGCCGGGGCCTGCTGCAACTGCGGGGGCTGCACCGGCGCGTAACCCTGCTGGGCCGGCTGCTGGTAGCCGTACGACGGGCCGGGCTGGGAAGGTGCCGCGGGAAGAGCCGGCAGGGCCGCCGGGAGAGCCGGCAGGTAGCTGTTGCCGGTGTCATAGGCGGCAGGCACTCGGATCGGGGCGATCTGAGGGGTGCCCCGCTCCGCGACCAGGGAGTCGTAGATCGGGGTGTCGGGGAACGACGGTGCGGCGTAGTAGCCGCCGCCGTAGGTGGAGCGGGGGGAGGTCATGACACCTAAGTTAAGCCCACGATGTGCTGGTTGGGGAGTCCTAATCTTGGGGTCATCCGTTTTACGCCGGTTCTGTCCGCCTGACCTGCCAAAACACCGTTAAGGCTTCCGTTTACAGCAGGGGCTTTTCCGTCGGAGGGCGCCCTGGCTGAGGACCTCGGTGCCGCGCAGGCGGATCTCGGCGGCTGCTTCGCGGACCTGGAGGCCGGCCGGGCCCTGACCGTGGATGCGGCCCGGGCCTTCGACTCCGGCAGCATCCCACGGCATCGCATCGCAGCGGCCAAGCCGTTCTGTTCCGAGATGGCGGGCCGGGTGGCGGACCGTTGCGTCCAGTTGCCCGGCGGCGAGCCGAGACAGCCGGAACACTTTCTGGCTGTGGTGGACCACGGAGGTCCGGGGCGCGCGGCGGAGCGGCTCCACCTGTCGCACACCCACCCTCTCCGGCTCGATCCGTGCCCTGTTACGTGAGGTGAAGATCTCCCTGTTCCATCGCACCACCCGCCGCCTCGTGCCCGCCTCGGCGGGCTGGGAGCTGGTCCCGCCGGCGCGGCGGGTGCTCGACGACGTGGTCGCCGCCCACGACGCGATGCGCGGCGACCATGAGGTCGGGGGCGGCGTCCTCACCGTGATGTGCACACCGGACACGTCAGCTGAGGCGGTGGCCTCCTGGGCGGGGGATTCACCCACAAACACCCCGCGGTCCGCCTCGACATCAGCGAGGTCGGTTCCCGGCAAGAGATCGTTGCGGCGGTGGCGGACGGGCTCGTCCGGGAGTACACCGTCCGCTCGGCGACGTGCGGTTGCCTGCGTCGGTCTGCGCCCGACCTCCCGCGGCAGAACCCCTGGCCCGTGGTTCCGGCGGAATGACGCTGCGTCAGAGGACCGGGAAGCTGTTCCAGGGGCGGACGGATTCGATCGCTGCCGCGGCACGGAAGACCGTGGCGTCGTCGTAGGTGCGTCCGACGACCTGTACCCCCGTCGGCACTCCGGTCGAGGCGAAACCGGACGGCACGCTCAGCACCGGGCAGCGGCTGGCTATGTTGAACGCTGTGGTCATCGCCGATTCCAGATAGAAGTCCAGTTCGACACCGTTGATCACAACCTTGGTCGACAGGTAGTCGTCGTCCGCCCTGAGCGCGGGGATTGCGGTCGTCGGGCACAGCAGGACGTCGTAGCGGTCCAGCAGGGCGCCGAGCGTCGTCTGCACCGCGGCCTCGGTCTCAAGGCCCTGCAGGAAGCTGCCGGGCTCGCGGACGGCCTCGGCAGCCCGCTGAGCGAAGTCAAGCGCGTACGTGGTGAGTCGGTCGCTGTGCTCGGCAGCAACCGATGCAATGTACGGGCCGAAGATCGAACCGAAGTGGATCATTGCTGCCCGCATCACGTCCGCCCGCATGATGGGGACCTCTACCTCCTCGACGACGGCCCCGGCGGTGCGCAGTGCCTCCGCGACCGCGCGGGTGTTGGCCTCGACCTCGAGATCGACCGGCCAGTCCCCGAGGGTGACCGAAAGCGCCACCCGCAGGCCTTCGACGCCCTCGAACCGCTCGGGCAGGACGAGTCCAGGCCGCAGCGAGACCGCGTCCAACGGGTGGGGCCCCGCGATGACGTTCTCCAGCAGGGCGCAGTCGCCGACGGTGCGCGCCATCGGGCCGTCGTGGCAGTACGTGTCGAGGTTGAACGGCGTCATCGCCGGCACGCGCCCGTACGGCGGCTTGTAGCCGACCGTGCCCGTGTACGAAGCGGGGATGCGGATCGAGCCGCCGATGTCGGAGCCGGTTGCGAGCGTCGTTTCACCCGCCGCGAGCGCGGCGCCTGCGCCGCCGGAGGAGCCGCCCGGACTGAACTCGAGGTTCCACGGGTTGCGGGTGACGCCCCACAGCCGGGACTGTGTGTACCCCGCGCAGCTGAACTCCGGGGTTGTGGTCCGTGCATGCACGATGCCACCGGCAGCCTGGACCCGCTCGATCACCGGGTGCGTCTGCTCGGCGATCTCGTCCTGGAACGCCAAGGAGCCGTCTGTGCTTCGGCGGCCCGCGATGGGCTGCTCCTCCTTCGTCGCGACCGCGAGGCCCTCCAGGGCGCGAGGTGCCTCGCCCTTGCCGCCGTACCGCGCTTCGGCCACGCGGGCGGCGGCGAGCGCCTCCTCGAAGGTCTGCTCGGCAAGGGCGTTGATCTTCGGCTCGACGGCTTCGGCACGCGCGATGACCGCGCTCATCAGCTCGACCGGTGACAGGGAACGGTCGCGGAATCGGCGCAGGGCCTCGGTCGCCGGCAGATAGGCAATGTCGGTGAGGTCGGTCATGGGGTGATCCTTTGCGTTGAATCGGAGGAGTCGCGTGAGTACGCGGGAGCATGCGCGGACGTGGGGCCGGATCCCGTCCGGGGCTGCGGCCCCGGAGTCCGGTGGCGGGTATGGGGATGTCGGGGACTGGTCACGGCGGGCATGGTGGGACGGGGGGTTCGGCGATGAAGGCCGTATCGGCCTTCGCCTTGGGAGGTGTTCCTGATGGGTCGGCGGTCCGCGAGCGGGATGCTGGAGGGAACGAGGTGCCGCGGTCCGTGCCGCGCGTCGGCAGGGTGCCGGTCAGAGGGCGCCTGCCGGTTCGCTGCCGGCGGCGTCACGGGTATCGGTGAAATAGGACGACCGGTGGTGCCAGCGGGCCCACGCGGCGGCCAGCAGGCCGGAGCCGATCATCAGGACCGGGACGAGCAGTGCGAACCAGCCGTTGTCGGCGGAGACTTCGAAGTGATCGGTGGAGCGATAGAACGTCCAGGTGAGGTAGCCGCCGGTGACGAGCAGCGCGAGCGCGCCCAGCACCGGTCCGACGACCGCGCGCAGGCCCTCCAGTGGTGATGTGCGGAGCAAGTGGCGGAAGCACACCGCGGCGGCCGCGGCGGTGAGGGCGTAGTAGAGGGCGACGACGATTCCGATCGCGTTCACGGCGGCGAAGATCAAGTCGTTGACGGTGGGGATGACCAGTGCCATCGCGGCGAGGACCAGGGCGATCGCGGTGATCAGCATGGTGCCGACGGCGGGGGTCCCGTGCTTGGGGTGCAGGCGTGTCCAGACGGGGCCGAGGACACCGTCGCGGCCCATCGCGTACATCCCTCGGGCGGTGGGGATGACCGAAGCCTGGAGCGACGCCACCGCGGAGAACATGAGGGCGATGAGCGGCAGTGCGGCCAACGGTTGGTCGGCGAGCTTCGTACCGAAGTAGGCGAGCCCTTGCGCGCCGTTGCCCGCCAACTCGTCCAGCGGCAGGACCCGTTGGAAGGCGGTGCCGGCGAGCAGGAAGAGGAGAAGCATGACGGTCAGGGCGATGAACCCGCCGCGGGAGGCGTCCCGCGGGTCACTGACCTCTTCACCGACGCTGAAGACCGACTCGAAGCCCCAATAGCAGAAGACCGCGAGCACCATGCCCTGGGCGAGGGCCGCGGCCGAGGGGATGTCGAAGGGGTTGTACCACTGGAGCGAGAAGGGCTGGTCCCCGGCGAACAGGCCATAGCCGCAGAACGCGAGCAGCACGCCGTACTCGAAGATCAGCAGGTACTTCTGGAGACGCGCGGCCAGATCGAGCCCGCGAACGGCGACCAGCGCGGCAGCGACCAGGACGGCCATGCCGAGAAGAGTGGACTGGAGGGTGGAGTCCGGATCGAGGGAGAGGCCGCCGACGCTGTGGAGGTCGGCCTGGCCCAGGAGCTGGATGATCGCCGAGCCCGTCACCGTGGTGGTGTAGGCCATGAACACGATGGTGCCGACGACATTGACCCATCCGACCAGGAAGCCCAGCCAGGGACTGAAGACGCGCCCGACCCACTTGTAACTGCTGCCCGCGTTGGGTGCGACGCGGTTGAGGCGCCCGTATCCGCCGGCTATGCCGAGCACGGGCAGGAAGGCCAGAAGCATGATCGCCGGCAGGTGCAGGCCGACGATGCTCGCCATCAGGCCGAGTCCGATGCCGATACTGCTGGTGGCCGCTGTGCTCGACGCGGCGAGGACGATGCCGTCGACGACGCCTATGGATTTCCGCATTGCTGTCGGCGGGTCCTGGGCGCTTCTTCTCGGCGCGGTGCTTGCGTTCTTCACTGGTACCGCCAACGGTCGTCGCCTTGCTTCGGGGGGAAGGTGGCCCAAGGGGCCGGATGGCAGGCCATGAAACCGTTGCCCCCTTCACACGTCAATGGCGTTGTCATAAGCTCCGCACCATGAATGAGCGTGTGGTTCCGGAGCCGCAGCGGCGGCGCAGAAGGCCGACGAAGCAGGGCACGGTGCTGTCCGAGCAGGTCATCGTGGAGACGGCCCTGCGGTTGGTCGGCCAGCACGGAGCGGACGCTCTGACGGTCCGGCGGCTGGGGGCCGCGCTGGGGGCCGACCCCAGTGCGCTCTACCGGTACTTCCGCAACACCGACGACCTGCTGCTGGCGATCGCCGACGAGCTCATCGGTCGTGCCCGGCGGGGCTGGCAGCCCGTCGGAGAATGGCGTACCGACCTGTGCGAGCTGGGTCTGCGCGTCCATGCCTCCTACCAGGCGCACCCCCAGGCTGCTCTGTTGGCGGCGCACCGGACGACCGGGCGGAACAACGAGACGCGGGCCGTGGAGACGATCCTCGGGGTGCTGCGGTCGGCGGGTTTCCAGGACCGGGACGCGGTGCGGATCTATCACGCCTTCGTGGACCAGGCGCTCGCCTTCGCGGCCCTGGACGCGGCGGCACTCGCCCTTCCGGCTACCGCGCAGGCGGCCGATCTCCAGGTGTGGCAGGACCGCTACGGCCGCCTGGATGCGAACGACTACCCCCACATCGCCGCCACCGTAAGCCTGTTGGCCGCCGACATGATGCTCAGCGGCTATCCGTTCGCGCTGGAGTTGCTGCTCGACGCCGTTGAAGCGAAGTTGCCCGGGGCGGCCGGCTGAGTCCGGACCGGGCGCTTTCGCACCACGCCCCGCCGGGGCGCGGATCAGGCCGATCGCAGCATGCCCTGGCCGCGTCGCGGCCCGGGTCCGGGTGCGACGCAGTGAGGCTTATGTCAACGCCGTTGACATCAATCTCGGGCTGGAGTCTGATGGCAGGACCCATTGGCCCAGCCGCACCACGCACCACCCGAGGAGTCCTTCATGGATCCCGTCCACGCGCTCCGGGATGCCAGCCCCACCCCGTTCTGGCTGGATGACCCCGGCCGCCCGCAGGCCACATCGGCCCTGGTCGCCGACACCAGCTGCGATCTGCTCGTGGTGGGCGGTGGCTACTCCGGCCTGTGGACCGCTCTGATCGCCAAGGAGCGCGACCCCTCCCGTGACGTCGTCCTGATCGAAGGCGAGGAAATCGGCTGGGCCGCGTCCGGGCGCAACGGCGGTTTCTGCGAATCCAGCCTCACTCACGGTCTGGGCAACGGCCTTGATCGCTGGCCCGACGAGCTCTCCGAGCTGGAACGGCTCGGTATCCAGAACCTCCAGGCGATCGAGGACACGATCAAGCGTTACGGCATCGACTGCGACTGGGAGCGCACCGGCTCCCTCAACGTGGCGACCGAGCCGTACCAGGTCGACGACTTGCACGAGTTGGCCGCGCTTGCCGCCCGCTACGGCTCCGAGCAGACAGTGCTCGACGCCGACCAGGTCCGTGCCGAGATCAACTCACCGACCTTCCTGGGCGCGCTCTGGGACGAGGAGGGTACGGCGATGCTCAACCCCGCACGTCTTGCATGGGGCCTCAAGCAGGCGTGTCTGGACATCGGCGTACGCATCCACGAGCGCACCCGGGCAACGGCCATCGCGGAGGCCGACCCGGGGATCACGGTGCGGACCCCGTACGGACGCATCCTGGCGAACCGGGTCGCTCTCGCGACCAACGCCTTCCCCTCCCTGGTCAAGCGGCACCGCCTCTACACCGTCCCCGTGTACGACTACGCGCTGATGACGGAGCCACTGACGGACGAACAGCTCGCCTCTGTCGGCTGGCACAACCGGCAGGGATTCTCCGACGTCGCCAACCAGTTCCACTACGTGCGGCTCTCCGCCGACAACCGCATTCTGTGGGGTGGTTACGACGCCGTGTACCACTACCGGGGTCGGGTGCGTGCTGAGCACGACCAGCGGCCGGAGACCTTCGCCACCCTGGCCCGGCACTTCTTCCGGACCTTTCCCCAACTGGAAGGACTGCGCTTCACCCATGCCTGGGGCGGCGCAATCGACACCTGCAGCCGTTTCTCCGCGTTCTTCGACACCACCCACCGGGACAGAGTCGCCTTCGCGGCCGGATTCACCGGCCTCGGTGTGGGTGCGACCCGCTTCGGCGCCGAGGTGATGCTCGACCTCTTGGCCGGCGAGCGCACGGAGCGGACCCGACTGGAGATGGTGCGGCGCAAGCCCCTTCCCTTTCCGCCGGAACCGCTCCGATGGGCGGGAATCCAGGCCACCACGTGGTCCCTCGCCCGCGCGGACGAGAACTTCGGGCGCCGAAACCTCTGGCTCAAGACCCTCGACCGGATCGGCCTCGGGTTCGGGAGCTGACGCCCAGTCATCGGGGCAGGGCTCCTCGTGCTCGTGAACCGTCGGTCGGTTCAGCCGGGCTTCCGCGTGGAAGACCGCCGTTGCGCTGGTGGACGGCTGGCGCGTCGGCGATCCTGTCGTAGTTCCCGGCCGGATCCGCGGGACATCGGCGCAGGTCCGGCCCAGTCTCTTCTACGTTGCCGCGTGCGGGGCCCAGAAGCGGCAGACGCCCTGTTGGCGTGCGCCCACCTCGGCCCCGTACCGCAGGATCGACATCCGGTGCGCCGGCCACCATGAACTCCGCAATACGGAACATCTGCGCCGTCACCTCACCCTGCCACTGCTCCCTTGTCCTCGGCGGTCATCATCTCGATGGCCTGCCGGGACTGCTCCCACGCCTTGGGCCATCGCTCGACTTCGTTCCTACGAGCGCGCAACTCCCGGTCGAGGCCGACGGGTCTGCTGCCTGAGCGGCCCCGGTTGCGGCGTTCCTGCTGGTCGCGACGCCCGGGAATGCCATGCCGGATCCGACACGGCCACAGGTATCAGTGGTTACGACGCAGCGAGCCCGCTTTGTCGGAGGTCGGGCAGCCGGCGCGCGCGGACGCCCGCCGGTCGGTCCGGGCACGGGGCTCGGACGGGGGTCAGCCGAGGGCGCGACGGGCGGCTGCGGCGTCGGCGGGGTCCCAGCCGCGTCGTGGGACGGAGCTGAGCAGCAAGCGTGTGTAGGGGTGATGAGGCGCGTCCAGGATCTCGGCCGTAGGGCCCGTCTCCACCACCTGTCCCTCCCTGAGGACCATCACCTCGTCGGTGATGTGACGGACGACGGCGAGGTCATGAGTGACGAAGAGGAAGCCGATGCCGACCTCGCGCCGGATGGTGCCCAGGAGTTCGAGGACCTGCGCCTGAATGGACACGTCCAAGGCCGCCACGGCCTCGTCGAGGACGAGGACGCGCGGTTCGGCGGCCAGCGCGCGGGCGATCGCTACGCGCTGTCGCTGGCCGCCGGACAGCTTGCCGGGCAGGGCGGCCGCCTCCCGTTCCCCGAGCCCGACCTGGTCGAGGAGCTCGGCGACGCGTTCGTGCCGGGCCGTCGCCTCCATCGGGAAGTGGAGGCGCAGGACCTCCTCGACGCACCGGCCCACGGTCACCCGCGGATCGAGGGAAAGGTACGGATCCTGGAAGACCATCTGGATCTCGCGTGCGCGGGCGAGTCGCTCGGCTCTGCCCCGGGCGGGTGCGGAGCGGTCACGTCCGCCGATGCGGACGGTGCCGCCGTCGGGGCGCTCCAGGCCGACGAGCATCCGTACCGTCGTGGTCTTGCCGCTGCCGGATTCACCGACGATGCCGAGCGAGGACCCCGGCGACAGGGTGAAGGACACGTCGTCCACCGCTGTGTGGTCCCCGTACCGTTTGCGCAGCTTCTCAACGACGAGTTCCTCGGTCGCCCCGGTCACAGTCTGATCCCTTCGTCGGCGCGGTGGCACGCGGCGAGTCCGTCGCCGTGGTGCGCAAGTTCGGGTGTCTCCTCGGAACAGCGCGGCTGCGCGTGGGCGCAGCGCGCCGCGAAGGCACACCCCGGTGGGGCCTCGGCGAGGGAGACGGGCCTGCCCGGGATGGGGCGTGGGGCGCCGGCTCCGGCCTCGATGCGAGGTGTGCAGGCGAGGAGCCCCGCCGTGTACGGGTGGCGTGGACGGTCGAACAGCGCGTCGGTGCTGCTGGTTTCGACGATCCGGCCCGCGTACATGACGTACACGCGGTCGCAGATCGCCGAGGCCAGTTCGAGGTCGTGGGTGACGAAGAGCATTCCGGTGCCGCGTGCGGCCTGGAGGCGGGTGAGGATGGCGATGATCTCCGCCTGGGTGGTGACGTCGAGAGCTGTGGTCGGCTCGTCGGCGACCAGCAGCGCCGGCTCGCCCGCGAGGGCGGCCGCGATGACCACGCGCTGGAGCATCCCGCCGGAGAACTGGTGCGGGTAGCGGCGCAGCGCGCCCCGCGGATCGCGGATGCCCACCGCGTCGAGGAGTTCCTCGGCCCGGTTCTCGGCCGCGGCGGCGGGCGTGCCCGCACCGCGCAGTCCCTCGGTGAGGAAGTCGCCCACGCGGCGCAGCGGGTTCACGGACGCGCGCGGGTCCTGGAAGATCATCGCGACCTGTCTGGCACGCAGCCCGGCCAGTTCGGCGCGCTTCATGGTCAGGACGTCGCGGCCCGCCACCCGCACCTCACCACTCGTGCGCGCCCCGGCCGGCAGCAGCCCGAGCACGCTGCGGCACGCGACCGACTTGCCCGAACCGGACTCGCCGACCAGGCCGACCGTCTCGCCTGCGCCGACCCGCAGCGAGACGCCGTCGAGGATGGGACGGGCCGCCTGCTCGCCGGGCAGGCGGATGCCGAGCCCGTCGATCTCCAGCGCGGGGGTTTCGTACTCGGTCATGGCGCTCACCGTTCCCGCTTCGCGATTCGGTCGGCGATACCTTCGCCGACGATGCCGAAGGCGACCACGGCGAGCACGATGCACGCGGACGGCGCGAGCGCGGGCAGCATCGCCCCCTGCAGGATCGCCGACTGGCCTTCGTTGATCATGGCTCCCCAGTCGGACTTGGGCGGCTGCACCCCGAACCCGAGGAAGGACAGCGCGGCAAGGTCCATCAGTACGTAGCCGAAGTTCATCGCGGACTGCGCGAGCACGGTCGGCGCGATGTTCGGCAGCAGATGACGCAGACAGATCGTCCAGCCCGACCAGCCCTGCACGCGGTACGACTCGATGTAGGCACGGGCCTTCTCCTGGCGGGCGATGCCCCGGACCAGGCGTCCGACGTACGGGGTGTAGGCCACGGCCATGGCGATCACGGGCGCGGTCATGCCCGAGCCGAGGACCGCTACCAGGAGGATGGCCAGCAGCAGTCCGGGGATCGCGAAGGCCAGGTCCATCGACCGGGACAGCAGGGCGTCGGCCCAGCCCCCGCGCCAGGCGGCGACCAGACCGATGAGCATGCCCAGGACGGTCGAGACGCCGACCACGAGGAGTGGTCCGAGCAGACCGGTCCGCGCGCCGTGGATGAGCCTCGACAGGATGTCCCGGCCCGACTGGTCGGTGCCGAGGAGATGGTCACCGCTGGTGCCCGTCAGGCTCGCCGACAGGTCGAGCACCTCGGGGTCGTACGGTGCGAGCACGGGGGCGAGGACGGCGACCAGGACGAGCACCGCGAGCACGACGACACCCGCGGTGAACAGTGGGCCCTGGCTGAGCACCCGCAGTCCGCGCAGACCCCGGCGGCGGCGCAGCGCGTCGGGGGAGGGGGACGCGGGGGAGACGGCGGTGGTCATCGGGAAGCCTCCCCGTAGAGGGACAGCCGGGGATCGATGACCGGCACGAGCAGGTCGACGATCAGGTTGACAAGGACGAACGCCGCCACGCTGAGCAGGGTGATTGCCTGAACGACGGCGAAGTCCTTGGCTGTCACCGCCTGCACCAGCAGGGAGCCGATACCGGACACGTTGAAGGCGGTTTCGACGATCGAGGTGCTGATCAGCAGGCCGGCGAGCATGGTGCCGCCGACGGTGACGATGGGGCCCAGTGCGTTGCGCAGCACATGCCGACGGACCACGGCGCCTCCCGCGACACCGCGGGCTCGCGCCACCTCGACGTGTTCGCGCCCGAGTTCGTCGAGCATGGCCGACCGGGTGACCCGGGCCAGCAGTCCGGCGAACGTGACCGCCAGGGCGAAGGCGGGCAGCGTCAGATGGTAAAGGCGATCGCCGAGGCCCTCGGGAGTGCCACCGGGCCCGGGAAACCAGCCCAGTTGGACGGAGAAGAGCGAGACGAGCGCGATGGCGCTGACGAACGAGGGGGTGGCCGTGGCGACACCGGTGCCGAGGAGCACCGCGCGGTCCACGGCCCCGGGGCGCAGGGCGGCCATGATGCCGGCCGCCACGCCGAGGACTGCGACCAGCAGTGCCGCGTAGCCGACGAGCAGTGCGGTACCCGGCAGGCGGGAGACGATGAGGGAGCCGACGTCCTGGTGGAACTGGGTCGAGCGGCCGAAGTCGCCCTGCAGGACGCCGCCGAGCCACTTCGCGTACTGGACCGGCAGCGGGTCGTCCAAGTGGTACTGCGTGCGCAGCGCCGCGACCGCGTCCGGGGTCGCGGGGCGGCCGTGGAGCAGGAAGGTCACCGGATCGCCCGGCGCGAGATGCACCGTGCCGAAGACGATGAGCGAGGTGACGAGCAGCACCGCCAGCAGGCCGAGCAGCCGGCTCGTCAGATAACGCGTCATTACTGCGCGGCCCCGATCGTCGCGGCCCACGGGTAGTACAGCTGGGCGATGCCGGTCGGGGCACCCGTCACCCTGCTGCCGAGGAAGACCGAGTAGGGGGCATCGTACAGCGGGATGATCGGCAGCTCGCGTACGGTGATGCGCTGGAGTTCGGCGGTCAGCTCCGCGCGGCGTGCCGGATCGGGCTCGGCGTTGGCCTTGTCGAAGATGGCGTCGAACTCGGCGTTGGACCAGTTGCCGTAGTTGCCGAAGTCGCCGGTGCGCAGGTACTGGTAGAACTCCAGCGGGTCGGGTGTGTTGTCGTATCCGTTGGTGATGACGAGGTCCAGTCCCTTACGGGCGCCGGCGTCGACGAAGATGCTCGTGTACGCCTCCGGGGCAACGGCCTTCAGCCGGACGTCGAGGCCGATCTGCTTGCCAGCCGCCTGGACGGCGTTGGCCACGACGCTGATCTCCGGGGTCATCGAGCTGGTGACGACGGTGACCTTGCGCCCCGTGGCACCGGCCTCGGTGATCAGCTTCTTCGCGGCGGCCACGTCGTACACGGGCTCGGGCAGTTGCTTGAAGTACTCGTCGGCCTTCTCGGGCGTCAGCGCCCAGGCGCCGCGCGCGGCGGGGGCCTTCGAGGGAACGCCGATGCCACCGGCGGCAGCTTTGATGATGTTCTTGCGGTCGATGGCCATGGAGAGCGCCTGGCGGACCTTGAGGTTGCCGAGCGTGCCCTTGAGGTTGAGCACGGCGAGATCGGAGGCCCCCGTGTTGGGGCCGAAGTACAACTTGCCCTTCGAGCTGGTGCGCAGCTGATTGAAGGCGGAGGAGGGCACCAGGTAGCCGCCGTCGGCCGTGCCGGACAGGAAGGCGTTGGTGCGGGCGGACGGGTCCTCGGTGAAGGTGAACTTCACGGTGCCGGTCTTGGGAGTCAGCGACCGGTCCCAGTAGGCGTTGTTCTTCTTCAGGGTGATGCTGTCGCCCTGGGCCCAGCGGTCGAGCTTGTAGGGGCCGGTGCAGTCGACCCCTCCCTTGGGGCCGCCGTATTCCTTCCCGGCCTTGGCCAGGTAGGCGGCGCTCTCGATGGTGCCGGGGGAGGCGGCCATGAGTTCGTTGAGGAGCACGTCGGGCTTGTTGAGCCGGATCGTCACCTCCAGCGGGCCGCTCTTCTTGATGGAGGCGACGTTCTTGAAGGACGAGCCCCACGGGGAGCCGGTGGCCGGATCCATGTGGCGCTTGAGGGAGGCGACCACGTCCTTCGCCGTCATGGTCGATCCGTCGTGGAACTTCACACCGGGGCGAAGGGTGTACACCCAGGTCTTCGGGTCCGGGTTCGCGTACTTCACGGCCAGCCCGGGTTCGATCTTCATGTCGGGGGTGACCCGCAGCAGTTGCTCGCACACGTTGGCGAGCACGGTGTTCGGCGGGTAGTCGTAGGCGAGGGCGTAGTCGAGCGTGTACGGCTCGGCGTACAGCGACCAGGTGAAGGAGTCGAGAGACCCCTTCGCCGCCGGGGAGTCCGGGGTGACGGCGTAGGCGGGGGCGCCGCCGCCGGCCTGGGACTTGGTCGCGCCGGAACAGCCGGCGGCGGTGGCCGTGACGACGGTGGAGCAGACAAGCAGCGCGGTGGTTCTGGACATGCGCAAGGAGACCCACCCCTTTACGGGTGTAGTGACGGGCGCTGGGAGATGGGGTGAGTATTGATGCGGGAACGTTCCCGCGCAAGACTTTGCGGGAACGGTTTTGCCGAGGTCGCGAGGGTGACAGCATCAGCGCATGACCTCAGCTCCCCAACGCGGCGGGCGCACTGCGCGAACCGCCCCGCCCCGCATCCGTCTCGTCGATGTCGCCCGCGAGGCGGGCCTCTCCAAAACCACCGTCTCCGCGGCCCTCAACGGCACGGGACGGCTCTCGCCGGCCGTGCGGGAGAAGGCCAGGGAGACCGCGCGCAGGATGGGGTACCGTCCCAACGCCACCGCCCGGCAACTGCGTACGGGGCGGGCCCGGCTGATCGGTTACGTCGTCGGGGAGTTCGCGGGGAATCCGTGGACGTATCTGGAGTCGCCGTACTTCGCCCAACTGACCAGCGCCACGGCGGCTTCCGCGCTCAGAAACGGATACGCCCTGGTGATGCTGCCCGCGGGATCGCTGCACAGCGAGTGGGCCGACCTGCCTCTCGAAGCGGTGGTGGTTGCCGATCCGGTCGACCACCGGGTGGTGGACGATCTGCTTGCCGCCCGTATCCCCGTCGTCAGCGACGGCTCGGTGGACGGCAGACCGGGAGCCCACTGGGTGGACGTCGACGCCGAGGAGGCGGCCCACGGCACCCTGGAGCATCTGGCAGCGCAGGGAGCACGGCGGACAGCGCTCGTGATGTCCGGCAGTACCACCCGCTTCCACCGGGAGGTGCTGACCGCCTACCGGGACTGGTGTGCCGCACGTGGCTGCACTCCCCGGGTGACCGTCACCGACGAAGCCGGAAACGGCCCGGCCGTCCGGGCGGTGGAGAGTGCGCTGACGGCCGCCGAGCGGCCCGACGCCCTCTTCGTGGTGGAGGAAATGAGTCCGCCGCTCGTCCTGGACGCGGCGCGCCGCCACGGCTACGACGTACCCGGCGACCTTCTCGTGGTGTGTGTGAGCGAGGACGACACTGCCGAGCACACGGAACCTCCGATCTCGACGCTGAGCCTTCAGCCCCGGGAAATCGCCGAGGCCGGGATCGAGCTCCTCGTCGCCGCCCTGGAGAACGGCGAAGAGGAGCCTTCAGGCCGGCTCGTGGCGACCCGCCTGCTGGTCCGGGAGTCCTCGCGGCGGCCGTCCCGGGGGGCCGCCGCCGCTTCTCCTCAGGCGGAGTGCACCAGCGTGCCGCCGACGTAGGTGCGCAGGACCTGGGCCTCGGCGATCTCCTCCTGGGGCCGGGTGAAGATGTCGCGGTCCAGCACCACCAGGTCGGCCAGGTGGCCGGGGAGCAGGCTGCCGGTGTCGTCGAGCCCGTTCACGTGCGCCGAGCCGGCTGTGTAGGCGGCGACCGCGGTGGCGAGGTCGAGGCGCTGCTCCGGCAGGAAGACCCGGCCGTCGGTGGCCTCGGGCTCCATCCGGTTGACCGCGACATGGATTCCGGCGATCGGATCGGGGCTGCTGACGGGCCAGTCGCTGCCTGCGGCCAGGGTGGCTCCGGCGCGCAGGAGGGAGCCGAACGGGTACTGCCAGGAGGCCCGTTCGGGTCCGAGGAAGGGGATCGTCAGCTCATCCATCTGGGGTTCGTGCGCGGCCCAGAGCGGCTGGATGTTGGCGATGGCGCCGAGCCGTGCGAAGCGATCCAGGTCGTCGGGGTGCACCACCTGGAGGTGGGCGAGATGGTGGCGGTTGCCACGCCGTCCATGGGCCTCGACGGCCGCCTGGACCGCGTCCAGGGCCTCGCGCACCGCCCGGTCGCCGAGTGCGTGGAAGTGGACCTGGAAGTCGTGGGCGTCGAGTTCGGTGACGTACGAGCGCAGGGCGACGGGATCGACGAAACTCAGACCCGAGTTGGCGGTGGCGCAGCCGCAGCCGTCGAGGTAGGGGGTGTTCATGGCCGCTGTGAAGTTCTCGGCGATGCCGTCCTGCATGATCTTCACCGCACGTGCCCGGAACCGGCCGTGGCTCAACTGCTCCCGTCGGGACAGCAGTTCGGGGATCTGCTCGGCTCCCCGGTCGCGGTCCCACCACAGGGCCCCGGACACCCGGGCGGTGAGTGTGCCCTCGCGGGCGGCCGTCAGATAGGCGTCGGACGGGTCGGGGTTGCCACCGAACGAGCCCAGCAGGGCGTCCTGCCAGCCGGTGATCCCGAGGGAATGCAGCATTTTCTGGGACCGCAGCAGACCGGCGAGGCGGTCCTCCGGCGTGCTCGGCGGCACGATCCGGGAGACCAGGGCGGTGGCGCCCTCCTGCAGCATCCCGCTCGGGGTGCCGTCCGGCTCCCGCTCGATCCGACCGTCCGCCGGATCGGCGGACTCCCGTGTGAGACCGGCCAGTTCGAGCGCCCGGGTGTTGGCCCAGGCGCCGTGGTGGTCGCGGTTGCTCAGGAGAACGGGGCGGTCCGGAATCACGGAGTCGAGGAGCTGCCGGGTGGGCAGTCCGCCGTCGAAGCTCTCCATGGACCAGCCGCCGCCCGTGATCCACGGGCGGTCCGGGTGCGCGTCGGCGTAGGAGCGTATGCGGGTGAGGTATTCCTCGACGCCCACGGTGCCGGTCAGGTCGCACTCGGCCAATTCCATTCCGCCGGACACGGCGTGGATGTGCGAGTCCTGGAATCCGGGAAGCAGCAACTTGCCCTGGAGATCGATGACTTCGGTGTCCGGGCCGATCAGTTCGCGCACCTCGTCATGGCCGACGGCGGTGATGCGCTCGCCCGTGACCGCCAGGCTGCTTGCCCGGGTGCGCGCGGGATCGCCGGTGTGGATGGGACCACGGGTGAAGATCAGATCGGGCTTGGCCATGAAGTGCTCCGAGGCGGGAGGGAGGGATGTGTCGAACGGTCATGCAACCGAGGTGCCCACTCACATGTCAATGCTGTTGTCGTAAGGCGCGTCCAGTGAGGGGCCGAAGAGTGGTGGGGTGCAGACGGCCGGGGGCGCCGTGCTGTCGCTGCGGTTGATCGTCGGGGACGGCTCTGTGTGTGCGATGTCGACGGACGTCCGGCTCGCCCCGTACGGACGGCTTTGTCGACCGACGTGCCAGATGCCGCCGCGACGCTGCCGCTCTTCGGTGCCGGCATGACGGGACAGTGGCTGCATCTTCGCCCCTGAGTTCGTGCTGTACGCGGCGGCATGCCTGCAGGGGAGCGACGATGAGGGGGGCGAGCCCGAGGGGCGGCTTTGGTGGGCACCCCTCGGGCTCGTCGTACGACTCAGGCGTAGAACCTGTATACCGCCTGGGCGACGCAGGCGGGCTTCTCCGAGCCATCGATCTCCACGGTCAGGTCGACGACGACCTCGACCCCGCCCTTGACCTCTTCCACGGACACGATCCGGCCGTGGGCGCGGACCTTCGCGCCGACCCGCACGGGCGAGGGGAAACGGACCTTGTTCAGACCGTAGTTGACGGCCATCGAGACGCCCTCGACCTGCAGCAGCTCGCTCCACAGGGGGATCAGGAGGGAGAGCGTGAGGTAGCCGTGGGCGATGGTCCCGCCGAAAGGGCCGTCCTTGGCGCGCTCGACATCGGTGTGGATCCACTGGTGGTCGCCGGTGGCGTCGGCGAAGGTGTTCACGCGCGGCTGGAGGATCTCCAGCCAGCCGCTGTGGCCGAGATCGGCTCCGGCCTGGGCCTTGATCTCGTCGATTCCGTTGACGGTGAGGGGCATGGGGTACTCCAGGGTGCTGAGAGGAATTCTGTCGATGAGGGGCGGTCAGTCGCCGAATTCGGACCGGATGACGCCCTTGAGCAGCTTTCCGGTGGCGTTGCGTGGCAGCGGCGTGCCGGGCAGGAGGCGAAAGGTCCGGGGAATCTTGTAGCGGGCCAGTCGGCCGTTCAGATGGGCGAGGAGTTCGGTCTCGGCCGCGGTGGAGCCGGGAGACAGGACGACCACGGCCCGGCCGACCTCGCCCCATTTGGGGTCGGGCACGCCGAAGACCGCGCATTCGATGACGTCCGGATGTTCGAGGAGCGCCTCCTCGGCCTCGGCGGGGTAGATGTTCTCCCCACCCGAGATGATCACGTCCTTGAGGCGGTCGACCAGATGCACATAGCCGCATTCGTCGACGAGCGCCACGTCGCCGGACCGGAACCAGCCGTCCTCGGTGAAGGCCGCGCGGCTCTCCTCCGGAAGATTCCAGTAGCCGGGCGTGACGTTCGGGCCCGATACGACGACCTCGCCCTTCTCGTCCGGTGCCGTGTCCTCGCCCGCCGCGTTCCGGACGCGGACATCTGTAAAGAAGTGCGGAACCGTTCCTAGTGTCCTGCGCCGGAGATCCGTCGGCAGAAGCGGGCGAGGGAGTCGAGGATCTCCTCGGCCGTCTTGGTCCAGATGAACGGTGTTGGGTTTTCGTTCCACTCCTTGACCCACGCACGGATGTCGGCTTCCAGGGAACGCACGCTTTTGTGGGAGCCGCGGCGGATCTTCTGGTCGGCGAGGAAGCCGAACCACCTCTCCACCTGATTGATCCAGGACGAACCGGTAGGGGTGAAGTGCAGTTGGAACCGGGGGTGTTTGGCCAGCCACGCCTTGATGGCGGGCGTCTTGTGGGTGCCGTAGTTATCGCAGATCAGGTGGACCTGGAGATGCCCGGGAACCTCCTTTTCGATCTTGATGAGAAACTTCTTGAACTCCGCTGCCCGGTGCCGACGGTGCAGCGAGGTGATGACTTCGCCGGTCGCGACGTCGAAGGCCGCGAAGAGGGTAGTCAGACCGTTACGGACGTAGTCGTGGGTGCGACGCTCGGGCATGCCCGGCATCATCGGCAGCACCGGCTGAGACCGGTCCAGCGCCTGGATCTGCGACTTCTCGTCCACCGACAGCACTACCGCCCCTTCGGGCGGATTGAAGTACAGCCCGACCACGTCGTAGACCTTCTCCACGAACAAGGGGTCCGTCGACAGTTTGAAGGTGTCCGTCAGATGAGGCTTGAGATGGAACTTCCGCCAGATTCGGCCCACGGTCGACTTCGACAGCCCACTGCGGTCGGCCATCGACTTGCGCGACCAGTGAGTGGCGTTCTTCGGCATCTCCTCCAACGTGCTGACCACGACGGCCTCCACCTGGTCGACGCTGATGGTGGGCGGCCGGCCCGGCCGGGGCTCGTCCACCAACCCGTCCAGCCGGGCGGCCAGGAACCGCCGGCGCCACTTGCGGACCGTATCCGCCGCTACCCGAAGATCCCGCGCCACCACAACAATCGGCGGAACGTCAGGACCTGCACACGCCAGCACGATCCGCGCCCGTAACGCCACCGCCTGCGCAGACGTCGCCCGCCGGGCCCAACGCTCCAACACCGCACGCTCGTCAACGGACAACAACAACGGTTCCAGCTTCGGACCACGACGCGGTGCGGGCACACCCGCAGAAACACTCATACAGGAACTAACGATGGATCTCCGGCGCAGGACACTAGCCAGTGTGCATGAGTGAGTCCTGGACCCACCGATGTGTACTGGGCGCATCCCGAACGGTGTTGGATGCACTCGGTCCCCGCTTTCTCGTCCCGTTCGGCGGCACGCCTCTGGGGGCGTGGTCCGTTGCGGGTGGGCGGGTTCCGTCACGTCCTCGGGTGCCTGGTGGGGCCTGGGCGGTCCGATGCCCCGCACGATCTCTCCGGTCGTGTGGGGGCGGTGCCGTCCGACGCCGGACCGGGTATCCGAGGGCGCGTCGTCCGATCGCGATGCCGGCAGCATCATGACGGGACATCTTTCGCTTGGGGGTGGCCAGTGGCTTCTGCCAGTGCTGGGCACCCCACATCGAGGTGTAGGCGGGGTCGACCGCGACAATACTCAGGCCCTGTTCGGCGGCCATGGAAACGAGCCGGGCCTTGACTCTGCCGGTCGGGATGCCGGAGATCAGCTGCCGGAACCGCTTCTTGCGGCCATGTTTCTCCCGCGTTTTCTCGGCGGTGAAGTCGAGGTCTTCGATGCCGATTGCGGCGACCCCGACGTGCTTGGCCCAGTTGATCAGGCGGGTCAGGGCGTGGCCGATCTGGGCGTCGCGGTGCGTGGTGGTGCCGGACAGGTCGTAGAAGAACCGCCGGGGCTCGCCGATGGGGTTGCCGTGTGGGTCGAGGTGGTAGGCGGCGAAGTGGTCGGCGTTGGTGTCGACGCCGATCACGCCCCGGGCGCGGGCGGTTTCCAGCGGGATGGTCTGGACGATGGGGCGTTGCCAGGACGCGGTCAGGTACCAGCGGCCACGGTCCACGTCGAGGTGGATGCGGTAGGCCACGGCCCGGTTCGCGACAATGCGATCGGCCCACTCCTGGCCCCGGTGCGCAAACCCCGCGGTCGAGTTGAGGGTGTACCGGCCGTGCTTGGCGTTGGCCAGGTGCGCGAGCGGGGCGGGCAGCTTGATGGACACTTCACCGTCCGGGGTGACGCGGATGGTCTCGTTCCCGAGCCGCTTGCCCGACTCGCCGTCGGCGGCGATGAACCAGCGTTCCGCATCCCAGCGTTCCCGCCACTGGCCTTCGGTCAGCTGGGCCTGGGCGAGGTGGTGGCGGGTGTTGAGGAGACGTCTGCCGCCCCGTACCACGCGGACACGTCCGGCCTGCCGGTCGGCGACAACGGCCGCATGCCGTGCCTCCAGTGCGGCGAGGCGTCGGGACTTGCCAAACCACTCACTCCGGGAGCGGTAGCCGCCGGCTGCCCGCTTGGTGCCCCTCGCGCCGATGGGGAGGGACAGGCGGTGCCGCAGCGTCCTGATCCCGGCTTCCAGCGTCTGGATGTGCGCTGCCTGGCAACGGCGGGCCAGTGCCCACTGATCGTGCGTGGCCTTGGTGATCGCACCCGCGATCCGCGACGACGACTGCGCGGTCAGGTCCCGCTTACGCGACGCCCAGGTGTCCGCGCTGTGCTCCAGACCATCCGCACAGCGGGTCCTGAGATCACGGGAAGCCAGACGGCCCTGATGCTCACCGACCGCGCGTAGGACTATCTCGTCCTGGGGCGTGAGGTGCTTGAGACGGTCCCGGACCGCCACCCCGCACGGCCCGGGCACCACGAAGGATGCCGCCAACTCCCGCACACCACCCACCACAACACCCCCTCCCACGAGACCGGACAACCACTACCCAGCCCAACGAGCAGCAGACGCCAAGGTCACCCATTCGACCCCAGAACTTCCGTTCCCACTCGGTGAACCCGCCGACAGGACGCGGTGCTCCGCCTTGAAGTACGCGCCGGCGGCGCTGTCGAGTTCGGTAGAGAGTGAGGTCGTGCCCCGCGTGGACACCTCGGCGTGGACGTGCATGTCGATAGCGGTGAGTTCGGCCGGGTCCGGCCCACTGGTGCCGTTCGCGGCCGCGGTGCCGGTCACAGCCGCGGCGCCGGGATGCCGTAGGTCTGCTCGGACCGGGCGAAAACGCTCGGCCAAGCCGCCGCGACAGCGTCCGCGCTCCAGCCACCGTCCGTGTAGGCCCCGGTGACCTCCTGCGGGTGCGACCAGAGAGCGAGCTTGTCGCCGCCGACGCCGATGCACTGACCGGTGATGCCTGCCGAGGCGTCCGAAGCGAGAAAGGCGATGAGGCCGGCCACGTCCTCGGGGGTGCCGAATCCCTCGCCCTTGCGCAGGGTGTCGGGGAACGCGGTGCCCTCCACCTCCAGCGCCTCGATGTGCGGGGCGAAGGCCGGAATGGTCTTCGTCATCGCGGTGGCGGCGACCGGTATGACCGCGTTGGCGGTGATACCGGCGCGCGCCAGCTCCAGCGCCCAGGTGCGCACCATGGCAGCGATTCCGGCTTTGGCAGCCGCATAGTTGGTCTGCCCGAAGTTGCCGCGCTGACCCGCGGGGGAGCCGGCCCGCCTTGTCGGTGATCAGTAGGGGTCCGGGGCGGTCGGTGCCAGTGGGGTTCGCGGGCGAGGAGCGGCATCAAGACCTCGCGCACGTCGACTTTCGAGCAGACCGGCCCGGGAGACCGGAATCCTGGCCGGGTGCCGACCAGGTAAACAGCCAATGGCGGCAACCTGACAGAGGGATAGGGTTCGGCTGAGAAGAATCCACTCGGTGCACGCGAGCTGCGCCAGGGCCGGACACGGTGGCTGTCCGAGGAGGAGCCGGATGCTGCAGGCGCTGGGATTGGGTCCGGCCGAAGAGGCCATCTACACAGCACTTCTGGCCCGCCCGACAGCCTCCGCGCAGGACCTCGCCCGGCAGACCGGACTCGAGAAGGCCGAGAGCGTGCGGATCCTCCTTGACCTGGCGGCGCGCGGCCTGGTGGCCGTCGCCACCGAGGCCGGGAGTGAGGCACCCGACTCGGCCGATCGCGAGGCCGGCCTCCAGCCTGCCCACTACCGGCTCACACCGCCCTCGGTGGCCCTGGCCCCGCTCCTCGTCGAGCAGCGCAACGCACTGCACCAGGCCGAGACCGCGTTCTCGATGCTGACCGAGCAGTACCGCACTACCGCCGCACACACCGCGGGCGGTGTCGTGGAGGTGGTCGTCGGCGTGGAGCAGGTCGCACACCGGTTCCACCAACTGCAGCGCGGCGCCCAGCGGGAGTTGCTCGTCTTCCTCGTCGGCGAGCCCATCGCGGTGCCGCGCGAGGATACCGACACGTCGGAGAGTTCCGCGCTGGACCGCGGGGTCGACTTCCGGGTCGTGGCTGCCAAGAACTACCTCGACAGTCACGACGTCGTGCGGGACGTGCGGGCGGCCGTCACGGCAGGCATCGAGCTTCGCCTGGTCGATTCGCTGCCGCTGAAGATGGTTGTGTCGGACCGGGAGCGCGCCATGGTGCCACTGGACATGGCGGACTCCGGCGGTGAGCCGAGCGCAATCGTGGTGCACCACAGCGGCCTGCTGACGGCCCTGGTCCATCTCTTCGAGAAGGAATGGGCCCAGGCCCGGCCGATGTATACCAGCACCACGGGCGTGCACGAGAAGTCGGCAGCCGATGAGCAGCCGACCGAGGAGGAACTGGAGGTCCTCGCCCTGCTGCTGGCAGGGATCTCCGACCGGCGGACGGCATCGCAACTCGGACTTTCCATACGCACCGTGGAGCGCCGGATACGCCGCCTGATGGACCTTGCCGGAGTGGAGTCGCGCCTGCAACTCGGATGGCACGCTGCACGTGCGGGCTGGCTTTGACCTCCTCTTCGGCCTGAGAGCCGAGGACCTTCCATCTGTTGGTGGTCCCCCTGCGAGGAGGGCCGCCAACTCCCGGCGGGGTCCAGCTTCACCGCCGGCGGGTACCGACCGAGTCCCTATCGACCCGAAGAGCCACCGAGCTGACGAACCCATTGATGTGACCGCGTGACGGAATTCCGCCACGTGGGAAACCCGTCACGCGCAGCAACCCTACGTGATCCGTATGTCTGCCAGGATGCAGCCGCAGCATGGCATGTTCACGGTTCAAGTAGGGAGACTCATGCATCCCATAGCGCGTATAACCTTGGGCGCGGCGACCGCCGCCGTCCTGGCCGTCACTGCGGTCGCGCCTTCCGGGGCGGCGGATACGCCGCCTGACGGTGCCTCGGGAAAGAGGCCCATCATCGGCAGCGGTGCCGCAGCAACGGGCGGCAAGCAGGTCGCGGTCACGCTCATCACCGGCGACAAGGTGCTGGTGACCACGGACACGTCGGGCCGCAGCTCGGCGGCCGTGCTGCCCCGCGAGGACGGCACACAGCCGATTGTGCAGACCTTTCAGATGGGCAAGGACCTCTACGTCTACCCGGAGGACGCCTCCCGGGCGATCGCCGAGGGCAAGGTCGACGAGCAGCTGTTCAACGTCACTGGGCTCATCCGCCAGGGATACGACGACACACACACCGACACGCTGCCGCTCATCGCCACTTACCAGAACCATGTGAACGTTGCCGACAGCGCGCCGGCGGCCCCTCGTGGGGCCGAGCGGGGCCTGAGTCTCCCGGCTGTGGACGGCGTCGCGCTCAAGGCCGGCAAGGACACTGCCGCTACCTTCTGGCAGGACGTCACCAACACCCGCTCACGTTCTGCCTCCACGTTGAAGAAGCTGTGGCTGGACAGCAAGGTCAAGGCCACGCTGGACCGGTCCACCAAGCAGGTGCACGCGCCGGAGGCCTGGGCCGAGGGCTACGACGGCCAGGGCACCAAGGTCGCCGTGCTGGACACGGGCGTGGACGCCGAGCACCCGGACCTGGTGAGCCGGGTCGCCGCGGCCAAGAACTTCACGGACTCCCGCAGCACCGACGACCGGGTAGGTCACGGCACCCACACCGCCTCCACGGTCGGCGGTTCCGGAGCGGTCAGCGACGGCCGCAAGAAGGGCGTGGCCCCCGGGACCTCCCTGCTCATCGGCAAGGTCCTCAACGACAGCGGCTACGGTCAAAGCTCCTGGATCATCGCGGGTATGCAGTGGGCCGTCGGCCAGCAGGCCGATGTCGTCTCCATGAGCCTGGGCAACCCCGCGATCGGCGACTGCACCGACCCGCTGGCCGAGGCCGCGAAGCAGCTCTCGCAGAACACGCACACGCTGTTCGTCGTCGCTGCCGGCAACGCCGGCTCGGGCATCGAGACCGTCTCCTCGCCCGGCTGCGCGCCCGGCGTGCTGACCGTCGGCGCTGTCGACCGCGACGACACCACCGCGTGGTTCTCCAGCCGCGGTCCGGTGGCCGTCACCCACACCCTGAAGCCCGAGATCGCCGCCCCCGGCGTCGACATCTCGGCGGCCAACGCGGGCGGACGCGGCGTCTACGCCTACCAGACGATGTCGGGCACCTCCATGGCGACCCCGCACGTCGCGGGCGCAGCGGCCATCGTCCGCCAGGCCCACCCGGACTGGACCGCGCAGCAGATCAAGGCCGCCCTGGTCTCCTCCGCCCGCACCGGCGGCAAGGTCGCCGGCGCCGACCAGACCGGGGCCGGCGTCCTCGACGTGTCCGCGGCGGTGCACCAGAAGGTGCTCTCCGCGCCCGCCGTCCAGGGCGGCAGTTACAACTGGCCGCAGGACACCTCGGACCGCACCACCGTGCAGGTGCCCTTCACCAACACCAGCGCCGCTGACCTCGCCCTGAGTCTCAAGGTGAGCGAAGTGCATGGCAACGACGGCAGCGACGTCAACTCCGGCGTCATCAAGCTGGAGCAGGGCAAGGTGACCGTTCCCGCGGGGGCCACCGTCAAGGTGCCGGTGCGGATCGACCCCACCGCCCATCTCAAGGCCGCCCAGTACGGTGCCGTCACCGGCCGCATCATGGCCACCGGCAGCAATGCGCACGTCTCCGTGCCGGTCACGCTCTACGTCCAGCCGGAAACGGTCACCCTCCGGGTCAAGGTCATCGACCGCAACGGCAAGCCCGCGACCGGCCCCTCCTCCCTGGACCTGGTCAGCCTCGACACCGACAAGGGCGAGCGCCGCAGCAACCAGGGCGCGACCGAGCAGACGTACAGCGTGCGCCCGGGCGACTACGCCCTCGCCGGCTTCGTGGCCACCTACGACGCGAACAACGCAGCCGAATCCATCGGCTACCTCGCGCGCCCGCAGCTGCGGATCACCCATGACACCACCGTCGTCCTCGACGCTCGCAAGGCACACCAGCTGAGCCTGCACACCGACCGGCCCTCGACGGTGAACAACACCACGTTCAGCTACGCCCGCACGTGGGACGACACCTGGCAGATATCCGGATCGCTCATGGCCGGCAACACCATCCAGAAGTTCTACGCAGACGTCGACGGACGTGCCGAGAACGGCACCTTCGAGTTCCGGCCCACCTGGCGCGCGACCGGCTCCGAGGACGGCTCGCCCTACGTCTACAACCTGTCGTTCCCGACCCGGGGTCCACTGCAGTCCGACCAGGTCTACAAGCCCGAGGACTCCAAGCTGGCCCAGGTCACCGAAACCTGGAACGCCATGGGCAAGGAGGCCGACTACATCGACGCGATGTTCATCCGCCCCACCGGTAGCAGCGGCAACTACGTCCCCGTGAGCCCGTTCGGCTCCGTCCACGTGCCCGGTACCCGCACCGCCTACTACACGACCGGCGACGACGCCTGGTACCACGGCGCGATGACCAGCTTCCCGTTTGCCGCGTTCATGAACGACCAAGAGCGCACCTACCGGGCCGGAGAGCGGCGTGCCGAGGAGTGGTACGGCGGTCCCCTGCGGCCGGCCGCGCCGCGCGACGCCGACGGCAAGCTGATGCTGACCGCCGAGCGGCAGGGCGACCTGATCGGATTCCAGAACGCGCTCTGGCTCGACGGCTCCGGCGACCACTGGTCCTACGGCGGATCGTTCGGCGACCTCGGAAACCTGTTGCTGAAGCGCAACGGCGAGGAGATCGCCAGAAGCACCTATCCGTACGCCGCGTTCAAGGTTCCGGCTGAGGACTCCGCGTACGAGCTCACCCAGAACCTGGAGAAGATCGACACCTCGGACCGGAACTGGCTGCGCTCCACCGCTGTCAAAACCACCTGGAACTTCCGCTCCCACCTGGAGCCGGACGTCTACTCCCGCGGCCTGCCGATCCTCTTCCCGGCGTATGACCTGCCGGTGGACGGCATGAACACGCTGCCCGCGCAGAGCGGAATCAAGGTCGGCCTGTCGGCCGAGGGCCACGCCGGGTACACGCCGGGCACGTTCACAGCGGTCTCGCTGTCCTACTCCTACGACGGCGGCGCCACCTGGACCCAGGCGCCGACCGAGCAGCAGCACGGCAAGTGGACGGCCGTCCTCGACCACACCGGCGCCGCCGGCAAGCAGGTCATGCTGAAGGCCACCCTCACCGACTCCAACGGCAACGCGGTCACCCAGACCATCACCCGCGCCTACGACGTCCGGTAGCCACACAGTCCGGCCGGGCGGTCTCCCGCAACAGGGGGACTGCTCGGCCACCCACCTGCTGCCTCACCCGTGATCACCAGGGCGTACCTACTGCGACCGTGCTCCAGGTGACGAGGCGATAAAGAGGCCCCAAGACGGGACGAAGTCCCGTTGACCGGGGCAGGACGGGCAGCAAGCACCACCTGATCACTGACGCTACCGGCATCCCGCTCGCCGCCACCCTGACCGCCGGCAACCGCAACGACGTCACCCATCTGATCCCACTACTTCAGGCAGTGCCGCCGCTGCGGGGCAAGCGAGGCCGGCCGCGGCGCCGCCCGAACGAGGTGCTGGGCGACCGCGGCTATGACCACGACAAGTACCGCCGTCTGGTCCGGGATCTCGGCGTGAAGCCGCTGATCGCCCGCCGGGGCACCGAGCACGGCTCCGGACTCGGCACCCAACACTGGATCGTCGAGCGCGTGTTCGCCCACCCGCACTGGTTTTGCCGCCTGCGGATCGGTTGGGAGATACGCGACCACATCCACGAAGCCTTCCTCTGAGATGACTCCGCTGTCGGCGCCCTTTTTGCAGTCAGTCACCACCGAAATGTTGCTCTCGTCCGGCCCCAGCGTCTCAAGAGCTCCGTCAGTCCGAGGCGAAGAACTTGTCGCCCTGGGGAACCCCCAGGGAGGACCTCGTAGCCAACTCGATCCCGATCTCCGACACCCTGACCAAATGTGAGAGCCGTTGGGCCTCCCACTCCTCCAGACGCCGCAGCGGCAGTCCGTGCCGGGGCGTCCAACCTTCCATGGCGGCGGCGAGGCCGGCGGCATCGCCGAATGCCTTGGACGTCCCCGAGGCGGTGTGCGGCCGAACCGTGCCCGCAGCATCCCCGACCAAGGCAGCGTGGTTGGCCAGTATGCGGCCGGGAGGGAGATCGAATACCGGTTGCATGAAGACGTCCGACAGACGCACGAGTTCGGCGAACTGCGGGGCAAGCGAGGCGTCTGCCTGCTCGGTGACCTCTTCGACGACCTCCGGCCTCAGCTCACCCGGCGGCAGAAAATGCTCGAACTGTCTGCCTGAGCGACCTGCGAGGAGCCTCGGAAGGTCGTGCTCCGCGAGGTTCACATACCATACCCAGTTGACGCGCCGTGATCCTTCTTCCAGCTCGCCGTTGGCCCCCGGGACCAAGTAGCACAACATTTGCATACCGCTCGACTCGAAGAACGTGAATCGACCGGAGAGAAGGTCCAGCAGGTCCTCCGGCACAGCGGATTCGGGTTCCAGACCACGCCAGGCCACGTAACCCGCGTACGCGGGACGGGATGTGGCGTCGAGAAGTCTGCGCGTAGCAGACCCGATCCCATCGGCACCGACCAGAAAGTTGCCCTGCGCCACGTGCCCGTCGGGAAACTCGGCCGTTACGTCGTGGCCTTCTACTCGTACATGCCTGAGCGAACTGTCCAGTCGGTAGCACACATCGTCGAGCGGTTCCCGCAGCGCGCGGTAGAGGGCGTCCCACGCCGTCATCAGCTGTGGGGCCCTGTAGCGTTCGGCCTTGCCGCGGATGTGGAGTTGCTGACGTTCGCGCAGTTCGACGCTCACCGATCGCGCGGACAGGCCCAGGTTCGCCAGCAACGCCTCTACTTCCGGCTGCATCACGATGCCGGCGCCGCGAGCCTGCGTCCTGCCCACGGACCGCTCGTACACAGCGACCTCGGCACCGATGGATCGCAGCTCATGCGCTGCCGCCAGACCTCCGACGGATCCACCGATGATCAGCGCTTTGAAAGCGTCGCTCTTGCCCATTGCGTACCTCCGCTGCTTCACTCACACAATCGCTCGGAAATCGCCGTTCGACGGCTCGATGCCGCTGTCGAGCAGGAACCGCGCAGGGTCGGGCTACGCCATGTCGAATGGGCAATCGCCCCCGCGCAGAATGCGATCCTGCGACGCTCGGGCGGGGAGATGCCACCGTGGTCGTGATCTCCACCGGGTTGCTGATGAGGTTGACCAGGTAGTGACTCTTCCACTCGGGCCGGGGCGACTGCATCGGATGCACGAGTAACTCCTCAATCGTCGCCCACGAGGCAGGTATACGCGCGTACGCGCCTGTCAGGTCACGGGCTGCTGCTGTTCCTGCGCGGCGCGCATGATCGCGCGTCGGATGGGTTCGTAGCCGGTGCACCGGCACACGTTGGACCTGACAATGTCGTCTACGGCTTCCGGATCGCTGCCGATGCCGGGGTTCGCCTCCAGCGCCCCAGCAGCCGCCATGAGGAACCCAGGTGTGCAGAAACCGCACTGCAGCGCGTGCTCGGCGGAGAATGCCCGCTGCAGCGCACTGGGCTCACCGTCCGGCCCTGCAAGTCCTTCGACGGTACGCACAGATCTGCCGTCGCACTGCACGGCGAACATCAGACAGGCGCGGACCGCCTCGCCGTCCACCAGCACGGTGCAGGCCCCGCAGACACCGTGCTCGCAGCCCAGATGCGTGCCGGTCAGTCGACAGTCCTCTCGGAGCACGTCGGCGAGGATGCGTCGCGGCTCCACATCCAGGGGAAAATCCTCGCCGTTGACATGGAGGGTGATCTTCATCGGCTGTCTCCTTCGAGTTGACGGACGCGCGACCGCTGGTCGTTCGCTGCTTGGCACAGTGTTCTGGCAACCACGACCGAGATGGCATGCCTCCGGTACTCGAGGTCGGCGTACGGCTCCGCCACTGGTGCGGCGTCCTGCTCCGCCGCGATCTTGCCCGCGCGCGCGAAGGGGTGCTCTGTGGGCACCCGGTATCCGTCCATGGGCGGGCCGATTTCGGCGCCATGCAACGCTTGTTCCGCGGCGTGTGCCCGCAGGGGCCGGTCGGCGCAGTTGGCCAGTCCGATCCTGGCTTTTTCGATCACGCCGTCGCGTACGGTAAGGGTCGCCGACACGGCCACCTGCGCGAAGCAGAAGTGAGTGCGCCGGTGCTCGATGAAGCCGACTCCGGTTTCCTCGCTGAGCAGCGGGAAACTCACGGAGGTGATCAGTTCCCCCGGTTGCCGGGCCGTTTTGTACGGCCCCTGGAAGTAGTCGCGGGCGGCGACTTCGCGTGCACCGCCCGGACCCGCCATCTGGATGTCGGCGTCCATAGCCATGGCGATGGCGCACCATTCCGAGGCGGGGTGCGCCCAGGCGAAGCTGCCCACCATGGTTCCGCGCGTGCGGATGGGGGGATGGGCGATGTTGACGACCGCGAGCGAGAACAACGTGCCGAGGGGGCCTGCCACGGCTTCGGGGGACTCGAATTCGCGGTGCCGGACCAGGGCACCGACCTGCACTCTTTTGTCGTGCACCCGCATCTCGTCGAGCACCGCGATCCGGTTGATGTCGACGACCAGGTCGGGAGTGATGCGTTCCAGATGCATCTCCAGGAGCAGGCTCTGGCCGCCGGCGAGCACCTGTGCTTTTCCGCTGCTGTTGCCGAGTGCGTCGACGGCCTCGGGCACCGTGCGCGGCACGGCATAGTCGAAGGCTGCAGGCTTCATCGGGCCCCCTCCAGTTTCGGGGCTCGCGCAGCCCGCCACACCACGTCAGGAGTGAGTGGCATTTGCAGCAGGTCCGGTTCAGCAACCTGGAGCGCGTCGATCACGGCGTTGACGACGGCGGCCGGAGTTCCGATGCAGCCCGACTCCCCGGCGCCCTTGGCGCCCAGCGGCGAGCCGGGGCTCGGGGTGCAGGTATCCCTGACCTCGATGGGCGGCACCTCGGTGAACGTCGGCAGCAGGTAGTCCAACAGACCGTTGCCCAGCATGGGAGCGCCGTCGTCGTCGTAGGGAATCGCCTCGTAGAGGGCCTGGCCGATGCCCTGCAGGCAGGACCCGAAGGCCTGCCCCCGCACCAGCGTGGGGTTGAGTTGCACTCCGCAATCGTCGACTGTCACCACCTGCAGCAGCTGCACGGTGCCCAGCTCCGGATCGACCTCAGCCACCGCCACGTGGGCGCCGAACGGGAACGCCGTCTTCGTCTCGAACCGATCGTTCACCTTGAGTGTCCCGGTGGCCTTGACCAGTTCGGACAGGTCCATGACCGCGGAGCCGTTCTGGGTGTCGTGCACGGTACCGTCGGACCACTCCACCTGCTCGAGCGGTACCTTCCACAGTCCCGCGGCCCTCTTCCGGGCCTCGCCGATGAGCAGATGGGAGACATGCTGAAGCAGTGCGCCGGCCACCTGCGCCGTTCGACTGGCGAACGATCCCAAGCCCTCGGGCTGCTCGCCGGTGTCTCCTTCGATCAGCCTGACGCGTTCTTCGTCCACGCCCAGGGTCTTGGCCACCAGGGCGGGGAAGACCGTTTCGTGGCCCTGGCCGCTGGATGCAGCGCCGCACCGGGCGGTGATGGTGCCGTCCGGGTTGGCCTCAATGCTGCCGAACTCGTGCAGTCCGCCCGGTTCGCCACCGGAGCGTTCCACGTAGCACGACAGGCCGATGCCCAGTGGCTTGGCAGTCGCGTCGGTCCTGCGCCTGGCCTGCTCGGCTCGCCACCTGTCGTAGTCGACAGTCTTCAGGGCCAGGTCGAGCGCCGCGGCGTAGTTCCCGCTGTCGTATGTCCGACCGCTGGGCGTGTCGTACGGGAAGCTCTCGGGGGCAATGAAATTGCGGCGTCGTAGTTCCGCCGGATCCATGCCCAGCTTTCGAGCCAGCGTGTCCATGGACCGCTCCAGAGCGATCACCGCCTCCGGACGGCCGGCGCCACGGTAGGGGTAGGTCACCATGGTGTTGGTCAATACCGAGCGCACGGTTGCATGTACCTCGGGTGTGGCGTACGGGCCAGTTGCCATCCAGGCTGTCTGCATCGGCAGTCCGACCCCGAGGTGGGGATACGCACCGACGTCGGCGTCGATGTTCAACTGGTAGGCCAGCAGTCGTCCATCGGCGTCCGAGGCCAGCCGGGCGTGCTGGTCCTGGCCTCGGCCCCGGGCCGCGGCCGTCATGGATTCCTTGCGGTCCTCGATCCACCGGACGGGTCGCTTGAGCTTCGAAGCCAGGAAGGCAACCACGACGAACTCCGGGAAGGACGCGCTCTTGGAGCCGAACGCACCCCCGGTGTCCGGGACCACCACGCGCACCCGGTCGAGCGACCAGCCCAACAGCGCCGCCAGTTCGCGGCGCAGCCGGTGCGGCATCTGATGCCCGGACCACACCGTCAACGTGTCGTCACCTTCGGGGACAGCAAGAATCGTCCGGCATTCCATGGGGGAGGGCATGAGGAGACTCTGGCGGTACCGGCCCTCCACCACTGCTGCCGCCTCACGCCACACCGCGTCCTCGATGGGCTTTCCGGCCTCGCCCTGCAGGGCGACGTTACTCAATCCGTCGAAGAGAAGAAGCGAGTCGTCTGCCGCGGCGGACGGGGTCACCATCGCGGGCAGCGGATCAATCTCGAAGGTGACCTCGGCTGCTCCGTCCTCGGCCCGGTAGCGGTCTTCTCCCAGAACTACTGCAAGGGCCTCGCCCGCGTATCGCACCCGCTCCTTCACCAGCGCCGGCCACTCACGACCCGCCACCGCCTCGTCGGAGGAGAGTTTGGCAAGCACCGTGTGCGGCACGGGAGGCAGGTCCTGCAGGGCGGCGGCCGAGTGCACGCACGGCGGCATTTCCGCGAGATCCGTGGCGGCCCAGGCTCCCACCACGCCAGGTACCGCACGGGCCGGACCGCAATCCACGGACCGCAAAGTACCGTGCCCAATTCTGCTTCTCACGAACACAGCGTCGAGACAACCCGGCACTTCGATATCGGCGACGTAGCGGCCCTTCCCTGTCACCAGCCGTTCATCCTCGCGTCGCGTCCATGCCACGACCGCACCTCCGCGCTTGTGTTTTGAGCGACAGTCGGGTTCCGCCCATTCCCGGCTGGTCACGTCCACGGAACAGCGTGTCATTGACTCGAAAGGGTGGCACCCCGAGAACAGCGTCTGCACACGTTCGGGATCATAAGCACTGCCCATGAAATACGGCTGCTGAGTGGTCGGCCGGGCGAGTCATCCGCTGCTCGGGGCGCAGCCCGACATCGAGCTGGAGATACGAGATCGACAGCTATGTGGAGGACGATTCGCACTTCATCGTGAATCTGAACCGCTGCCGGGCGTGCGGGCAGCGGTTCATCCCGGTCTTCACTGAATACGTGGACTGAGTTGTTTCGCGTCATTGTTCTTCACGCCGTTTGGCTCACCGGCGGCCTATCCACGTGGGGCGGCGGGCACCGGAAGCGGAGCATCAGTCATCAGCGAAAGCCCCCGACGGTACTGAGCCCCCAGCGCAGGCGCTGGGGCTCGGCCCAGGTGGCCCAGTCAGTCCTCCTCATCCTCCCCGTCGAAGCGGTCAAGGGCCGCCGCGGTGCGGGCGCGGATCAACAGGGTCTGGCGATCGTCACGGAGGATGATTTCGTCGTGCGCGTACCAGCGTGAGCCCGTCTGCCGGCTGATCGGGTATTCCGGGAACGGCAGGTGTTGGAAGGCGCCGACGACGTCCTCGGGCAGGCCGGTGTCGCCGAGGACCTCCCATTCCATCAGGTCTTCATCGGCGCACAGGGCCTCCGAGAGGACGATCTCGATGAACTCGACGCTGACCCGGCCCAGCCACGCGGTCCAGTCATCGGTGGCGGGCCGGGTGAGGGCGGGACGGGCCACAACAGGCGGGTCGTCCTGGTCGAGGTCCGTGACGCGTATCCCCCAGTAGGCGCAGGACTGGTTCTCGACACGGAAGACCAGCACGCCGCGGTCCTCATCGAGGGAGAGATCCTGCGGGGCAAGCAGCGTGTCCTGGTTGTCCGTCAGGTCCGTGCGTCGCCCGAGCAATTGGTAGGCCTCGCGCAGCGCCGCGGGCAGGGGCAGGCCGAGCCGGGCTTGGGCCACGTCGAGATCGGCGGGGGTGCAGCCGTCGGTCTCGGTGAGGGGCCGGTGGCTCCAGTCGCGGGCGAAGGCACGGATGAAACGTCATGCCGCCTGCCTGTCGGGCTGCTCGCCGAAGGCCGCGTTGAGCGCATCGAGGTCGAGCGCGAGGTTCGGGGGCTGTGGTTCCTGCGTCATGTGTGTGACTGTATGCACCGCCACCGACAAGGGTCCGCGCCCTGTTGCGCCGCCGCGAATCCCGAGGCGGCGCCCTCCCCGTGCTCAATGAGCCATTCCTCGCAGGTGACTGTGGCCAGTAGGGCTTGGTCAGGTTGATAATGCCGTGGGTAAGTCGCGGTGAGTGGGGCAGGCGCCTGCCAGACGGCGAGGAGTAACTGCATCTCGCGGACGGCCTGGTAGAGGGTCAGGCCGACGCCGATTCCTATGGGGTCCGGGCCAGTCGCTGGAGTGTTCAGGAGGCGTGGGCGGCGGAGACGAGGGTGACGTGGTCATCCCAGGCCATTGAGCTCATCCTCCAGCCGACAGGTGTCCGGACGAACTGCGTGGTCTTGCGGCCGGATCCCTCGAACCACTCGCCATCGAGGAAACCGGACTTGCGGTACTCGCTGAATCGGTGTGCGATCGACCCGAAAATCTCGGTCCGCTCGGCAACTTCCCATTCGGAGAACTCCGTCAGCGTCCCATCGGTGAGGATCTTCTCCCGGGGCTCGACGAACGCGTCGAGGTTGTAGATCACCGGCTCGTCCCCGACGTTATTGATAATCATTCCTTGTGGAATGAACACCTCACGGACAGCGTCCACGTTCGGCCGGCTACCGCCGGTGTTGGTGAACGCACCGAGGAAAGAGTGCATCAGCTGGTCGAGCTCGGCCTTGACGTCGGACACGGATCCCCTTCCGCAGGTGAAGTGCCTCGCGCCTGATCGTCGCCCATTGCCGGCCTGTCGGCAAGCTCGACGTACTTGGTCCTGCCCCAGGGGCAGGGCAGCCCTATGCGCTCGGTGAGCGATGCCGCGACGAACGACAGCCTGCCCGGACCCGGCCAGGCTGTCGACGGTGCCGCCCGCGCGCGACCGGGATCACGACAGTGCTGCTCACGAGGCGGATGGGCCTGCTGCGAGGGATAATTAGGGAGATTGTTCCCGGCTGACACGTGGCGGGAGGAGCGGACATGGAGATCAAGCCACAGGCGGCCGTCATCCCTGAGATCGACCAACTCGAGCAGGGGAAATACGGTCCCGTGTTTCCGAAGACTCCGGCGTGTTACGGGTTCACCATCGTTGCGAAGGTCAAGCCGGGCAGGGCCGACGCGATGCGTGCCTACGGCAACACTCTGGCCGAGGCTTTGGAGGAAGACCCCTATCTCCTCGCGCCGCTGAAGTTGCACTATCTGCGCTGGGTGCTTTTCGATGACGATACGCGCTTCATGTATCAGGGGATCTTCGATACCGACTTCGACAAGTACACCGAGGACGCCATCGCACTTTTCGGCAAGGCGGGGGTGAACACGGCCTTCGAGAACCTCGAAGGGTTTCCCGAGGACTGGCGGACCAACCCTGAGGCGTTCGTCGGGTTTGTGCGCGAACACCACTGTCCGAGCTTCATCGAGTACGGGGAGTACCCGTACGTGTCCGCTGATGAGATCAAGAAGGCCCTGCGGATCAAGGACGCACTGTCGGAGATGCTCGACCAGCTGCAGTGAGAGCGGGCTGTCGTGTGCTTGTCCCATTGCGGATCGGAGACGAGATGAGCCAGGTCAGGACCGCGCGCACCTACAATCAGAACCACAACCCGCGCGAATACACCCCTGGTCGGCGACGGGTGAGCATCTACGTCTCGTGGAGCTATCCGGCCGAGGCGGGCAGGAATCCGGCTGAACTGGACAACCGGTTCTCCACGATGACGGAGGTCAGACGGGCGGCGTGGCCTGCCTACGAGGACCCGAAGTGGTCCGACCCGTTGCAGTTCCAGCAGGGCATCGCCGGCTCACTGGAATTGTTCTTCTGGGCCTGGGTGCCGTTTCAACAGTTCGTCGAGGAGGTCACCGGGCACCCCGTCCCGGTGTATCAGCGCATCGACCAGGCCGGTTTCCGGACCCCGCTCGACGAGCGCGTACTGGCCGACACCGACACTCTTTTCGTGTTCGGGCTGGACCACATGGTCACCGGTCAGGAGGCCCGGCCCGAGGAGGTTGAGGCACTGCGGGCCTTCCTCGGCCGGGAGGACGCCCGTCTGGTACTGGGGCCTCACCATGACGTCGGGGCATCGGACGATTTGACCGTGCGGGACGTGGAGTACCACCATCACGGCGATCCCTTGGTCCCCCGCCAGCAACGATTCGCCGCCTACGTCCGTGGCTTGATGCAGGGCCTCGCGGTGCCGGTCGAGAACTGCTACGGACTGCGCCCCGCGGTGCGGGAGAAGAATAAGATCGCCCCGCTCTCCACGGTGAGGGACCTGGACGCGAAAGGGTGGCTGGACGGGGTGACCAACTTCAATTTCCACCAGCACCTTCCGCATTACGCCGTGACGACCGAAGAGCCGGATGTCATACGCGTGCTGGCCCGGCAGCCGATAGACACCTCCAGGCCGCACCCGTTCATCGAGGCCGGCAACACCGAGTTCAACATGTTCCTGTGGATGCCTCCGAGCGGTGAGCGGGCCGGCGATGTGCTGCTGGCGGACTCCACGATCTTCAGTTCGCTGTTCGGCGGCGACGAAAGTCTGCGGAACTTCTGGCGGAACCTCGTCTCGAAGTAGTACCGCAGGGAGGCGAACCGTGAGCGGGTCTGAGCAAGTTGCGTTGGAACTCGACGATATTCAGCGCGGGGTCCTCAGCCCTCGGCCGACTCCCTACGCGGCGACCTACCTTGTGTTCCGCGTCGATGACCGGGCGGCCGGGCGGGAGCTGATGCGGCGCGCGAGCGCGGTGGTGACCTCCGCCGCCGACTCGGTCAGCCCCCGGGGGGACACCTGGGTCAGTGTCGCGGTCTCCTGCCACGGTCTGGAGGCCCTGGGTGTGCCGCGCGCATCACTGGACACGTTCGCCTGGGAGTTCCGGCAGGGGATGGCCGCCCGGGCCAAAACGCTGGGCGATGTCGGCGACAGCAGCCCCGAGAACTGGGAAGCGCCGCTGGGCACGCCGGACATCCATGTGGTGCTCACGGCGGTCGCGCCTGACCCCCCGCAGTTGGAGGAGGCCCTCGATCGGGCCCGGCCCGCGTACGACCACCTTTCCGGTGTGACCGCGATCTGGCGGCAGGACTGCTACGCGCTGCCCACCGAGACCGAGCATTTCGGCTACCGCGACGGCGTCAGCCATCCAGCCGTCGAAGGAAGCGGCATCGCCGGGTCGAACCGGCTGGAGTCGCCGCTGAAGGCCGGGGAGTTCGTGCTCGGCTACCGGGACGAGATCGGCGGTCTCCAGACCCCGCAGCCGGAGGTCCTGGGGCGCAACGGCAGCTACGCGGTCTTCCGAAAGCTCTACCAGGACGTCGCCGCGTTCCGGCGCTATCTGCGGGACAACGCCACTTCTCCCGAAGACGAGGAACTGCTCGCGGCCAAGATCATGGGACGCTGGCGCAGCGGAGCCCCCCTTGCGCTCAGCCCGCAACACGACGACCCCGCTCTCGGTGCCGACCCGCACCGCCGCAACACCTTCCTGTACGAGCGCGACGATCCGGCGGGATTCATCACGCCCGGCGGCTGCCACATCCGCCGGGCCAACCCCCGCGACGCCTCGGTGGCGGGAGAAGTGCGACTGCACCGCATGATCAGACGCGGCGCCGCCTACGGTCCGCCGCTGCCCGAGGGAGTTCTGGAGGACGACGGGGCCGACCGCGGCCTGATGTTCGCGTTCATCGGTGCGCACCTCGGGCGGCAGTTCGAGTTCGTCCAGTCGGAATGGATGAACGACGGCGTCTTCTTCGGCGCGGGCAACACCAAAGACCCCGTTACCGGATCCCACGACGGAGTCACCGGCTTCACGATTCCCCGGCGGCCGTTGCGACGGCGCCTCACGCCACTGCCGCGGTTCGTCGTGACCCGCGGCGGCGAGTACTGCTTCCTGCCGAGCCTGAGCGCCCTGCGCCGGCTCGGGGAACCCCAGAACTGACAATGTGGTCGCGCGCGCCGTGGCATCACCCCGAGGTGACGGCAGTGTCGTCGTCCGCCCGGTCGGCGACGTGGGGCATTGGTTCGGTGACCCACACCGGGGTGTCGAACAGACAGCAGGTCGCCGACCTCGAAGTCGACCTCGAGCCGGAGCTCCGGTGACCCTGCCAGTGCGTCGACGAGGTCGAACAGCTCCACGTCGTCGGCTCCAAGTGAGGAACGTCAGGAAAGCGCTGTGCGGATTCGAGCTGACAGCGGTTGTAGCGCATGCTGAGTTTGCCCCGCTCCAGGACACGAGCGGGATCGCGGCGTATAGGTGATGCCTCCGAAGAGCGTGCCCGGTCGCCGGCCGGCTGTTCCGTGGTTGTAGGCCATTACGGCGCTAGTGAGCCAGTTGCCTCTGTCGTCGGCGCGGCCGCGGTCACCGCCGGACCTCCGACATGTGGCCCGGGCCACCGGTACCGCGAGGATCATGTTGAGCACGAAGGTGACGGCGGTGATCTCCAGGGTGTACCAGAGCCGAGGAACGTGGATTCCATGGCGATCACCCGCCTTTCTTCATGGAACAGAGTCCGTCGATTCGGCCAGGGCCGTTGAGAGGCTGCCGTCGGCCTGAGCGGCGGCGATCACCTTGTTCGCGGCGTCGCGGAATGTCCGGTCGACCTGCCCAACGATCCCGTAGTCGGCTTGGACGTCGTAGACGGATGATTACGGACGGTGATCTTGAGGGATGCGTCCTGTTGGACCTGGACCTGGACCTGGGCCTGGGCCTGGGCGATGGGAAGGTCGACGAACTTGGCCACGATACGGCCTGACCACGCCCGTGGTCAGGCCGTCCGGCTTCTGCCGCGACGCTGTCAGCCCGCGAACCGGGCCATCCACGCCTCGACTTCGTCCGCCGACCGCGGCAGGCCCGCCGACAGGTTCTCGTGGCCGTCCTGGGTCACGACCAGGTCATCCTCGATCCGGACGCCGATGCCGCGCCATTCGGCGGGCACGGTGAGGTCATCCGGCTGGAAGTACAGACCGGGCTCGACGGTGAGCACCATGCCCGGCTCCAGTACGCCGTCGACGTATTCCTCGTGCCGGGCCTGCGCGCAGTCATGGACGTCCAGACCGAGCATGTGACCGGTGCCCGCCATGGTGAAGCGACGCTGGAGGCCGAGTTCGTACGCGCGATCGGCCGGGCCTTCGATGAAGCCCCACTCGACCAGCCGGGCCGCCAGGTGGCGCTGGGACGCCTCGTGGAAGTCATGGTACGCGGCACCCGGCTTGACGGCGGCCATGCCGGCCTCCTGGGCCTCGTACACCGCGTCGTACACCTTGCGCTGCAGGGGCGTAAAAGTGCCGCTGATCGGAAGCGTGCGTGTGACGTCGGCGGTGTAGAGGGTGTGCGTCTCCACACCGGCGTCGAGCAGGAGCAGGTCCCCCGGACGCACCGGACCGTCGTTGTCCGTCCAGTGCATGATCGTGGCGTGCTCGCCCGCGGCGCAGATCGAGCCGTAGCCGACGGAGTTGCCCTCGAGGCGTGCGCGGCGGAAGAACGTGCCCTCGATCCACCGCTCGGACGACGCGACCGCCCGGGAGAGCTCACCGATCACATCGGTGAATCCGCGCACGGTGGAGTCCACGGCCTTGCGGAGCTCGGTGATCTCCCAGTCGTCCTTGACGAGACGGAGATCACTGAGCGCCTCTTCCAGTTCGGCGTCGCGCTCCTCATCTGTGGTGACGGCGGCCTCCAGGGACGGGTCGAGATCCCGGACGATCCGGGTCGGCGCACCGGAGGCGGCGGCCAGGTCACCGGCCGCCGTGCGGACGTCCCTGCAGGGCAGACCGAGTACGAGCTCCGACTCGGCGAGGGAGCGGCGCCGGCCCATCCACAGCTCCGCCGTGTAGCCGACCCAGAACTCGTCGTTGTCCCTGCTGTCCCGCGGCAGCTGGTAGCAGTAGGCGTCATGGCCGCCGTCCGCACGGGGTTCGAGGACGAGCGCGCCGTCCCGGACCTGGTCTCCCGTCATGTGCACGTAGCCCGAGTACGGGCGGAACGGGTAGGTGTCGTCGTTGGAACGGACCTTGAGATTCCCCGAGGGGATCACCAGGCGTTCGCCGGGGAAGCGCGCGGAGAGCGCGGCGCGGCGGCGGGCCGCGTACGGAGCCTGCTCGCCGAGCAGCAGGTCCTGCCGTTCGGTGTCCGCCCATCCCGTCCGCATCAGAGCGGACAGTTCCTCGGAGATCCCTGTGTAGAGACCGTTCTTTCGCGCTTTCGCCACGTCATACACCTTCTTCTGGGTCGGTTCCTCGCCGGCGAGGGGCAGGGGGAGCCCTGCGGACGGGCCGGGCTCCCTCCCGGTGCGACCCGGACGCCCTCGCTGCCGCCGGTTGCCGGCGGCTCTCGGACCGTAACCCGCACCGCACGCCTTTGGTGCCGAGGACCGCCACTGGCACAGATCGGCCACAGCGACGCGAGGAGTCGTCGATAATTTGGCGTATGACGAACGTGAAACTCGGCGAGGCCCTTCGGCTTCTGGGCATCGACCAGGCGGCGGGCCAGGTCTATCTGGCGCTGCTGGAGCTGGCCCCCGCTCCGTTGAGTGCGATCGGAACCACGGCCGGTCTGGACGGTGCGGAGCTCGACACGGCGTACGGCGTGCTGGTGGACGCTGGTCTGGCCAGTGCCGCCGGGCGGGGCGGGGACGTGGTGGCCCCGGTTCCGCCCGCCGCGGGCCTGGAGATCCTCGCCCGGCATAGGGCAGCCGAACTCGAGGAGTCGCGTATCACCGTCGGGGGCGCGTTCGAGTCGTTCCGGCGACAGCGGCTCGCCGCGTACAACGACAATCTCGTCGAGGTCGTCACCGGCGACGCCATTGGCCCCAGGATTCGTCATGCTTGGGCGAGCGCCCGCGATCAGATTCGTCAGTTCGAGTCACCACCGTATTTCCCGTTGTCCGGGGCCACGGACGACGCGCTGGCCACGCTCGCCCGCGGGGTGACGCAGCGGGTCGTGTACTCACGGGAGTCTCTGGAGCATCCGGGCCATCTGAAGGAGGCCATCGAACCGTGCATCAAGGCCGGCGAGCAGGCCAGAGTGGTGCCGTCGGTGCCGGTCAAACTCGTGATCATCGACGAGGCGTACGCGCTCGTGTCGTTGTCGATCAAAGAGGCCGACGTACACAACTCCATGCTGGTCGTGCAGCCGTGCGGCCTGCTCTCCGCGCTCGTGGCGCTGTTCGAGCAGTCCTGGCAGAGCGCCCTGCCGTTCCACGGCCGCACCACCCGCCCAGGCGGTGTGCCGCCCGCCGACCGCCGCGTGCTCTGGCTCCTCGCGGGTGGAGCGAGCGACGACGTCATCGCCCGTGAGATGGGAATCAGTCGCCGCACGCTGTTTCGCCGCCTGCAGATCCTGATGGCTCAGCTGGGCGCCGAGAACCGTTTCCAGCTGGCTTTGCAGGCTCAGCGCTGCGGATGGCTGTGACCGGCACGCTGCCGAGCGAATCGGACACGAGCGGCTCGCTCGTTCCGGGCGGATGCTGTCGAGGCCTCGGTCGAATCCGAGATGAGGAGGGAACCGCCTCCAGCCACAGCGCTCTCGCCGGAACGCGTCGGGGGGTGGGCACCGCGCGCGTGGTGCAGGGGTGCGCGAAGGCCCGGGTTCCGGCAGGGATGAATGCGGCGACATGATCTCCGCCCTTCGATCAGTGCGCTTTCCGGACACACCGTGCCAGTGGGGCATGTTCGCCACATCGCGTGAATGCGTGAGACCCGGGGGCGGCGGGGCTCGCCGGGCATGCTCGTGCGCGCGGCCCGGCGAGCCGGCCGGTCTGCGGACGGCCCGGTTCAGCCCCCGGTGGCCCAGGTGCGGCGCGCCCAGTCGGCGAAGCCGGTCCAGTGGATCTGCGGGTGGGCGGCATGGAGGGCGGGGATGTCGACGCGGTAGCCGGGGCCGTTCAGAAACGTCCACATCGCGTGCATGTCCGGATTGCCGATGGCCGTCAGCGGGACGTACTCGTGGCGGACCTCCCGTCCCAGCGCCGCGCCGAGCGCGGTCGCCATCTGTGTGGGAGTGGGTGCGTCGCCGGCCAGCTCGATGCGCTGTCCGATGTACGGAGCGGGGTCGAGCAGCACGTCCGCGGCGAACGCGCCGAGGTCGGGCCGGGCGAGCTGCTGCAATGGCCGATCGGGCGGCAGCGGGAGATCGAGCACGCCGTCGAGGATGCGCCGCGCTCCGCCGAGCGCGTTGTCGAAGAAGTACGTCGGCCCCAGGATTGTGTACGGCACATCGCCCGCGGCCAGTTCCGCCTCGATGCGCGCCTTGCTCTCGAAATGCGGTACCCCGCTGTCCTGGTCGGCCCCGGCGACCGAGCTGAACACGAGATGTGGAACGTGCTCCTGCGCTGCTGCGGCGAGGATCGCCCGCCCCTGGTCCACCTCCGCCTCGACACCGGCCTCGAAGGGGGTGGTGAACGCGAAGACACCGGCCACCCCCTTCATGGCCGCGGCGAGCGACCCGGGATCGTTCAGGGAACCCGCAACCACCTCCACACCCCGGTCGGCCAGTTGCCGCGCGGCACTCCGGCCGGGGTCGCGGACCAGCGCCCTGATCCGGGCCCCGCGGGCGAGCAGCGCGTCGGTCACGGCACCGCCCTGCCCGCCCGTCGCGGCAAGCACCAGGATCTGCTCATGCGCCATGGATGAACTCCCTTCTCTGCAGCGGGGCATCGGATCCGAAGCCGGCCCCGACGGTAACCATCCGTCACACACAGCAGCGCATGACGCAGACTCGCCCGAGACGGGCGCTGGAGGACTCGATCCCGTGCGCGCACAGTCATGACGCCCGTGCGGCCGGCGCCCAGCGTTCCCCACCGCACACGATTGCCGGAAAGATGAGAGACCCATGCAGTTCGGCATCTTCACGGTCGGGGACGTGACGCCCGTGCACTCTGCTGGGCAGCGGTCTGACGGCGTTTGCGACTGCTCGGACTCAGCGGAGGAAGAACGAGGCTCTCGAACGGCAGCGATTACGCCAAGAGGCCGCACAAGATCGCAAGAGACGACGGGGGGCTCACTGGGCGGGCCTGCTGATGCGGATCAGCGTTTGCTGTCCGTTGGCGACGAGCTTGCGCTCGCCACCTTCCCGGACGCCGTACACCTCCAACTGGCAGACAGTCAGGGTGCGTCCGGGTTTCAGGACGGTGCCGACCGCCTCCAGATGGTCGCCGACGGCGGGTGCGAGGAGGTTGATCTTGTACTCGACGGTGAGGACGTCGGAGTCCTCGGAGAACAGCGTGAGCGCCGCGTAACCGCCGGCGCTGTCCGCGATGGCACTGGTCGCTCCCGCGTGGACGTAGCCGTGCTGCTGGGACACCTCTGGACGGGCCAAAAGAACGATGTGCACGCGGCCTGGGCCGATGTGTGCGAGGCGCGCGCCGAGGTGGGCCATGAGGCCCTGGCGGTCGAAGCTGTCCTGGACACGCTTCTGCACGGCGGGGCTTGCCTGTTCCTGCTGCGTCTGGTCTTCCACGTACATGCTCTCCTTCGAGTCCGTGTCGGGTGGAGTGGGACAAGTTCCTCAGCCGGCCAGGCGTTCCACGAGCGGAAGGCGCCGATGACGATCATCATGGCACCGCTGATGCGGGTGACGGCCAGGGCGGCCGAGGCCGGGTCTTCGGGACTGCGCGGACCAGGACACCGACGGCAAGGCAGACAACGGAGCATGCGGTCAGGTGCGGCATGCTGAGCAGCCCGGTCTGCGCGGCGACCGGCCGGCCGTGGGCGGTATCAATGAACTGCGGAAACAGAAGTACTGCAACAGCGCCTTCGGGTTCGGGCCGCTGGTCCCGGCCCCCTTGAGCATGACCTGCACGCGGGAGGTGTCCGCGCTCTCACCAGCGGCAGCCGGTGTGGCCGGGCTGTTGCAGAACGCCACAGCCCGGCCACAGCCCTTGTGGGGCTGTGGCCGGTGCGCTCCGAGGCGTACGGCCTGAACGCCGGTTCGCTTTCGGAATCAGGGCGACTGGTGCGGCTGGTACTGGTCGGCGACCGGCGGCGGGCATGTGGGCTATGAGTCGTGGCTGGAGAGCGATCATCTGATGCTGCTCGCCAGGCCCAGGGCGGAGCGCAGCGGGATCCTCGGTCCCGCAACTTCGCGGAATTGATCTTTTAGGGTTCGTAACCGATAAGCTCCCGGTGGTGCCCACGAGTTGACCGATCGTAAGCGATCGGCTCGTGGTGCGTAGTCATCAGTGCGGTCCTTGCGCACTCCCCTGTTCAATCGTTTTGCTTCGAAGGATGCAGATGGAACTCGCCACTCCGCCTCCGGCTGCGCGGGCCCCTGTCGCCTGGCACAGCTGGTGGCTGATGCCACTGGGCCTGGGAGGCGGGACGATAGCCGCCACGTTCATGAGCTCGGAGCGGATAACCGCGGCCGTCGCCGGATTTGCGGTGACGGCGGCCGGCACCGTGTGCGTACGCCTTCTCCTGCGCACCCGCGCGCAGTTGAGCCGAGCCGAGGAGGCTCACCGCAACGCACAGGCCGAGCACTCTCAGCAGTGGCAGCAGCATGTGGCCGGCATGGAGCGGAATTTCGTCACCCAGCTCGCCGCCCAGGAGGGACAGCTCGCCGAGCAGGCGCGGACGTACGAGGCGCAGCTGGCGGAGCAGGCCACGGCGTTCGAGACCCGGTTCGCTGAGCAGGCCGAGTCCTTGCAGGAGCGCGTGGACCACTATCTGGCCGCGGTGTCCCGGCTCGGCGAGGAGCAACTGCCCGACGCGATGCGGCGGCTGCGCGCCGGCGACGCCATCGACGACATTCTGCCGGCCGTCGAGCAGCGCGTGAAGGCCGGTGCCGACCTGCAGGCCGAACTGGGCAAGGTCATCAGGACCGCGCTGATCGGTATCGAGGCCGAGATCGACCGCTCGACCTCCGCCGAACAGGCGGTCATCGGTGTCGGTAACCGCATCCACGTCCTGACCAGCAAGCTCCGTGGCCGGCTGCACGACATGCAGGGCGAGCATGGCCGGCTGCCGGCCGTCGCCGGGGGCCTGATGGAACTCGACCAGGCCATCGGCCCCGCCGACTGCCTCGCCGCCAGCATCGGCGTGCTCGGCGGCTCCGACCGCCCGGGCCGGCAGTGGCAGGATCCGCAGCGTCTGCTGAGTGTGGTGCGCGGCGGCATCGGCCGGATCAAGGACTTTCAACGCGTCCAGGTGCGCCATCTGCCCGAACTGGGTGTCGACGGCGGCCTGGTGGACCATCTGACGCTGATCTTCGCCCACCTGCTGGACAATGCCGCGCGGTACTCGCCGCCCGCCGAGCCGGTGGTTGTCTCCGGCAAGGAGGTCCCCAACGGCGTCGGTATCGAGATCCAGGACTCCGGCAAGGGCCTGAGCGAGGAGAAGAAGAGCGAGGCCGAACACGCCCTCGCGGGCTCCGCGCCCGGCGCGGGCCTCGGCGGTATTTCGGAGGACGCGAACATCGGTCTGCGCGTCGTCGGTATCCTCGCCCGCCGCTACGGCATCCGCGTCACCTTCGCCGACTCGCCGTGGCTGGGCACCTCCGTCGTGGTCGTCGTACCGCACAAGTACTTCAGCCCGCTGCCGGCTCTCGCCTCGCCCCCCGCGCCCGCCGTCACCGCTCCGGAGACCGCGTCGGCCGGGGACGCCCCGCCCGCCGTCGCACAGGCGGCCCCGGAGCACGGACCGGTCGCCGTCTCTGCCCCCGCCGATGAGGCCGTGGACACCACGCCGGGCGGTCTGCCCCGGCGCCGGAGCCGACGCGGTGAGCCGGCTACCGGATCGACGCCGTCCGAGCGCGCCGACCGGGCTGCCGTCTCCGCCGTTCCGCCGGACGCCTCCTTCGCCGGCCTCGCTGCCTTTGCCGCAGCTGGACGCGACCCCGGCCCGTCGGCCTGCGCGTCCCCGACCCCCGAGGCCGCGGGCGACCGTGACACGACCGCCGGTGGAGCGTCCACCGAGCACCGTACTGAAGAGAGCGACTAGTCCCCATGACGCACCAGGGAACAGACGTGAGCTGGGCGCTGCGCGACCTTGTGGAGAGCATCCAGGAGATCCGCTTCGCCCTCGTGGCCTCCAGCGACGGCAAGGCCATCACCGCCCACGGCGCCGAAGACCCCGACGACGTGGACCGCTTCGCCGCCGTGGTGGCCGGGCTGCAGGCCCTGGCCCAACCGGTTGCCGAGCAGTTCCCGCAGCACGCGGGGCAGCTGCGACTGGCGATGATCGAAGTGGACGGCGGGCACCTCTTCGTGGTCCGCGCGGGCATGGAGGCGTATCTCGGTGTCCTGGCCCGCGAGGGCCTCGACCAGGGCCTGCTCGGTCACCAGATGAGGGACCTCGCCCGCAGAATGGGTGAACTCCTCGGCACCACGCCGCGCCTGGAGGAGCGCTCTGGATGAGTGCTCTCCGCGGGCCGGCCGACCCGTCCGGTCTTGAGCGCTACTACGTCCTCACCGGAGGGCGCAGCGGACCGGGCGGTTCGGCGTCGACTCTCGACGTGGCGACCCTCGTGGTCTCACGGGCTGTCCCCCTACCGGGTATGCAGCACGAGCACGAGGAGATCCTTCGGCGATGCCGCGATCCGCTGGCGGTGGCGGAACTCGGTGCCCACCTCCATCTGCCCTTCAACATTCTCGCGGTGCTGCTGTCCGACCTGCTCCAGGCGGGCCGTATCGAAGCCCGTGACCCCATCCCGGCACACGACGCCGGGCGCGGGCCCGACCTGGCGCTCCTTGAGGAGGTACTCAGTGGACTTCAAAGGCTTTGACCAACCCGGGCGGTCGGGTGCCGGGGGCACCCGCTCGGTGAAGGTGATGATCGCCGGAGGCTTCGGCACGGGCAAGACCACCATGGTCCGCTCGGTCAGCGATATCAAGCCGCTGACCACCGAGGAGACTCTCACCGAGGCCAGCGCCGACGTCGACCACCTCGTCGGCGTCGCCGAGAAGACACAGACCACCGTCAGCCTGGACTTCGGCAAGATCGGCCTCAACGACTCGCTGATGCTGTACCTGTTCGGTACGCCCGGCCAGGAGCGGTTCTGGTTCCTGTGGAACGGTCTGTTCAAGGGTGCGCTCGGTGCGGTCGTCCTGGTGGACACCCGGAGGCTGGCCTCCAGCTTCCGGGCGATCGAGGAGATGGAGCGGCAGAAGGTTCCCTTCGTCATCGCGCTCAATGTCTTCCCTGACTCCTGTGACTACCCGGTCGATGAGATCCGCGACGCCCTGGACATCCCCCCGCATACGCCGGTCGTCTCCTTCGACGCCCGCGACCGGGCCGCCAGCCGTGATGTGCTCGTCACCCTGATTCGGCATCTGAAGGACCGCTCGGTCGCCGCCCTGGAGCTCCGATGAACGACCAGACCCTGCCCGGACCCGTTGACGGCGGATGCCCCGTCGCCCACGGTGAGGACGCCATCCGGCTCTACGGCCCCGCGGTGGCGACCGATCCCCACATCATCTACAAACGGCTGCGGGGGGAGTACGGCTCCGTCGCGCCCGTGCTGCTGGAGGGAGACGTCCCCGCCTGGCTGGTGCTCGGTTACCGGGAGAACCGGCGGGTGCTGGACAACCCCCTGCAGTTCAGCCGTGACTCGCGGATCTGGCGGGACTTCAGGGAGGGCCGGATCGACGCGACGTCCCCGCTGATGCAGATGGTGGGCTGGCGCCCGGACTGCGTCTCGCAGGACGGCGAACCGCACCGCCGGCTGCGCGGGGCGGTGACCGACAACCTGTACGCCGTAGCCGGCCGGGGTATCCGACGTCATATCACGCACTTCGCGAACAAGCAGATCGACGCGTTCGCCGACACCGGCCGGGCCGACCTGGTGGCCGACTTCGCCGAATACCTGCCGATGCTCGTCCTCACCCGCGTCTTCGGACTCGCCGAGAGAGAAGGGCGCAGCCTCGCCGAGTCAAGCAAGCAGGTGATCAAGGGCGGCGCGGACGCCCTCACGCACAACGAGCGCATCATGGGCATCCTCGGCGAACTCGCCGCGCGCAAACGCACGGAACCCGGATCCGACTTCGCTTCCGGCCTCATCGAGCACCACTCCGGTCTCGACGAGGAGGAGATCGTCAACCACCTGCGCCTGGTGCTGATTACAGCCCACACCACGACCAGTAACCTGCTGGCCCGGGCGCTCCAGCTCGTCCTCACCGACGCCTCCTGGCTGTCCGGTCTGGTGAGCGGGCAGCTGAACCTGTCCGCGGTCGTGGAGGAGGTGATGTGGAACTCCCCGCCGCTCGCGGTGCTGCCGGGGCGGTTCGCCACCGCCGACCTGGAACTCGGCGGCTGCCCGGTCAAAGAGGGCGATCTGCTCGTGCTGGGCCTCGCGGCCGGCAACCACGACCCCGAGATCCGCCCCGACACCGGTATCTCGGTCCAGGGCAACGCCTCGCACCTTGCCTTCAGCGCCGGCCCGCACGAATGCCCCGGACAGAACCTGGGCCAGGCCATCATCGAGACGGCGGTCGACGTCCTGCTGCACCGGCTGCCGGGGCTGCGCCTGGCGGTGTCGCCGTCGGAACTCACCTCCACGGCCTCCACCTGGGAGTCGCGGCTGGACAGCCTGCCGGTCGAATTCGCCGTCTGACCGCACCGCCCGGCAGGGCGGTGCGCTCGCCTCACATGGTCAGAAGGTCGTCCACCGATCCCCGCCCGGCCAGCTCGGCGGTGGCCACCGGGCCGTCCTTGTCCGCGGCGTACCGGCCGGTGGTCAGTGCCCATTCGTAGTTGCCGTTGATCCAGTGGCGGACGCCTTCCACGCCCATCCCCACCCGGGCCCGCTCATCCGCGTCGAGGCCCAGTTCGTCGCACATCTGCGGGACGCGGGCCTCAAGGCCGAGGTACTCGTCGAGGCAGCCGGTCGTCATGCGGTACGCCTCGTCAGCGGCCTCCTGCCACGAGCAGTCCCGCTCCCGGCGCAGGACGGCGATGAGGTTGTGGCCGTCCCCGCGACGCCGCTCGCGCTCGAAGGAGTGGATGTCGTTCATGAACCCAATGGTGTCCGCGGCCAGATCCCGCATCCGTTCCATCAGCGGATGAGCCATCGCCGCAGCCGGCACTTCGAAGCCGCGGCTGCGCTCGCCCGCGTCGATGCTGTGATGGATGCCGACGGTGCGGCGCCGGAAGTCGGCATACGCGTCCAGTCCGAGCGTCGCGGCCATCCCACGGGCTGCGAGGTCCACCTCCTCACAGTGCGCCACCAGGAACCGCCCCCAGGAGGCGGCGAACCGTGCCTGCCATGTCAGGGACATCCCATTCGACAGATATTCCCAGACCTCCACCCAGGCCAGGGTGATGGGGCAGACCACCCGTGGCGCGGTGCCCGCCGGGCGCAGTGGCGTGGCGATCAGCTCCCGCGCCACCTCCGCTATCCGGTCCGCCCGGTCCGCCCGGCCGGCATCGAACTGGTCGTCGAAAAGAAAGGCCAGGGAGAACCAATTCATCAGAACAACCAGGTCGTCCGCCGAGGCGTGCGGGTAGGTGCGGGCCGCGGCCTCTGAGAGGTCCCAGGACTGGTACTCCTCGAAGCCGGCCTGGCTGCGCACCAGCCCCCTCTCCCGCACCCAGAGCAGATGGCGGTCGCGGGCGTACTCCAGATGCGGGCTGACGGGAGTGTTGAAGGGGAGGTCGAACCGGACGTGCTGAGGCATGTGCTTCCTTTCGGGAGACGGAGCGCAGAGTCCCCCGCCCTGCGAACGAACGGCCACGCGGACCGCCCGCACACTCGAACTGGGCTTTATCATGTGAAAGTTGAACCGGGGACGCTACGACGATGCCTCACCCTAAATGATCTACACGGCGCCCAGTCGTGATCTTCGATGACGCTCGCGTCTCATTTCGCCGCGCACGCTCTGCGGCCCACAGACGTCAGTGCCACCCGCGCCGACGCGATCGCCTCCACCGGCCCAGTGAGCAGGCCGCGGTTTCATACGAAGAGGTCCGCCGCTCCTGACACCGACAGCACCACCCGCCTCCTCCAAGACAACGATCACGCACGGCAGTACGAAGGACAGGTACTGGAGGTCCTGCGGCCGGGCAGAGCCGACGTCGGGAAGGATGAGGCCGCTGCCCGTGAAGCCGATGGCCTCGGCAGGGCGGTGACAGGGGCAGCGTTCGACCAGGGAGATTACCGCCACCGCGATCCGTCGGACGGGCAGGGGACGACTTCGGCGAGGAGCTGCTCACCAGCCGACGGGGAGGGTGAGGGGTGACTTGCTGGGGGATTCGTCGTCCCAGGTGGGGGGCTGTCCATGCGGCACGTGCAGGGCCGGGAAGCGGTCGAGGAGTGCCTCCAGGCACACGGTCATCTGGGCCCGCGCCAGGTGTGCGCCGATGCAGTTGTGCGCTCCTCGGCCGAAGGTGAGGTGAGGGTTGTCCGTGCGGCACAGGTCGAGCCGTTCGGCGTCAGTGAACACCCGCTCGTCGCGGTTGGCCGCGGCGAGGACGGGCAGCACGGCGTCGCCCGCGTGGATCCTCTGGTCGTGCAACTCCAAGTCCTCGACGGCCTGGAGGACCACGACACCGTTCATGACCGGTATGTAGCGCAGAAGTTCATCCACCGCGCCGGGCATGAGGCCGCGGTCGTCGCGCAGCCGGGCGTACTGACCTGGCACGGTCAGCAGGGCCACCACGGCGTCGGCCAGGAACATGGTGCTCGTCCGGTAGCCGGCGACCAGCATGGAGAGCCCGAAGTCCACCACGCTCTCCCCGTCCAGGGCCTCGTGCCCGCACTCGTGGACCAGCCCGGTGAGGATGTCGTCGGCGGGCTTTCGTCGCTTGTGGTCGAGCAGCGAGGAGATGTAGCCGCGCAGTTGGGCGGTGACCTCGCGGCCCTCGTCCAGGGTGACCATGGCCCCGAGGGCGGCATCCGCCCTGGGCAGGAAGTACGCGCGGTCCTCGTAGGGGATGCCCACCAGATCGCACATGGCCAGGAGTGGAAAGGGCTCCAGGAACCCGGCGACCAGGTCGCCGGGTTGCCCACCGCCGACGAACTCCTCCAGCAGCCGGTCGGCCGACTGCCTCAGGTGCGGCAGCCGGCGCCGGATGGAGCGGACGCTGAACGGCTCGGCCAGGGCCCGGCGCAGGGCGGCGTGCCGGGGCCCCTCCAGTTCCATCATCGTGATCAGGCCCGGTTTGTCGTCGACGGCCCGGTCGGGCCGGGGCGGCCAGTCGTTGATGGTCGGCCTGATCAGCCGGGGGTCCGCGACCAGGTCCCGGACGTCCTCGTACCGGGTGGCGTACCAGGCGGTGGCGCCGATCGGCAGCCGGACCTCGGCCAGCGGGCACTCCCGGCGCAGCCACCCGTACTGCGTGGGCGGCCCCATGGTGCCCGGTGGCGGGAGGGGCATGTCGATGGTGGACGTGTCGATGACGGGTTCTGGCGGTGTGCTGCTCACGATCGGTGCTCCCCTGGTCGGGTGCGGGGTGGCCGGGTTCACCAGTTGACCGGGAGGGACAGCGGTGACTTGGTCACGGATTCGTCGTCCCAACGGGGTTCCTGTCCTTCGGCCGGGTGCAGCCGGGGGAAGCGGTCGAGCAACGCCTGCAGTCCCACGGTCAGTTCGGCGCGTGCCAGGTGGGTGCCGAGGCAGTTGTGGGTCCCCCGGCCGAAGGCGAGATGGCTGTTTCCGGTCCGGCGCAGGTCGAGCCGGTCGGCGTCGGCGAAGACCCGCTCGTCGCGGTTGGCGGAGGCCGGCACGGGGATGACGGCGTCGCCCTTGCGGATCGTCTGCCCGTGCAGTCCGATGTCCTCGGTGGCCAGGAGGATCAGGGTGCCGTTCATCACCGGCATGAAGCGCAGGAACTCCTCCACCGCGCCGGGCATCAACTCCCGGTTGTCGCGCAGGCGGACCCACTGCTCCGGCCGGTCCAGCAGGGTGTGCACCGAGTTGGCCAGGAAGAAGCTGCTGATGCCGAAGCCGACGGTCAGCATGGACAGCCCGAAGGCCATCACCTCGTCATGGGTCAGCGCTCCGTCGTCGCAGTCGCGGACCAGTTGGGTCAGGACGTCGTCGCCGGGCCGGTTTCGCTTCTGGGCGATCAGTCCGGCCACGTACTCGTCCAGCAGGTCGGTGACCCGGCGCCCCTCCTGCACGGTCACCATCCCGCTGAGGGCCGCATCCAGCACCGGAAGGAACCAGTCCCGGTCCTCGTAGGGGATGCCCACCAGGTCGCACAGCACGAGCAGGGGGAAGGGGGCGGTGAACCCGGCGACCAGATCGCCGGGTCTGCCGCCTTTCTGGAACGCTTCCAGCAGCCGGTCGGCCGACTGCCGGATGCGCGGCAGGTGGCCCCGCACGGCCCGGGAGCTGAACGGCTCGGCCAGGGCCCGGCGCAGGGCCGCGTGCCGGGGGCCGTCCACTTCCGCGATCGTGACCAGGCGCGGCCCGTCGTCGGCGGTCTGCCCGGGGCGGGAAGGCCAGTCATTGATGGTCGGCCTGATCAGCCGGGGGTCCGCGAGCAGCTCCCGGACGTCCTCGTGCCGGGTGGCGTACCAGGCGGTCGCGTCCATCGGCAGCCTGACCCTGGCCATGGGGCAGCTTGCGCGCAGCTGCGCGCACTTCTCAGGGGGCCCCATGGTGCCCGGCGGTGGGAGCGGGAAGTCCAGGACATCCGCCTCGGGACCGGGGGCGCTGGGTGGCTGTGGGGTCATGCTCGCTCCTCTTCCGAGGTTGCGCCGACTACGGGCGCTCGATGTAGCCGGTGGCGTAGAAGTACTCCAGGTAGCGGTCCAGGAGTTCCGTGTCGACAGGCGGGCAGCGCAGGCCCGTGGCGGCCAGGTCACGCTCGACATTGGCACGCCCCACGGTCGGGAACGTGCCCTCGAAGTACATCTCCTTGACGGACATGTCCGCCTGCTTGCAGCGGTCCACGCAGAGGGAGACGAACGGGGCGGTGGGGCTCGTGGGGTGCTGCGCCACATGGCGGACGAGTTCGCCCACCCACTCCTCGTAGGGGAGCCGGTCGATCCGATGGCCGCCCGCGTCCATCCGGTCGAGCATGTCGCGCAAGCTCGCCGGGCGGGGGTTGGTCATGTGGTAGGTCCGGCGGGTGGTGCGGTGCGCGGTGGCGATGTGCATCACCGCGTCGGTGAGGAAGTCCACCGGGACGAAGTCCAGCGGCAGCGGGATGTCGGGGGCCAGCCCGGTCTCGGTAATCGTCTTGAACAGCGAGCAGATCGCGGTGTCGGTGTTGCATGCGCCGGTGTGCCGGTCACCGGTGATCTCGTACGGCCGGTAGACCGCCACCGGCAGACCCTGGTCCGCGGCGTCGCGCAGCACCTCTTCGGCCACCCACTTGCTCTCGGCGTAGCCCATCGTGAGCTGGTCGGCGTGATCGAGCGGCAGGTCCTCGTCCACGTGCCGTACGCCGGCGATGCCGAAGCCGGCCAGCACCGCGATGGTGGAAAGGAAGTGCACGGGCACGGCCCGCCCGGCTGCCAGCCGGATGAGTTGCCTGGTGCCCTCCACGTTGGCGCGGCGCATCGCCTCGTACGGGTAGAGGAAGTTGACCTGCGCGGCCGAGTGGATCACCAGGTCGAGGGCGTCGGCGAGCTCCTCGGCGCGGCCTGGTTCCAGGCCGAGGCCGGGCTCGCCGAGTTCTGCGGGGAAGCACACGATGCGGTCGGCAGCTTCCGCGGTGGCGAGGCCGAAGCGGGCCAGGTTCCGCATCACCTTCTGCCGGGCGTGCGCACAGTCGCGGCTGCGCACCGGGCAGTGCACGCGGGCGCCCGTACGACGCAGCAGCCGATCCAGCAGGAAGGCGCCGACGAAGCCGGAAGCGCCGGTCAGCAGCACCTCCCGGGGGTGCTGCCAGTCCGGCTCCGGTCCGCGCCGCTGCGGCAGGACGAAGCCCAACCGCGCCTCGGCACGGAAATCCACAGTGCCGGCGTCGGCAGCACCTTCGGCCTGCTGGTCCTTGACAGCGGTGAGGGTGATGACGGCGGCGGTGAAGTCCTCCAGGGTGGGGGAGCGCAGCAGACTGTGGATCAGAGTGCGGCCGTGCCGGGCGTCGAGGTCGAAGGAGGCCAGCGTGCGGGTGACGACCTCGGCTGCCAGCAGGGAGTCGCCGCCGATGTCGAAGAAGCTGTCACCGGGTGCCGGGTGCACACCCAGCACCACCTGCCACACCTGTGCCAGTGAGTCCTGCGGACCGAGCCCCGGGCGCCCCTCCGGTGCCGCGGTGGTGGCCGCCTTCGTGGCCGCCAGCCTGCGCAGCCGGCGACGGTCGACCTTGCCTCCCGCGGTCACCGGGAACTGTCCGACCTCCACCAGCCGCGCGGGCACCGCGGCTGCGGGCAGCCACGCCGCGAGACCGCCGCGGATGCGGTCCACCGGCAGCGCCTGACCGGGGTGGGCCGGTGTCACGTACCCGATCATGCTGTCGCCCACCAGTTCGACGACGGCCTCGCCGACTGCGTCATTCGCCCGCAGCCGGGCCTCTATCTCGTCCGGCTCGATGCGGTGCCCGCGCAGCTTGATCTGCCGGTCCACCCGCGCCCGGTACTCCAGTACGCCGTCCGTGCGCCGGACCACCCGGTCACCGGTGCGGTAGAGCCGCGTACCGGGCTCGAAGAGGTTGTCGACGAAGCGCTCGGCGGTCAGCTCGGGGTCGCCGAGGTACCCCAGTGCGAGCCCGTCTCCGCCGACGAGGAGTTCACCTTCCTCACCGACGTCCGCGAGCGTGCCGTCCGCGCGCACCACGTAACAGGTGGAGTTCTCCAGTGGGTGGCCGATCGGCACCGCCGTCGCCCCGGGAGGCAGATCGTGCACCAGGTGTGCGGTGGAGACCACGCTGTTCTCGGTCGGACCGTAGAAGTTGACCACGGTGGTGTCCGGGCAGGCCACCAGTATCGCGCGGGCCAGCTCCGGATCCATCGCCTCGCCGCCGGCCGAGGCGAACCGCAGGGACCGCAGTGCCGACGGTCTGGTGCGCCCGATGTGGTGGAACACCCCCGTGGTCAGATAGGCGATACTGACCCGCTCGGACAGCAGCCGGGACTCCAGAGCGGCCGGTGACAGCAGCTCCTCCTGATCAGCGATCACCACGCAGGCACCGGCGAGCAGCGAGGGCCAGATCTCGATCGTGGAGGCGTCCGAGGAGAGGCCGTACGCGTGCAGCACCCGCTCACCGGGCCGCGGCCGCTGCCACACCAGGTCGGAGGCGGCCAACCGGATCACGCCGCAGTGCGGAATCGCCACAGGTTTGGGACGGCCTGTCGAGCCGGAGGTGAACATCACATAGGCGCAGTCCCCGGGGTGTACCCCGGCCTGCGGGACCGCGACCGGCGCAGTCGGCGCCGACCCACCCAGGTTGATGCGGGTACGCACCCGCCGGATGCGGCAGACACTGCCGGGCAGCGTCACCACGGTGTGCACCCCGGCGTCCTCGGCCATCGCCTGCAGCCGCCCGGGCGGTGAGGCGTCGTCGAGCGGGACGTACGCCGCACCGGTCTTGAGGATGCCCAGAAAGGCGACCAGCGCTTCCAGAGACCGGCCCCCGCATACACCGACCCCGTCGCCGTTGCGCACCCCGGAATCGAGCAGCCGGGCGGCCAGCGCGTCGGAGCGGGCCTTGAGCTCGCCGTAGCTGATGCTGCGGTCGTGCTGTACGGAGGCGGTCGCCCGCGGGCGGAGCCCCGCCTGGGCGTCGAACAGCTCATGCAGACAGTGATCGCGCGGATACACCACCGTCCCCGTGTTCCCTGCCGCCGCCGGAAGCGTCATCGGGTCAGTGACCATCGGGATATCCCGTCTCTGGTGCACGTGAACCACCTGCTGCCCGAAGGACTACGTCTCGAACTCCGCGGCAAAGGCGGAGAAGTCGGCTGTCCTCCATGTCTGGGGTCGCATGCGGATGAGGATGTTGTCGGCCAGCTGCTCGTGATTGGCCGCCAGGTACGCCGACGCGGTGTCCGTGTCCAGGTACCGGTGGGCCAGCGCCTCGTGCTCGGCCGGGGGCAGCGGATCCTCGACGCCCACCACCGGCCCCTCCACGCTCACATAGCGGTACGGGGCCGACTCGTCCTGCACGCAGAGGCTGAATCGCCCGGCGTCGCGGATGAGGCGCGCTTTCAGCGTCTTCCGCCCGGTCTGGATCGCTACCAGCTCACCGGGCCGGTAGGAGTACCAGAGCGGAACCAGCAACGGCCCACCGCCGTGGCGTGGATCGTCCACCCCCAGGATTCCCACGTGGAGGCCGGCAAGGAACTCTTCCCGGTCTTCGACCGACATCCTGAGATCCACGGGTACCACCTCGATCAAGCAGAGAATGCGCGAACGGTGCTGGTCCTGTGCGGGAGTGTGAGCGTGCGTGCCGGAGTGCGGGCCGATCGGGTGACGTCCGTCCGGCCGGAGGGCGGCCGGACGGAGGGCGGCCGGGGGCTCTTGTGATCCTCGGGCGTTGCAGACGGCCTGCGGATTCCGGCGGCTGAGCCGAAACAGGAAGCCGGTCGGGCCCTTTCCCAGAGTTTCATCAGACCCGGGCGGTCCGCATCCCGGGCGAACGAACACGGGGCATTCCCGCCTCCTGCCTCCCGCGTCCTCGGCAGGAGGGGACACCTCGGACCGCATCGGGCCCGGGCGCCGCAAGGCCCACCGCAGTTGTGGACCGAAATGCCCACCGCGGTCGAGTTCGCCGTTGCCGAGCGGTGCCGGAAGGTGCGCTCCATCCTGGTGTGGGTGGGCGGCGGCCCACCCGGGGAGGCCGACCCCGGAAAGGACGCAGGACCATGGCAGCCGACACCACCGGAGCAGCAGAACACGCAATTCCGCACCCGCGTGGCGGAGTCGTCCGGATGGCGCGCGATTCCTGGGTGATCGCCCGGCGGAACCTGCGCCGTATGGCCCGGATTCCCGAGATCGTGGTCTTCGGGCTGATGCAGCCGGTGATGTTCGTGCTGCTCTTCTCGTACGTGATGGGCGGCGCGATCAGGGTACCGGGCGGCGGCTACCGGGAGTTCCTGATGGCTGGGATCTTCGCCCAGACGGTCACCTTCGCAGTGGCCGGAGCCTCGGCCGGCATCGCGGAGGACGTGACCAAGGGCCTGGTGGACCGCTTCCGCTCGTTGCCCATGGCGCGCTCAGCGGTGCTCGCCGGGCGGACCTTGGCCGACGCGGTGCAGACCGCCTTCATCCTGCTGGTGCTGGCGATGGTGGCGCTGCTGGTGGGCTGGCGGGTGCACCACGGGGTGCTCCAGGCGCTGGGCGCCTTCGTGCTGCTGCTCCTGCTGGGCTACGCCTTCTCCTGGATCGGGGCGCTGATCGGCCTGTCGGTGCGCAGCCCGGAGGCGGCCACCTCGGCGGGCCTGATCTGGCTCTTCCCGCTCACCTTCCTCTCCAACGCCTTCGTCCCGGTGAACACCATGCCAGGCTGGCTGCAGGCGATCGCGTACTGGAACCCGTTCAGCGCGACCGTCCAGGCCTGCCGGAAACTGTTCGGCAACCCCGGGGCCGACGGCGGGCACTCCTGGCCGATGCGGCATCCGGTCGAGGCGTCCACACTCTGGTCGCTGCTGATTTTGGCGCTGTTCTCCTGGCTGTCGGTGCGCAAGTACCGCGTCGCGGCCGGTTGAGCGGCTGAGGGAGGCGAACGGAAGCGGTTTTTGGGCCCGGTCGAAAGGGCGCCGGGAGGCGTCAGGATCGTGTGGAGGGCGAGTTCCCGGGGGGGCTGCCGGCGGATCGCCGGATGGTGACCGCACCGCTGTGTGCTCCGTGGCGGGCGGGGGATTAGGTTGGCGGAGAAAACCTTCGGGCAGCCGGACTCGCGATGGGGGCGAGCATGACCATGCTAAAAGGTGCCAATGTTCCGGTGACGGCTCGCGCCGTGCGGGTCGAAATGGGGTGGCGCACCTCCCCGGGCTCGCCGGACGTGGATGGCTCGGCGCTCCTTCTCGTGTCGGGAAAGGTGCGCGGCGACACCGACTTCGTTTTTTACAACCAGCCCTCCCACGCGTCCGGCGCGGTACGCCACGAGGGCAAGCGAACCGCCGGTGACACGGTGACGGACAGCCTCGCCGTCGATCTGGCGCGCGTCGAGCCGGCCATCGACCGCGTGGTCCTCGCCGCCTCCGCGGACGGGGGCACCTTCGGGCAGGTGGCGGGACTGTACGTACGGATCGCGGACGCGGCGGACGGCTCGGAGATCGCCCGCTTCGACAGCGCGGACGCGACGGTCGAGACCGCGTTCATTCTCGGCGAGCTCTACCGGCGCCAGGGCGCGTGGAAATTCCGCGCCGTCGGCCAGGGGTACGACACCGGCCTCGAAGGTCTCGCGACGGATTTCGGTATTTCCGTCGATGAACCACAGCGGCCCCAGCCGTATCACCAACCGACGTCACCTCAACAGCCCCACCAGGTAACGCGGGTTGACCATCCGTCACCGCCCGCACCGCTGTTTCCGCCCGCACCTCCGGCATCACCTCCGGCCCCTCCCGTGCCTCCCGCCGCCCCGCCCGTCCGGCTCTCCAAGGTGACTCTCACCAAGGAGGCGCCATCGGTCTCCCTCGCCAAACAGGGCGGCACTTCGGGAGCCCTCCGGGTCAACCTCAACTGGGAAGTGCGCAAACAGTTCAAGGGCTGGGGAAGCAAACTCGGCAGAGCGGTCGCCAACCACGCGGACCTCGACCTTGATCTCTGCGCCCTCTACGAACTCACCGACGGCCGCAAGGGAGTCGTACAGGCACTTGGGAACGCGTTCGGCGCGCTCCGGCAGCCCCCTTATATCCATCTCGACGGCGACGACCGTACCGGCGCGGTGGCCACCGGCGAGAACCTCACCGTCAACCTCGACCAGAAGGACAAGCTCCGCCGCGTCCTGATCTTCGTCACCATCTACGAAGGCGCCCGGAGTTTCGCCGATCTCCATGCCACCGTCACCCTCCAGCCCCAGCACGGCGCCCCGATCGACTTCTCGCTCGACGAATGCACCGTCCCGTCCACCGTCTGCGCGCTCGCGCTGCTCACCAACAACGGGGGAGACCTCACGGTGCAGCGCGAGGCCCGCTACCTCGTACCCGAGCGAGGAGTGAGCCCGCAGCGCACCATCGACTACGCCTACGGGTGGGGCATGAACTGGACACCCGGCCGTAAATGACCCCCCGGGGGTCCGGCCGTCACCGCTGCCATCGGCCCCCGCCGGCTCCGCTCACCGGTCCGGCGCGGCCTCGGGACGGGCGTACGTACGTCCCTTCCAGGCCGCGCCCCGCCCCCGGTGGTGCTGCACAGCCGAATCGACCGTCATCAGCAGATACAGCACAGCGGTGAACGGCAGCAGCGGCGCCAGCCACAGCGACTGCCGGTAGTAGCCCAGCATCGGTATGTACGTTCCGGCCATCACCGCCCACGCCAGCCCGCCCGCCCACGCCGCCACCGGAGCACCGCCCAGCAGCCCCGCGACGAGCGTGAGCGGCGGCGCGAGATAGACCAGTGCGAGCCCCAGCACCGTCCCCAGGAGCAGCAGCGCACTGTGCCGCAACTGGGCGTACGCGCTTCGCGACACCATCCGCCACAGATCCGCCAGGCACGGATACGGCCGCACACTGTCCACCCGCTCCGCGAGCCCCAGCCAGATCCGCCCGCCGCTGCGCTGCACCGCCCGCGCCAGCGAGACGTCGTCGATCACCGCCTGCCGGATCGACTCCGGCACCCGCGCCCGCTCCGCCGCCGCGGTCCGCAGCAGCACACATCCGCCCGCCGCCGCGGCCGTCCGCGCCCCCGCCCGGTTCACCCACCGGAACGGATAGAGCTGCGAGAAGAAGTAGACGAAGGCCGGCACGACCAGCCGCTCCCAGACGCTCGACACCCGCAGCCGGGCCATCTGCGAGACCAGGTCGAACCCGCCCGGCACGGCAGCGGCGACCAGCTCCCGCAGACTGTCCGGCTCATGCGCGATATCGGCGTCCGTCAGCAGCAGATACTCCGGCTCCCGGGCCCGGGCCAGCGAGATCCCGTACCGTACGGCCCAGAGCTTGCCCGTCCAGCCCGGCTCCGGCTCACCGGGCGACGCCACCGTCACCGGCAGGCCCCCGTACCGTACGGACAGCGCACGGGCGACGTCCCCGGTGCCGTCCGCGCTGCCGTCGTCCACGAGGAAGATCTCCGCGACCCCCGGATAGTCCTGCGCCATCAGCGACGGCAGACTCACCGGCAGCATGTCGGCCTCGTCACGTGCGGGCACGACGATCGCCACGGAAGGCCAGTGCTCCGGGGCCTCCCGGGGCGGCAGCCGCTGGTCGGTCCGCCAGAAGAACCCTTGTCCCAGCAGCAGCCACACCCATGCGGCCAGCGAACCCACGGCGATCCAGGCAATGGCACTCATCCGCCGCAGTCTGCCCCACCGTGACGGAACCGCAAGGGCGGTCGACTATGGTGACCGGGTGAAGATCGCGCTCATGGACTCCGGAATCGGCCTGCTCGCGGCCGCCGCCGCGGTACGCGGGCTGAGGCCCGACGCCGATCTGGTGCTCTCCTGTGACCCCGGCAGCATGCCCTGGGGGCCGCGTACCCCCGAGGACGTGACCGCCCGCGCGCTGGACGTGGCCCGGGCGGCCGCCGACCACCGGCCCGACGCACTGATCGTCGCCTGCAACACGGCCTCCGTCCACGCCCTGCCGACGCTCCGTGCCGAGCTGGAACCCGCGCTGCCGGTCATCGGCACCGTTCCCGCCATCAAGCCGTCCGTCGCGGGTGGCGGCCCCGTAGCGATCTGGGCCACGCCCGCCACCACCGGCAGCCCGTACCAGCGCGGACTCATCCGGGACTTCGCCCGCTCCGTCGCCGTCACCGAGGTCCCGTGCCCGGGTCTCGCCGACGCCGTGGAGCACGCGGACGAGCCGGCGATCGACCGGGCCATCGCCGCGGCCGCCGCGCGCACCCCGCGCGAGGTGCGGGCCGTGGTCCTGGGCTGCACCCATTACGAGCTGGTCGCCGAACGGATCCGCGCCGCCGTGCGGCAGCCCGGTCTGCCGCCCGTCGTGCTGCACGGTTCCGCCGGCGCCGTCGCCGCCCAGGCGCTGCGCCGAATCGGCGTGGCACCCGCTCCGTCGGCGGAACCGGCCGGAAGTCTCACCGTGCTCCTCGGCGGCCGCACCGCCGAGCTGCCGGAAGCCGCTCTGGGCTACGCCGAGGGGCGGCTGCTGGGGGCCGTCAGCACCGCCCGCTGACCCGGCGCGGGGCCACCGGACCCATGCCCGGCGGGCGGGTTCTTGAGTACGCTGCTTGACATGAGGGACCACCCCCGAAAACCGAGGCGCCCCGGAGCCGACCCGCACTCCGCCGTATGGATCGGCAGGGCCACCAACCGGGCCCAGTGGGTGCTCGCCGCCGTGGGCGCCGCCTGCCTGGCGCTCGGCGTCCAGCTGGCCGTCACCTCCAACTGGACGTCCGGAGTCGCCCCGCTGCTGATGGCCGTGATCGGCTGCGTCGCCGCCGGACTGCTCATGCTGTTCGGCACCCTCGCCTTCGTGAACGTGGCCGTCAGGGTCGACGGGGACGCCCTCGAAGTGCGCTGCGGACACATGGGCCTCCCGCGCCGCCGCATTCTGCTGACCCAGGTCGTGGGCGCGGAGTTCGTACCCCAGGTCAACCCGCGCCAGTGGGGCGGCTGGGGCTACCGCTGGCGCCCCGAGCAAGGCACGGCCGTGGTGGTCCGCAGGGGCGAGGGCCTGGTGCTCCGGCTCGGTGACGGCCGGACGTTCACCATCACGGTCGACGACGCGGAGACGGGCGTACGGTTCATCCGCGAACGCCTGCACCTGTCGACGAGCGGTGCGCCGGCCGGAGCCTGATCCGCGACTCGGTCCGTGGCCTCCGGGGCCCGGGAACACCGTTGGGACCAGGTGCCTGACGGCCATCGCCCGGTCGGCGCGTCCCGTCCGTCCCGTCCTCATCGTCCGGCCCCGCCGAGCCGTAGCCGATGGGCCGCCGGGCCGACGCGAGCCCTGCGAGGAGACCCGCCCCTGCGGTCACCGGAGTGAAGCTCAGGGCATTGCCGACGCCGGCCAGCATCGCGAGCGAGGTGAGCGCGGCGCCGCCAGATCGCGCAGGCGGCGAGGATCACGGCCCCGGCCCCGTCGGAAGCGTTCCCGCGTGCCCGCGCCCGGTCCTGTCCCGCTGGTGCACTCGTCACGTGCGCCCCCGACCTGTGACCGTCCCGTTCGTCATGGCCGGATCCGGTCCATCGTCGGGGACTGGCAGACACGGTAACGACAGGGGTCCGTATCTGTGCGGGAAAGCGGCGAAACGATCCGGCAAGAAGGGTCCCGTCACCCCCGAGGGGCTGCCCGGCACACAGCCGACCACCGTAGACTCCGCCGGGTGAGCGCCACCATCACGTCAGTCGACGACCCGCAACAGCCCGCAGCCGCCCCCGCGTCAGGGGGGAGACGGCCGGTGCGGCGGCTCGTACGGCCCGCCGCCGCCGTGATCGCGGGAGTGCTGCTGTACCTGAGCTTCCCGCCGCGACCCCTGTGGTGGCTGGTTCTGCCCGGTTTCGCCCTGCTCGGCTGGGTGCTGCACGAACGCAGACTGCGCGCCGGATTCGGCCTCGGCCTCCTCGCCGGGCTCGGTTTCATGCTGCCGCTGCTGTACTGGACGGGCGAGGAGGTCGGTCCGGTCCCGTGGCTGGCGCTCGCCACGGCCGAAGCGCTGTTCATCGCGGTCGGCTGCATCGGGATCGCCGCCGTCTCCCGGCTCGCCTGGTGGCCGGTGTGGGCCGCCGCGGTCTGGGCCCTCGACGAGGGAATCCGGGCCAGGGTGCCGTTCGGCGGCTTTCCCTGGGGGAAGATCGCCTTCGGCCAGGCGGACAGCGTGTTCCTGCCGCTCGCGGCCGTGGGCGGCACACCGCTGCTCTCCTTCGCGGTGGTCCTGTGCGGCTTCGGGCTCTGTGAAGCGGTACGCCGGTTCCGTACCTACCGCACCACGGGCGAGGTACCCCGGGCCGCCGTCGCCGCGGCGGCCGCGACCGTCCTGGTCCCCGTCGCCGCCGCCTTCGCCGCCCTGCCGCTCGTGGACGACTCGCCCGAGGACGGCACCGCGACCGTCGCCGCGATCCAGGGCAACGTGCCGCGACTCGGACTCGACTTCAACTCCCAGCGCCGCGCCGTCCTCGACAACCACGTGCGCCGCACGGAGCAACTCGCCCAGGACGTGAAGGCGGGCAAGGTGCCGCAGCCCGACTTCGTCCTGTGGCCGGAGAACTCCTCCGACCTGGACCCGTACCGGAACGCCGACGCCCGCATCGTCATCGACGACGCGGTGAAGGCCATCGGCGTACCCACCGTGATCGGGGCGGTGGTCGAGCCCGACACCGGCAAGCTGCGTAACACCCTCATCCAGTGGGATCCGAAGAAGGGGCCCGGCGAGACGTACGACAAGCGCCACGTCCAGCCGTTCGGCGAGTACATTCCGATGCGGTCCTTCGCACGTCTCTTCAGCTCGGACGTGGACCGTGTACGGCGCGACTTCGGACCCGGAAAAAAGGTCGGCGTCTTCGGCCTGGCGGGTACGAACGTGGGGCTCGTGACCTGTTACGAGGCCGCGTTCGACGACGCGGTACGGGACACGGTCATGCACGGCGGCCAGATGATCGCCGTACCCAGCAACAACGCCGCTTTCGGGCGCAGCGAGATGACCTACCAGCAGCTGGCCATGTCCAGGGTGCGGGCGGTCGAGCACAGCAGGTCCGTCGTCGTGCCCGTCACCAGCGGGGTCAGCGCCGTCATCCGTCCGGACGGGACCGTCGTCCAGAAGACGAAGCTGTTCACCCCGGACGCGCTCGTGGACAAGGTGCCGCTGAGGTCCTCGCTCACGCCCGCGACCCGGATGGGCACGCTCCCCGAGGGAGTCCTCGCCCTGCTCGCCGTGGTGGGGCTGGGCTGGGTCACCGCCCGTTCGGTACGGGTCCGGCGCAACCGCTGATCGACTCGCGCGCCACGTAGGGTCGGGCCCATGAGTACTCCTGATTTCATCCGCGAGATCCGCGCCACCGCGGGCCAACAGCTGCTCCTGCTGCCGGGGGTTACCGCCGTGGTCTTCGACGACGAGGGTCGCGTGCTTCTCGGACGGCGTTCCGACACCGGCAAGTGGTCGGTCATCGGCGGCATCTGCGAGCCGGGTGAGCAGCCGGCGATGACGGCGGAGCGCGAGGTGTACGAAGAGACCGCCGTGCGCTGTGTGGCGGAGCGGGTGGTCCTCACCCAGGCCCTGGCACCGGTGCAGTACGCCAACGGTGACCGGTGCCAGTACCTGGACGTCACCTTCCGCTGCCGGGCGACCGGCGGCGAGGCCCGCGTCAACGACGACGAGTCGCTGGAGGTGGACTGGTTCCCGGTGGACGCGCTGCCGCCGTTGAACCAGTTCTCCCTCTTCAGGATCAAGCAGTCCCTGACCGACGAACCCACCTGGTTCGAACCCACCGTCCAGCACTGACACACCACGGTGCGCGGACGGGGCCCGGTACCCCCGGCCCCGTCCGCGCACCCGGCGCTCACGACTCAGACGCTACGGGCGTCGGCCGCCGCCACCGCGGGTGCGGCCGGCTTCGCGCCGGTCCCCTCGATGTCCGCGAGATCCCGGTCCCTGGTCTCCCTGGCGCAGAGCACCGCCACCACGGTGATGAGCGCCGCCGCGATGACGTACAGCGAGATGGGCACGGAGCTGTCGAAGTCCGCGAGCAGCGCGGTGGCGATCAGCGGCGCCGGAGCACCGGCCGCGACGGACGAGAACTGCGCCCCGATCGACGCGCCCGAGTACCGCATCCGGGTCGCGAACATCTCCGAGAAGAAGGCCGCCTGGGGCGCGTACATCGCACCGTGGAAGATGAGCCCGACGGTGACGGCGAGCAGCAGACTTCCGAAGCTCCGGGTGTCGATCAGCGCGAAGAACGGGAACATCCACAGCCCCACGCCGATCGCACCGACCAGGTAGACCGGCCGGCGCCCGACCCGGTCCGACAGCGCGCCCCACACCGGAATGACCGCGAAGTGGATGGCCGAGGCGATGAGCACCGCGTTGAGGGCCGTCTGTTTGTCCAGATCCGCTGCCGTGGTCGCGTACACGAGGATGAACGCCGTGATGACGTAGTAGCTGATGTTCTCCGCCATCCGGGCGCCCATGGCGATCAGCACATCGCGCCAGTGGTGCCGAAGCACGGCGACGAGCGGCATCTTCTCGGCGACCGCGGCGGCCGCCTTGCGCTCCTCGGCCTGCGCCAGAGCGGCCTTGAACACCGGTGATTCATCGACAGAGAGACGAATCCACAAGCCGATGATCACCAGGACTCCGGAGAGCAGGAACGGTATGCGCCAGCCCCACGCTCCGAAGGCCGAGTCCGACATCAGCGCGGTGAGCGCGGACAGCACCCCGGTGGCGAGCAACTGCCCGGCCGGCGCCCCCGTCTGCGGCCAGGAGGCCCAGAACCCGCGCCGCTTGGCGTCCCCGTGCTCCGACACCAGCAGCACGGCCCCACCCCACTCACCACCGAGGGCGAAGCCCTGCACCAGGCGCAGGACGGTGAGCAGCACGGGAGCGGCGGCCCCGACCGTGGCATGCGTCGGCAACAGCCCGATGGCGAACGTCGCTCCGCCCATCATCAGCAGACTGAGCACCAGCAGCTTCTTGCGGCCGAGCCGGTCGCCGTAGTGGCCGAACACCAGAGCACCGAGCGGCCGGGCGGCGAAACCGACTGCGTAGGTGAGGAACGAGAGCAGAGTGCCGACGAGCGGTTCGGAATCGGGGAAGAACAGCTTGTTGAAGACCAGCGCGGCAGCTGACCCGTACAGGAAGAAGTCGTACCACTCGATGGTGGTGCCGATGAGACTTGCGGCGACGATGCGTTTGAGCGAGCGGGTGGTCGGCGGGGCGGATGCCGAGGCAGCCATGAACACCACTTCCGGACAGTTGGCGGGGACGGTTTCGTGTCGCCACACCGTAGGAATGGGCAGGTCAGAGGCACATGTGGCGGGACACCATAGTTCTCGGGCCGGGTGTGCGCGGGGCCACTACGACAGGCACGTCGAGACTGCTTCGAGGACCGTATTGAAGGCCGGCAGGCGCCTGTCAGGATTGCGCCATTAGGCATGGTTTATTGCCCTGCTGCTGACTCCCGTGCTGGTTTGGTGCTGACCTGAAACCGCATGTCAGCACCCCTGATCGCCTGTCCCGTGCTGACTTGGTGCTGACTACGCAGCGTTGAACTTCGGCATTCGGGGCGGATCGGACGGGTAGTGTTCTCCCCTTCCGCGCGACCGCGGTCAGGCCTGGCGGGTTTCCGCGGAGCCGGCCATGGTTGGTGGCACGTGGTCTCGCACCGGCAGGCCCCCCGCACCGTGAGACCCATACACAGGCGGCCGGATGAACCCAGTTGGCCGGCCTGACCGGCGTCCAGCCCGATCCCGACCTGATGGAGTGGGACTACGGAGGGTATGAGGGCCTGACCGCGGCGCAGATCCAGGAGACAACGCCGGGTTGGGACCTGTGGGGGGACGGCGTGAGTTCGGACGGGCGCGCGGGAATCAACGCTGCCCTGGTGAAGTGGTTGATCGCCGCCCAGTTCCCTCAGTGGAGCCGTCTGCCCGTGGTCCCGGTGGCGGTGGACGGCTGGGACAACCGCACCTACCGCCTCGGTGACGACATGACGGTCCGCCTGCCCACCGCAGCCGGCTACGCCCCTGCGGTCGACAAGGAATGCGACTGGCTGCCTCGCCTGGCCCCCGCGCTGCCGGCGGCCGTCCCCACCGTCCTGGCCAAGGGAGCCCCCGGCGCGGGGTACCCCTTCCCCTGGTCCGTGCGCGGCTGGCTGCCCGGCGAGACGGCGTCTCCCGAACGCATCGACGACATGACCCAGTTCGCCACCAATGTCGCCGGGTTCATCCTCGCCCTTCAGCGCTGTGACCCCAAGGCCGGTCCTCTCGCCGGGGCGCACAGCGGGTATCGCGGCGCGTCACCCGCCCACTACGACGACGAGACGCGTCGCTGCATCACCGCCCTGAGCGACCGGATCGACACCGTGAGGGCCACCGAGACCTGGCAAGCGGCACTCGAGGCCCAATGGTGTGGAACGCCGGTGTGGTTCCACGGCGACATCGGCGGCAACAACCTGCTTGTCACCGACGGCAAGCTGTCGGCCGTCATCGACTTCGGCACCTCGGGCATCGGAGACCCTGCCTGCGATCTCGTGATCGCCTGGACGATGCTCCGCGAGGAGAGCCGCGAGGTATTCCGGCACACAGTCGGCCAGGATGACGCCACCTGGGCCAGGGCCAGGGGCTGGGCGCTGTGGAAGTCCCTGCTGACGTTGACCCAGTGCTCCGATCCCAGGGACGGGCGAGTCGCCATGCATCTCGGTGTGATCGACGCGGTGTTGGCCGACCACGAACGCTTCGCGTAGCCCGGTAGGTACTCGGGCACGCGCCCCTTGCGGACGCGGTTCGACTCTGGGTTGGCGCATTCCTCCAGCTCGGCGGTCCTGTGGCGGATCAACCAGTTCGCATTCTTGGCGGCCTCCTCCGGGCGCGTCGACCGGCTGATCGCCGCAGGTCAGTGGCAGCAGGGCGATCACGAGGTTCTGGTGGTGCTGGATGCCGGATACGACGGCCCCCGCATCGCTCACCTGTTGGCCGGCAGCCCTCAAGGGTGGCCGCGTCCTGCTCGCCGATCCGGCAGACAGCGTGGCCTGACGAGCCGCTGTCCGAGGAAAGGGGGACCCCGGGAGGTTGCGACTCCACGTGACCGCGACCAGCCGCAGACGTGCCTGCCAGACCTGAACTCACGCGTTGGGCTCAGCGACGCGATGAGAATCCATCGACTTCTACGACAGCCTCCGCGAAGGCCTGCGGGGCCTCCTGCGGAAGGTTGTGTCCGGTGTTAAGGGTCCGGTGCGCGTATTTTCCTGTGAACTTCTTGCGATAAGTCGATCCGTTCCCTGGAGGCGTAAATGGATCGTGCGCTCCGTCCATGGTGATTGTCGGCACCTCGATTACCGGGGCCGTGGCAAGGCGCTTTTCTATGGCGTCGTACCGGCGTTCACCCTTTGCGAGACCAAGCCGCCAGCGGTAATTGTCGATCACGATACTGACGTAATCCGGGTTTCGGAAAGCCGCTGCCGTGCGATCGAAGGTCGCTTCGTCGAAATTCCATGTCGGGGAATTGAACCGCCACACCAGTTTGGCCAAATCGTTTCGGTACTTCTCGAGGCCGAGAACGCCCCTTTCGGTAGCGAAGTAGTACTGATACCACCATGCCCATTCATCCTTCGGTAGCGATGGTTTCTTGTTGGCTTCGACATTCGTGATCAGATAACCGGTCGCGGAAATCAGCGCCTTGCAACGCTCTGGCCAGAGAGCCGCTATGATATCGCCCGTCCGTGAGCCCCAGTCGTAACCGGCGAGAATGGTCCTATCGATCCCGAGAGCGTCCATCAGGGCGATGATGTCGACAGCGAACGCCGACTGTTGGGCGTTCCTGGGCGTTTTGCTTGAAAGAAATCGCGTTGTTCCATGGCCTCTCAGATAAGGGACGACCACCCTGTATCCCTTAGCTGCGAGCAAAGGTGTGACCGCGACGTAGCTATGAATGTCGTAGGGCCAGCCGTGCAGAAGTATGACCGCCTGCCCGCTCACAGGTCCGGCCTCGACGTACCCCACGTTCAGATCTCCGGCATGGATCTGCTTCACCGGACCAAAGGGCGGACGCGTCACAGGATCGACGGCGGAATAAGCCTCAGGGCCTTCCGATTCGGACTGTGCTTGCGCGCCACTGGGCATGCCGAACTGGGCCGCCGCAGCCGCGACAGAGGCACCAAGGAAGTGACGACGACTGTGCATGGGCCCGGGCATTTTCACTGGCGAATCTCCTTGCTGAGGCAGCGCCGGCAGGCTGCGGATGGCCTGGCAGCGAGTGAGTCGGCATTCGCATTCGCCCGATAGGTACACCGGGGGATCTTCATCGGCGCACTCTGGCGTTGGTGCTTCTCCTCGGCCATCCAACACCCGCTCGTAGTGACGGCGCATCATGCATTGCTCTGTCGGAGTGATTCGAGCACCCGACACGATTCTCACTGTCTTGGCGTGTGCAGACCGCCAAAATTGGACTCCCTGCGTGTTTCACGTTCCATCGGTGGCACACGAACACCAAGGAGATGAATTCTTCGGACAGGGGCAGCATTCCTTCGGAGTGGGCACGGGTTCGGAGCGGGTAATGGTGCGCTGAGGGCGGCAGTGTTGCCGAACCCGGTGAAGGAGCAGAGGAATCTGCCGCGGTTATCGGTGGTAGGCAGGATCCAGTGCTCCGGATGGTTCGGAGGGAAGTGGCACGGCCGTGCGAGCCGGGTATCGAGAGCCGAAACGATCCCATGGCACCCGGTTCGTCAACGGCCCCGGACGTCGTGGTTTCCAGGCGTTCCCGCCGCGTCGAACGGACGCGCCCGCGGAACGCCCGGCGTCGGCAGGGGTTCCGAGGGCGCATCCGATCGCGTCGCTCGCGAGGTGGGGCGGGGCGGGGCGTCAGTCGATGGCACCGGACAGTGCCGAGGCCTGCTGCGTGGCGGGCCCGCGCTGGGTGCGACGCGCCATCGGTACCAGGCAGATCCCGACCCCGGTGGTGACGGCGAAGGCGGTGAATCCGAGTCCGGCGTTGCCGCCCTCGATGACGGCGCCGCCGAGCCAGGGGCCTCCGACCGCGCCGGTGCGGCCGATGCCGGTGACCCGGCCCGAGCCGGCGGCCTGCCGGGGGAGCTCGACAGGGGGACACAGCCATGCCGGGCCCGGAGGCCAGCGGCCCTTTTGCAGGACCGCGGAAACACAACGGGGGCACGTACACGGTGGAGCTGGCCGAATACGCCAAGGCCTGGGCGCTGAAGAGCCGGATGACGGTCATGAAGGCGACTGTGCAGGCGACGCCGAGCGGCATGTGGGCCCTGAGCAGGAAGGCGCCGCAGGCGGTCAGGACGAACCAGATCGCGGCACCTCTCGCACTGCGGAGGCCTGCCGCAGGGATCGCCCCGCAGTTTGCCGAGGAACTGGCCACATTGGCGATGATGCAGGCCACCCTCGGCTTCACCTCCGAGGTCACATGGCCCGACACGCCCGCGCTGAGCGGCCCGGCCATCGTGGTCGTTGCGCTGATCCACCGGCCGCGTCAACGCGTGGATCGGGTGCCCGGACGGAGGTTCCGTCCGGGCACCCGGTCCGTAGCGATCAGTGACGCAGGTTGAGACGGTGCACGCCCCCGTCGACGGTGCCGACGTAGAGCGTGCGGGCATCGGGGCTCGCGGCCAGTTTGGTGGTGTCGGTGTTCTGCAGGCCGGTTGAGATGTTGTGCCAGCTCAGACCGTGGTCGGTACTGCGAAGTACGCCGCGGCCGCCTTGCAGGAGGCCGCTGGCTCCGGACCTGGTGGTGGCCGCGTAGAGCGTGTCCTTGACCCGGAGCAGGTCGGAGACATGGATCGCCAGAGCGCCAGTGTCCGCGGTGCGGAAGGTCTGGCCGGCGTCGGTGCTGACGCGGACGCTCTCGCCGCCGATCACCAGGCGCCGCCCGTCGAGGTCGATCGCGGTCACCGGGCCGTCGGTGACTTTGGTGACGGTCACCCCACCGTCGTCGGACCGGTAGAGACCGGCGGCGTTGCCGAGCCACAGGCGCAGCGGATTTGCGGGGTCGCCCGCGATGGTGTCGAAGGAGCGCTCGTGGTAGAGGTTCTTCCACGTCGCGCCGCCGTCACTGGTGGCGAACAGCCCCTGGCCCAAAAGGCTTCGGAAGCTGACCATGACCCGGTTCGGGTCGGCGGGGTGGACCAGGAGCGCCGTCGGCACCTCCGCCGAACTGCCCCTCTTCTCCCAGGTGGTGCCGCCGTCGCCGCTGCGCTCGACGGTGAATGAGCCGAACGCGGTGCGCCGCACCTTCCAGATCACCTTCGGATCCTTGGCCGACACGGCAAGTTGCGGGACAGTCACGCCCCTCATGCCCTCGCCGCCCGACTGGCCCCATTCCGGGCTCGCGACGGGAAGGGCGGTGCGGTAGACCGAGCTGTCGGTGGCGGCGAGCAGGTGGCCGTCACTGACAGCGAGATCGTTGATCGTCAGTCCCTGGACACCGATCCGCCGATATCCGGTGCCGTCCGCGGCTCCCCGGTAGAGACCGTCCTGCTCGCTGGAGACGGTGACGGAACCGTCGGCCCAACGGTCGTAGTCCACCGGTAGCGCCGCGCGCGACGGCGCGGCGACCGTGGTCCACGTCCGACCGTGGTCGCGGCTGAGACGGCCGCTGCCGGACAACGTGCTCAGGTACAGGTCGTCACCCGAGATGGTCAGGCGGAGTCCTCCGTCCGTCATGGACAGCAGGGTGGTCCAGGCCTCCCCGCTGTCACGGGAACCGACAACTCCCCGGCCCGGGACATACACCGCCACGACCGAGGAGTCGGCGGCCAGCCCGCCGACGCCCCCGCCGGACGGGGCGAAGAGCAGGCGTGCCTCGCCGGGGTTGCCCGAGCCGATGCCGGAACGGGCCCAGACGCCGTGATACGTCGTCATATAGAGGGTGTCACCGGTGACGGCGGCGGCGGTGACGGCGCCGGTGACACCGGTCGGGTATGTCGTCCAGTGGTCGCCCGCGTCCGTGCTGACCAGCAGTGCGTCCGAGGTGACCGCGACCAGGGTGCGGGTCCGTTCATCGGCGGCGAGCGCCACGATGCGGGTGTCCGGGACGTCGAGCGTGCGCCAGTTCCGCCCGTTGTCATCGGTGCGCAGGATGGCGCCCCGGCGGCTGCCGTCGTGAACGCTGTTCACGGCGTACCACCAGCGGTCGGGATTCTTCGCGTCCACCACGAGCGGACCCGTGCCGTCCGCGACGGGCAGTCGGCCCAACTGGCGCCAGGAGGCCCCGTTGTCGGTGGTCAGCCAGGGAGCCGCCTTCTGGTACTGGGTGAGGACGGCCTGCTTCGGCCGACTCGGCGAGAGGACGACCGAACCGGCCTCGCTGTTGGGGCCGACCGGCTCCCAGCGGTCCCCGCGGCTGTCGACCGGGGTGACCTCGAAGGCGCCGGCGCCGGTGAGCAGCTGCCCGGTGCCGGCGGTGCCGTGTACCGAGACCCGGTAGGTGCCGGCCACGCTGCCGGTCACCTCGGCCCGGTAGTAGCCGCTGGCGGGATCGAGTGTGGAAGCGACGTCGACGGCCTTGCCGCGAGGCGGGGTGACGGTGACGACCGGCGGTGCGACCAGCCGGGTCGGCGGGGCGATGTGCACGGTCGAGTGACCGTCGCTCGGGTCGGGTGCGGCCTGGACGGCCAGATGCCGAACGGCGAGCAGATAGGGCACGTTGATCGCCGGCCCCCGGTCGGGGGTCGCCGTGAGACGGCCGCTGATCTCGGTGTCGGTGGCCGGCAGGGCGACGCGCAGCGAGACCGTGACGGTCGCGGTCCCCCCGGCCGGTACGGTGACCCGCTTCGCCGAGACCGTGGCCGGACCCTCGGCCCGCAGCGAGGTCGCAACCGGCAGCTTGCCGGAGTTCCGCAACGTCACCTTCGCGGTGCCGCCGACGTGACGCCGGGACAGATCGGCGAGCCCGAACGACACCGAGGCCGGTGAGGCGCTGACCGTGGCGGAGGCGGCCGCGGCCACATCGAGTCTGCCCGAGCCCTGCGTCGTGGGCCCGGTGCCGCTCAGCGGCTTCGCGGTGCCGATCAGTTCGGCCTTGATCTCGGCGGGCGTCCGGTCGGGGTGCAGCTGGCGGAGCAGGGCCGCGGCACCGGCGACGTGCGGGGCCGCCATCGACGTGCCCGACATGCGGTACTGGCCGGGCCCGTAAAGCGACTTGGGCACGGTGGAGCGGATCTCCACGCCCGGTGCGACCAGATCGGGCTTCAGACCGAAGTCCTGGGAGGGACCGCGTGAGGAGAACGAGGCGATCCGGTCGGTGGTGTCGGTGCCCCGCAGCGTCACCGAGACCTTCCCGGCGGCGAGCCGGGTGCTCAGCTCCTGGTACTGGGTCGAGTCGATGCCCATGACCACCAGGCGGTCCATGCGCAGCGAGTCGCCGGAGGCGTCGATCCGCGCGGGCGATGACGGCACCTGGGCCACTCCCGGCTCAGGGTTCACCTCCGACGGCGTGAGCTCTCCCGGTGCTCCGGCGACGAACACCGGGCCGTCGTTGGAGGGCAGGCCGGCCAGCACGGCGATCGCACCGCGCTTCTCCGCCTCCTGCGCCCACTCCACGGCGCTCGCCGTCAGGTACCGCGCGTCGGCGGCGACGAGCATCTGCGCGCGTACGATCTTTCCGCGTACGTCGCCGACCCGCTTCCAGTCCTCGGCGGTGCCCTCTCCGACATCGACGAGCGGCGCCGTGACCGGGTCCTCCGGCGGGTTCGCGGACAGGATGCCGCGGTAACTCTGGATCAACTCGGGTTTCTCGCCGACCAGATAGGCGCTGGGCAGCCGCAGATTGCTCGTCGATGCGCCGACCGAGACCACACCGTCGGCCGTGCCGGGACTGTTGACCGTACCTGCGCCCGGTCCGTCGTTGCCCGCCGCGGCCACCACGACCACACCGGCCCGTACGGCCGCGGTCGCGGCGCGGCCCAGCGGGTCGGTGCCGTCGCCGGGGCCGCCGAGGCTCATGTTGATGACATCGGCGCGGTGCGGGTTGGCCGGATCGGAGGCTGCCTCGATTCCGGCGATGATGTCCGACGTGTACCCGGAGCCGTCGGCGTCCATCACCTTGTAGGCCAGCAGATTCGCGCCGGGCGCCACGCCGGTGACGCCGCCCTTCTCAGCCGCCTTGCCTGCGATGATGCCGGCGACGTGGGTGCCGTGGCCGTTGTCGTCCATCGGGTCCTCGTCGCGGTTGACGAAGTCGTGCCCGCCGACGACCTTGTGGCCCTTGCCGAGTCCGCCACCCAGGTCGGGGTGGGTGTAGTCCACCCCGCTGTCCAGGATCGCGACAGTGGTCCCCCTGCCCGTGACGCGCCTTCCAGTGGGGTCCTTGCGCTGCCAGACGCCGGGTGCGCCGATCAGCGGGACGCTCGCGTCAGTTTTCGTCAGCACCCGGGTGTCGGGGCGGACGGCGGTGACGCCCGGCAGCGAGTACAGTCGCCCCACCTCGGACGCGGGCACCGTCATTGCCACGGCATCGATGAGCAGACCCAGTTTTCGGGTCGCCGAAGGGTGCAGCCCGGCGCTCCTCGCCGAGCCGAGGAACGTCTCCTGCCGCGCGTCCAGGGCGCGGCGGGCGGCGCCGACGCCGCGGGCGGCCTCGGCGGACAGCAGCGATCCACCGGGCGCGGCGGTGACCGCTGGGTTCCCGGACAGTTCGACGAGCACTCGTTGCGACGGGTCGGGCGTGGACGCGTTGGCGGCACCCGGTGTCGCCGCCAACGTGCCGGCGAGAACAACGGCGGCGAGGGCGGCATGACGCGATCTTCGTGACTTCATTGCCATGCGTAAAGGTCCTAGTGGTGAAGGCACTTGTCGCACAACTGATCTCCGTGGCCCATTGCTGCCGCTGGCACAACTGGGCCATCATCCGTCCATGACTCCCGAGACACCGCAACTCACGGCGGCAGGAATCGATCCGTTCGACGAGAGCGTCTACCGCGCCGTTCTGACCCGGCGGACGGCGGCGCCTGCCGAACTCACCGCGGATCTCGACTGTTCGTCCGAGCGCGTTGCCAGGGCGCTGGACCGGCTTCGCGACCACGGGCTGGTCGGCCGGCTCGCCGGCACCCGCCGCCGGTACGCCGCGATCGAGCCGGGCGCCGCCGTCGAGGCGCTGGTACGGGCCAGAAGTAATGAGCTGGAGCGGGTCCGTTCGGTGGCCGACGAGCTGTCCCGGCTGTTCGCCGCCGCGCGAACCGGCGCGACCTGTGAGGACGAGGTGGAGATCACCACCGGCAGCGAGGCGCTCGGCCGCTGGTTCGTCCGCCTTCAACAGGAGGCCCACGAGGACGTGATGACTCTGGACCGGCCGCCGTACGCCCTGACGACCTCCAACCCGGTGGAGGCGACGGCGCTCGGCCGCGGTGTACGGTACCGCGCGGTCTACGCCCCCGAGGCCCTGGAATGGCCGGGCGTCCTCGACGACATCCGCGAGCTGGTCCGGCACGGCGAACAGGCCCGCGTCCTGCCCGGCCTGGGCATCAAACTCGCCATCGCCGACCGCAAGCTCGCTCTGATGCCGCTCTCCCTCGACCTCGACGACGTTCGCGCCGCGGTGATCCGCCCGTCCACCCTGCTCGATGCCCTCACCGGCTACTGGGAAATGTGCTGGAAGCAGGCCCTGCCCCTCAACGCCCCCGCCGAGGACCCCCTCGGCGAGGAGGACCGACTCGTCCTCACCCTCCTGGTCAGTGGCCTCAAGGACGAGGCGATAGCCCGTCAGCTCGGCTGGTCCGTCCGCACCATGCGCCGCCGTATCAGCCGCCTGCACGACCTCCTCGGCGCCGCCAACCGCTTCCAGGCCGGAGTGATCGCGGCCCGCCGCGGCTGGTTGTGAGACAGCACGACGGCAGCAGGTGCGACGACCATGAGTGGATGTGGTCTCGACGCGCGTTCGGTGTCCAGAAGAACCCCAGCTTCTACGGCGAGTACGACACCAGGAGATTCTTCGTCTGCTGGTGGTATACGGGGCATTGCCTGCCGGCCAGCCAAAACGGCGGCTTCTGAGCCATGTGAGGCGGAGATGGTCCGGGAATGGCCCGGATCTTGATCCGCTGGCGAAGAGGTCGCTGGCCTTCTGCTGGGGTGTTCTCCGTGGTGCCTGCGCAGTGTGGGCGGCTGCATCGGCTGGCGCCCGTCAAGCGATGCCGAGCCGTGATCGTTCCTCAGCGTTCGATTCAGCGGCGTTACCGGTGGGACCCCTCACCCACAGGTCTGTCGGCCGTTACCCATGAGGTGCACAATCGGCCACATGACGATCACCGCGGGCGCGCCGCCCACGCACAACACGCCTGCCGACCTCGCTCTGGGGTTCCTGACGGGCGGGGTGATCGGGGCGTCGCTGACCGCCTTCATCGGTGGCTGTGTCGTCGAGAGGGCGCCGCTGATCGTCACGGGGCTGGTCCTGCCCGCGGTCTACGGGCTTCTCTTCTTCCTCGCCACGCTGCCGCGCCGTGCCCGGGAGGCGGCCGTCGTGCCGCGCGCGGCGCTCGCGGTGATCGAGAGTCTGGAGGCCGTCGGGGGTGAGACCAGCGACGTGCCGGTGCGGTTCGAGCTGTCCGTCGCGCCGGACGACGCGCCCGCGTTCCGTGTCGAGATACGGCAGGACGTCAACCTCGTCGAGCTGCCCGAATACCGGCCGCGCGGGGTCGTGGTGGTGGAGTATCCGCCGGACCGACCGTGGAAGACGCGGATCGTGAAACGGCCGACGCCGGAGTGGGAGGAGCGGGCGGCCGTTGCCCAGGTGGACTCGGTGCCTGGTCCGGCCATGAAGAGGGAGACCCCGGGGGGCTGTTTCAGCGCGCTCCTCACTCTCCTCGGGCTGCTGCTCGGCGCGGCCGCCGTGCTCCTGCTGTTCCGTGCCGACCTGTTCGACTCCCACGAGGGCGAGAGCGGCGCCCCCGAGCCGTCCGTCTCCTCCTCGTCGTCCACGACCACCGTGACGTCGGCGACGGGCACGGTCACCCTCGGTCCTGGCCAATCGATGCTCGACGAGGGCGAACTGCGCAAGGCCGTCGAGTCGTTGACGCAGGGCGCGGACAAGCGTCAGGCGCTCACCGTCGTCGTGCAGGACCGCCTGTTGGCGGTCGTTTTCTCCCCCACCGGCGTGAAGACCGCCGGGTTCGACCCGAGGTCCCTGCCCTACGATCGCGTCCCCGGCCTGGTCGAGGAGGCCAGGACCACCCTCGGCGTCGAGTCCCCGCAGAGCTGGCAGCTCACCGCCGACGGCGTCACCGGCTCGCTCACGCTCAGGGCCGTGGTCACCGGCGGCGGGAGCACGGGAACGCTGGAGGCGGACGACCAGGGCAAAGTGCTGCGGCGCAGCGGCAGTTGACCGGATCGGCAGGAGGAGGGGCGCATGGGGTGGGACGGGTTTCTGGTGCTGTGGTGTGCTGTGTGGGGTGTGGTGGCGCTGGTCGGGTACGGCATGTCGCTGGCCGGAGTGACCAAGGCGCAGCGGACGGTCCGGCTCACAGGGCGGATCGATCGGGTGCGGGAGCCCCGGCACGGCGGGTCCCGGACGGGCGGGATATCGGTGGTCGTCTCCTACCGCGACCCGGCCTCGGGTCAGGAGGTCACCGTGACGAACGACGGTGAGCGGGGTGAGATGATCAACTCCGCGTGGGAGGGCCGGGAGATCGGGGTCAGCCACCCGCGAGGCAGACCACACGCCTATCGGTTCTCCAACACTCCGGAGGAGCCCAGTCGTGGGCTGGGCTGGCCAAGTTTCGCGGTCTTCCTGGTCTACGTCGGGCTGGTGGTCCTCGCCGCGGTCGGCTGGGGGTGGCCGTGGGCGCTGATCGGCTTCGGCGGGCCGTGGGCGGTCTTCGCCGCCGTTCATCTGCCCGGGGCAGTACGCGCCAAGAACCGCCGCGTCGAGAGACTGGCCGCGATGGACACCGTGCAGGGACGGGTCGTCGCGGTCCTGAAGGACGTCAGCGTCGACCAGGACGACGGCCACACCTCGACCACCATCACCCCGGTCGTGTCGTTCACCACCCGCGAGGGCACGGCCGTCACGGCCCACTGTACGTCGAACCTCCCGGACCCCGCCGGTGCGTACGGCCGTGACGTCACGGTCCACTACACGTCCGCCGACCCGGCCGAGTACACGCTGGACCGCGCGGCCGAACACCGCTCGGAGGAGCGGGACGTGGCGTTCAACGTCCTGGTGATCGTCGTGCTCGTGGCGACGGCCGTGGTGGGAGTTTCGATGCTCTGAGGCCCGAACTCCGTGGCCCCGACGCCGACGCCGACGCCGACGCCGACGCCGACGCCGACGAAGACGAAGACGACTGACAGCGATGATGCAGGTGAGCACCTCCCGCCGCCTCTTGAGGCTCGATCACGCTCAGTTCGATGAGCGGGGTCAAGCCGGTGAGTGTCAGGAGCAGGTTGGTCTCTGTCGCCGGGTCGCGGTCGGGGCTGATGTAACCATCGGTGATTGCCTGGCGGACGATCTGCTCGATGAGGTCGCGGCCGTGAGTCAACCCGTCGCGTGCGTGTGTATGGATGTTCGCGTTGTGCAGTGCCTCCAGGACGTAGGCGGCGCTCATCCGGCTCGTCGCGCGTGCGTCGGGATGCAGAGGGAGCATCTCCGTAAGCATCACTCGGAGCATGTCACGGGGGTGTGGTGGGTTGCCGAGTTCTCCGACGCCTTCGGCGACGCGTAGTGATGTCTGTTCGGACGCGAAGTCCATGGCGAAGACCAACATCTCTTCTCGGGTGGCGAAGTAGTGCTGCACCGCGCCGTGGGAGATGCCCGCTTCCTGGGCTACTTCGCGGACGCTTGCGTGCGCGATGCCGCGTTGTTCCACTACGCGCCACAGTGCTCGGGCGATCGTCTCGCGGCGTTCGTTGCCCGCATCGGCTACGGCGTCCTGCGGGTACTACTGCCGGTGCGCGTGATCGAGGCGACCCTCATCGTCACCTTGGCCGATGGCACCGTCCGCACCGAGCAGTGGCGGCTGATCACCAACCTGCTGGACCCCGTCCGCTTTCCGGCCACCGTGCGACGGCGGCCGCCAGGGTCGCGGCGGCGGTCGGCGAGGTCCCGGCGACGCGGCGGGCCTGTTCGGCCAGGCCTGCCGCGGCCTTGGGGGAGCCGTAGTTCAGCCCCACCATCGCCTCGCGGGCCATCACCCATGCGTGCAGCTGCCGGTCGCCGGATTCACCGGCGGCGTGGGCGGCGGTGTGGCGAACCAGGCGCGGGCCTCGCGGCGGCTACCGAGGTCGTGCAGCACGATCGCGGTCATCTTCGGCCTCGTATTCGTGGTGCGGATTCGGGAGTGGGCCGTCGCCAGGGCGCTGTACGGCGGCCCGTGAATATGTGTGCCGAAGCATGCTGGTTGTCACCAACGAGAGCGGCCGAACTGCCGTTCTGCGACCGCGAGGCATGGTGGTTGACACCGGATCAGCCGGATACTTGTCACCATCGGCTCGGGCAGCACGGGAGTTGTCACCGGCTGTGGCGCCGTTCCGATCGGCTGAGCTGCACGAAAATCCGTGCCCCATTTCCAGTCGGCTGATGTCACTGACCGTGAGCCGGCTGGTCGGCGATCACTGCGCCAGTCAGCGGCGGGCCGGAGGCTTTGGCCACCCGTCCCGTCAGCATCGGCTGCTGTCGCCGAAGTGACGCCGGTGCGGCGGGAGGGGTGCGCTCGTCTTCTCCGGGTGGGCGGAGGACGCGGCACGCGCTTGCGGAAAACAGAAACTGATTCACCTGATGGCTCGTCTTGGGGGGCGAGGCCAAGCGGATGGGAAGCCATGGTGGAGCGGGCGGACAGCGGTGCGACGTCGACGATGAAGGCAGCAGCGCTCCGGTGGGCGGGGCGGTGGGAGGGGAACGCGAGGGGCCGGCCGGCCTGGACGCGAGAGTGGGTTCTTGCCGCGATTGCGGTGCTGACGGCAGGGCTGCTGGCGTTCCACCGGGCCGTTCCCAACTCCGTGGGCCACCTGGGCAGTTTGCTGGAAGCGTTCCTGCCTTGGCTCGGCCTGGTGGTCGTGGTGCTGCTTGGCCTGGCGCTGCTGCGTCGTTCGGCCACCGCGCTGTTGGCTTTGCTCCTGCCGGTGGCGGCCTGGACGTACCTCTTCGGCGGGCTGCTCCTGCCCGGGGCGGAGCCTGGCGCGCACGATCTGGTCGTGGTGCAGCACAACGTCAGCGACGAGAACACCGACCCGGCGGGCACGGCCCGCGTCCTGGCTGACGCCGAGCCCGATCTCATCGCGCTGGAGGAGCTGGTGCCCCTGGCGCTGCCGGTCTACGAGAAGACCCTCGCCGCGGACTACCCGTACCACGCAGTCCAGGGCACCGTCGGGCTCTGGTCGAAGCATCCGCTCACCGATGCCCGGCTGCTGGACATTAAACCCCAGGGGATCGCGGAGGCCTGGAGTCGCGGGCTGGGGACCGTGGTCCACACGCCGCATGGCGAGATCGCGGCGTACGTCGCACACCTGCCCTCGGTCCGCGTCCGGGCGAGCGGCCTCGCATCCTCCTGGCGCGACGAAAGCGCCGGCCTGCTGGGCAAGGCCATCGCCGCCGAGAAGCTGAAAACGGTGATCCTGCTGGGCGACCTCAACAGCACGGTCGATGACCGTGGGCTGGCCCCGTTGACCTCACGGATGAACGTGGCAGAACGGGGCTTCGCCTTCAGCTTCCCCGCCGCCTTCCCGCTGGCCCGGATCGACCAGGTCATGGCCCGCTCGGCGACCGTCGGCCACATCCGCACCTTGCCCGCCACCGGCAGCGACCACCTGCCGGTCGCCGCCCGGATCACATGGGGCTGAAGGAACGGTCTCGGTGACAACAAGCCTGCGTATGTGACAACTAGCGTGCTTCGGCACACAAATACGTTTTATAGCCGGCCCTGAATTTGGCTGCGTCAGAACTCGAAATCTATCGACTGGACGTCCGTAAAATGCGCGACCAGCCCATCGCGCTGGACCCCAGTCCGTGAAATAGGACTCGGTGATGGCCTTGGCAACGATCGGATGCAAGTCCTCCTCCGTCGCACCGGCCTCCTGGAGCTGGAGTATCTGAGCGGCGTAGGTGGGTGAGATCGGGGTGGTGATGTGCCGCTCGCGGCCGTCGTCCGAGGACCCGGAGGCGGTGAACCCGAAGTAGGCGACGACGTGCACCATCATGCCGCCGGAGGTAGACGCCTGCTCCCGTGCCTGTGCCCTGATCTGCGGTTGCCACTCGGATTCGGTCTCCTCCACCAGGGCTGCCTGGAGGCGTTTCTGCGGCGTCGTCAGCTGTCCGGCGCGGTAGTGCTGCACGGTGCGGGTCGAGACGTCCAGGCGCTCCGCCAGGGCCTTGGTGGACCCCTTTGCCCGCGTGAGGAGGAATTTCACCCGAGCCTTCGCGGATTTCGGCGCGGGCCGGGTGAAGACCTTGCGCTTCGCCCCGCGAGGACCTCCAGGACTTTGCCGCGGCGCGGGGCCGGCTGCTGCTGCTCGTGATCGCTCATGCCTCCAGAGACCACGGATCACCTGTGGACAGATTCCGGAGCCCGCGCAGGTGGCGACGGGTGCTGTCGGCGTCTGTCCGTACGGTGGGAGTCATGACGACGTGCTCCGACCGCGAGCCGGTGCCCATCCGGGTGCCGGGGAAGTCGTCGCGCACCTGTGGTCGCGGCGCCAGCTGCGCGACGGATGGCTGTACGAGGTCGGCCTCCCGACGTACCGGAGGCCCCGGGGACAGCCTGGAGCCTGCCGAGTACCGGGTCTGGGTGCGCGCGTCGCAGCACGTACGGCCCGTGGACGGCGTCTCGTACGACGACGTGCCCACCGAGTACCTGGAGCCGCCCACGGTCGTGGAACAGACACTGGGGCCGCGCCGCCCGTCCGGCTGGGTGCTGGCGAAGGCTGGCGGCCACGGGCCCGGCCGGGGCGTCGTGCACGCCGTCGACTGCAAAGAGGTCCCGGACGAGGCGCCGGTGCTGGCCCTGGAGCGCGCGCTGGATGCGGCGCAGCGCCCCGGTACCCGGCTGTGCTCCCTGTGCGCCGCGGCGGCTGAACTGGACCCGGTTCTGAAGGGCTTCGACCGGGGCTTCGACGGCGAGGGCTTCGGTGAGAGTTGAGCTGCGGTTCAGCGGCGGGTGACGGTGAAGCCGCTGTCGTTGACAGCGGCGGTCCACACGTCGCGGTCGAACCACTCGGTGATATTGGGTTGCATCTCGGTGATGGTGCGCATGCGGGCCTGTCAGTCGTGCCCGGCGTCGCCGCGGCTGCTGTCGCACCCGGTGTCAATCCCCTGGAAACGTACAGGCCTTCCTTACGCGGCTTGGTCCTTCTGATGGTGTTCGGCGCGTGCTTCGCTGATGGTGCGTTCGAACTCGATTGGCGGTAGGCCGGCGGCCCCGCTGTGGCGGCGGCGCGGGTTGTAGAAGTCCGTGATCCAGGTGGCGATCTTCAGCCGGGCCTCGGCGCGGGTGGCGAACTGGTTGCGGTGGATGTACTCGACCTTGATCAGCGAGTTGAACGACTCGGCGGCGGCGTTGTCCAGGGCTGATCCCACGCGCCCCATGGACTGCACCACGCCTAGTAGGGCTTTGTTAGGTGCGGTGGTGTGGTTCGGGTGCCGGGGCGGGTTGGCCGCATATGGAGCAGGCGCCGGTCCAGGTGGCCAGGAGGGCTTGGAGTTCGCGGAGGACCGCGTAGAGGGTCAGGCCGGCGCAGGGGCTTTTGGGTCGAGTCTGAGCAGGGTGCAGAAGGCTTGGGCGAGGGAGGCGAGGGTGGTGTGGCGGTGCCAGCCGGGGAAGTTGCGGCCCTCGAAGTGGTCCAGGCCCAGGCCGTCCTTGAGTTCGCGGTAGTCGTGCTCGATGCGCCAGCGGATCTTGCAGATGCGGACCAGCTCGCGCAGTGGGGTGTCGGCGGGCAGGGTGGACAGCCAGTAGTCGGTGGGCTCGGCGGCGCCGGGCGGCCACTCGGCCAGCAGCCAGCACTCGGGCAGGGAACCGTCCACGGCGCGGCGGATCGTGCGGTTGGCCGGGCGGACGCGCAGTGCGAGGAATCGTGAGCGCATCTCGGCGCGGGGGTTGTTCCTGGTGGTCTTGCTGCCCTGGCGCCAGGTCACCGTCCGTAGCGTGGATCGTCCTTCGTCCAGGGCGAGTTGGCGCAAGGTGGTGTGGGGGTCGGGGTACGCCGGGCCGGGCGGGCGGCCCTGGCCGCTGTAGGGCGGGCGCCGGGGGACGGCGTCACCCGGGTAGGCGGTGGTGCTGCCCTTGACCGCGACCGCGTAGGCCAGCCCACGTTCGCTCAGGCCCTCGCGAAAGCCTGTCGCGTCCCCGTAGCCGGCGTCGGCGACCACCGGCAGGTCGGGCAGCTCCCAGTCCCCGCGAACCTCGTCCAGCATGTCCAGGGCCAGGCGCCACTTCTCCCGGTGCCGCTCGCTGTCGGGGATGCCGGCCTTCGTCCGGCGGCGGCGGATCGCCTCGGCCAGCAGCGCATCGTCCGCGTTCTTGGCGTCGTCCCAGCTCTCGGGCAGGAACAGACGCCAGTCGACCGCCGAGGAGGCACGGTCGGACACCAGGTTGACACTGACCCCGACCTGGCAGTTTCCGCGCTTGCCCAGCGCGCCGCAGTACATCCGCGCCACCCCCGGCGAGTCGTAGCCGTCCTTGGGGAAGCCCACGTCATCGATCGCGTACGCCTCGGGCGAGATGTGAGCCGCAGCCCAACGGGCCAGCCGCTCACGGACCTTGCCCCAGTTCCAGGTGGAAGAGGAGACGAACTGCTGGAGCTGCTGATGGTCCACACCCAGACGCTCGGCCATCGGCTGCATCGACTTGCGCTTACCGTCCAGCATCAGCCCGCGCAGGTACAACTCACCCTTGGCCCGCTGGTCCCGCCGCGCCAGTGAACCGAGCATCTCCGCCGCGAACGCCTCCAAGCGCGGGCGGACCGTCTCCATCTCCTCAGGTGTCACACCTGAAAGAAGATCACAACCCTACCCCTGGCCGAACATTCGGGGTACCTAACAAAGCCCTACTAGTGTCCTGCGCCGGAGATCCATCGTTAGTTCCTGTATGAGTGTTTCTGCGGGTGTGCCCGCACCGCGTCGTGGTCCGAAGCTGGAACCGTTGTTGTTGTCTGTTGACGAGCGTGCGGTGTTGGAGCGTTGGGCCCGGCGGGCGACGTCTGCGCAGGCGGTGGCGTTACGGGCGCGGATCGTGCTGGCGTGTGCAGGTCCTGACGTTCCGCCGATTGTTGTGGTGGCGCGGGATCTTCGGGTAGCGGCGGATACGGTCCGCAAGTGGCGCCGGCGGTTCCTGGCACGCCCGGCTGGACGGGTTGGTGGACGAGCCCCGGCCGGGCCGGCCGCCCACCATCAGCGTCGACCAGGTGGAGGCCGTCGTGGTCAGCACGTTGGAGGAGATGCCGAAGAACGCCACTCACTGGTCGCGCAAGTCGATGGCCGACCGCAGTGGGCTGTCGAAGTCGACCGTGGGCCGAATCTGGCGGAAGTTCCATCTCAAGCCTCATCTGACGGACACCTTCAAACTGTCGACGGACCCCTTGTTCGTGGAGAAGGTCTACGACGTGGTCGGGCTGTACTTCAATCCGCCCGAAGGGGCGGTAGTGCTGTCGGTGGACGAGAAGTCGCAGATCCAGGCGCTGGACCGGTCTCAGCCGGTGCTGCCGATGATGCCGGGCATGCCCGAGCGTCGCACCCACGACTACGTCCGTAACGGTCTGACTACCCTCTTCGCGGCCTTCGACGTCGCGACCGGCGAAGTCATCACCTCGCTGCACCGTCGGCACCGGGCAGCGGAGTTCAAGAAGTTTCTCATCAAGATCGAAAAGGAGGTTCCCGGGCATCTCCAGGTCCACCTGATCTGCGATAACTACGGCACCCACAAGACGCCCGCCATCAAGGCGTGGCTGGCCAAACACCCCCGGTTCCAACTGCACTTCACCCCTACCGGTTCGTCCTGGATCAATCAGGTGGAGAGGTGGTTCGGCTTCCTCGCCGGACCAGAAGATCCGCCGCGGCTCCCACAAAAGCGTGCGTTCCCTGGAAGCCGACATCCGTGCGTGGGTCAAGGAGTGGAACGAAAACCCAACACCGTTCATCTGGACCAAGACGGCCGAGGAGATCCTCGACTCCCTCGCCCGCTTCTGCCGACGGATCTCCGGCGCAGGACACTAGCCTGTCGCACAGGTTGTTGTACGCCTCGCTGGTGTACTGGTTGGGTTCAAGGAGTCGTCGCAACACTTCCGTTATGTGTTGATAGTAGGTGATTGTTGAGAGTCTCGGATGGCGTCCTCCAGTGGAGGGTCTTGCGGGGTCTGCTGTTGAGCGCGGTGGCGACGGCAGCGAGGTCCTCGCGGGTGTGTCTGCCGAGGTCGGTGCCCTTCGGGAAGTACTGCCGTAGCAGGCCGTTGGTGTTCTCGTTCGTTCCGCGCTGCCAAGGGCTATGTGGGTCGGCGAAGTAGATCTCCAGACCTGTGTCGATGCGGAGCTGGGCATGCTGTGCCAGCTCTGAACCCTGGTCCCAGGTAAGGGATTTGCGGAGCTGGGCGGGGAGGTTCGTGATCGCTTCCGCGAGGGCTTCACGTACGGCCCCGGCTCCGTGGCCGGCCAGTGCCGGGCCGTTCTTGGTCCGCGGGCCGCCGTGGCCGGGCGTCGGCGGCAGGTGCAGCAGCATCGTGAATCTGCTGGTGCGCTCCACCAGGGTGCCGATCGCGGAACTGTTCAGGCCGATGATGAGTCGGGTAGCGGGGACGCATTACTGGGTCCCCGCCCCCTCAGAACCGTGCAAGCAGCTATTCACCGCACACGGCTCAAGCAAGCCCCAGAGGCTCGCGGGCAGGCAAAAGTACTGGACTCGTTGTCGCAGCGGCTCCATTCCGCCGCTGACAATGGGTGTGGAGGAGACGGAGTCGTTGACCGTCCGGCGTGCTCCCGTCCGGAAAGGCAATGTATTGCTTGGAGATCGCCTTCCGGATGACAACCCGCCACGCTTCCCATTCTCCTGGGCTTTGTGGCGGGTGGTCAGCGTGCAGTAGGAGCCCTCCGCAGATCGAACAACGGCCGTGCTGTGCCTGTAGGAGACGCACGGTCATGGCGTCGACTGGCAGGAGAATTCCCTTGCGTCGCCGCTGAGCCCAATATGACTCCAGGGCTGGGTCGTCCGGGGGCGCCTTCCCCTTGACCAACTGGTGCCGGACTATCTTCGTCCAGGAGAACTTGAGCAGGTAGGCGCCGCTGTCGCGGTCACCGAACACCCACCGGTCGTTCCTGGACTTGTTGAACCGGCCGAAGTACTTGTCGGATATCCAGTGCTTCGACTTGTTCGGGTGACTGTGCTTGGCCCACTTGTAAGCGAGCTTCCACATGTGATTGTCCAGCGCCGTGAAGATCTCGCTGGACACCACCGTCCGGTAGTAGGCCGACCAACCCCGCACGATCGGGTTGATCTTCTTGAGTACCGCACCGGCGTTAGCTCCTCGCAGGGCCACCATTTCGGTACTGAGCCGTTCCCGTATCCGTCTCTGAGCCGCTGTGCTCGGTTTGATCAGCAGTTTGCCGTGATAGCGGCGGACGTTGAACCCCAGGAAGTCGAATCCGCACTCCGCATGGACGATGCGTGTCTTGTCCTCGTGGAAGGCGAGTCCCCTGGGCGTCAGCCATGTAGCCAGCCGTTCCTTGACCTGCTCGGCCTGTTCACGGCTGGTGCACATCGCGACAAAATCATCTGCGTACCGCACCAGCACGGGGCTGCCGCTCTGCGCACTCCCGGCATCTCTGCCGGTGGTGTAATAGCGGACCCCTGCGGCTTCCTCCATTCCGTGCAGGGCCACGTTGAAGAGCAACGGGCTAATCACGCCCCCAACGCAATGGGCAACTTCTGCTTCGAGGTGACGCTCGGCTACCGGCGCTTGGAACTCCTTCCTCGCGCGGAGGGTAAGGAGCGTCACAATGGGTAGTAGGTTTGTGACATGGTGCGTGGTGATCGTGTCGATAGCGTCGAGTACGCCCGGCGGGTCAACGCCGCCGCGGATCTGGTCGGGGCGGGTGCGCCCGTGGCCGCAGCCGCCCGCACGTTGGCGAGTAGGTACGGGGTGTCGGTGCGTCAGGCACGCCGGTATCTGGAGCAGGCCATGGCCGCTGGACATCTCGAAGTCCCCGAGTCGAGCGTGGTGTTCACTGTCAAGCTGCCGGAATCGCTGGCAGGACAGATCCGCGCCCGTGCCCACGAGAGCGACCGGGCGATCTCCGCGGTGGTGGCCCAGGCCCTGGCCGAATTCCTTGAGCGGGGTGCCCCGGAGGGGCGGCCGGGCAGGTGAGCGGCCGGCCGGTGGAGGTGGAGGCGGTCTTCGACCGTCATGCGGCGGCGGACTTGTCCGCGGCCTATGCGGCGTTGGTTCCGCAGCGGCGGGCCCGGATACGGGATCGCCTGGAGCAGGCAGGAGTGAGCGATGACCAGCGTGGCGATCTACGCCCGGGTGTCCTCGGCCCGGCAGAAGAAGGACCAGACGATCAGCTCGCAGACCGCGGCCCTGCGCGCGCACGTCGCAGAACAGCGTCTTGAGCTGCCCGAGGAGTGGGTGTTCGAGGACGAGGGGCACTCCGGGGCGACCCTGGTGCGGCCCGCGCTGGAGCGGTTGCGCGACCTGGTCGCCCAGGTCGGCGTGGATGTGGTGCTGTGCTATGCGCCCGACCGCCTCGCCCGCAAGTTCGCTTACCAGGCCCTGCTGGTCGAGGAGTTCGCCCGGGCAGGCACCCGGGTGGAGTTCGTCCGCGGCCCACGCGGCGACAGCCCCGAGGACCAGCTGATGGTCCAGTTCCAGGGCATGTTCGCCGAGTACGAGAAGGCCCAGCTGATGGAACGCTACCGGCGCGGGAAGACCTACCGGGCCCGCTCGGGGGCGGTGAACGTGCTGGGCGGAGCCCCGTTCGGCTACCGCTACCTGCGCAAGACCCCCGAGTGCGGGGCCACCTACGAGATCGTCGAGTCCGAGGCGGCGCTGGTGGTCGAGCTGTTCCGCCGCTATACCGACGACGGGGTCTCCATCGCGGACCTGACCCGCTGGCTCACCGACAGCGGCACTCCCACCCGCACCGGCAAGACCCGCTGGGACCGCAGCGTGGTCTGGGGCATGCTCAAAAACCCCGCCTACCAAGGGCAGGCAGCCTTCGGCAAGACCCAGATCCTCCACGAGTCCCCGGGCCTGAACCGCCGGGCCCGCCTGGAGGGCCGCAGTACTCCGCGCGCCGTCAAGACCGCCGACCGCCCCCGCGAGGAGTGGATCACCATCCCCGTTCCCGCGCTCGTCACCCCGGCCACCTTCGAACGCGCCGCCCAGCGGCTCGCCGACAACAAGCGCTTCGCTTCGCGCAACAGCAAGGTCCCCTCCCTGCTTCAGGGGCTGTCGGCGTGTGTGAGCTGCGGATACGGCTACTACCGCACCTCGACCACTACTTCCTCCGGCAAGAAGATCTACTACTACCGGTGCCTGGGCTCCGACGACTACCGCTACGCGGGCGGCCGGGTCTGCACCAACAAGCCCGTCCGCGCCGACTACCTCGACACCGTCGTCTGGGACCACATCATCGGCATGATCGCCGACCCGCACCTGATCCGGTCCGAGATCGACAAGCGGCTGGACCGTGCCCGCACCTCCGACCCCGCCACCCGCCAGCGCAGCCGTCTCGAACTGGCCCTGGCCAAGGCCACCGCAGCGATCACGCGCATGATCGAGGCGTTCCAGGAACAGCTCGTCACCATCGATGAACTGCGGGCCCGGATGCCCGGCCTGCGGGCCCGGGAGAGTAACCTGCGTGGCCAACTCGACGCGCTGGAAGCCCAGCTCGCCGACCGCGACGCCTACCTCAAGCTCGCTGACGACCTCGAAGGCTTCCTCGCCCAGCTCCGCGAGAACGCTGGGACAGCCGAGGTCCCCGAGCGCCAGCGCGTCCTGAGGCTCCTCGTCAAGGACGTCCTCGTCGGCCCCGAGAAGATCACCATCCGGCACCGCATACCCGTGCGTGAGCGCACCGCCGACGACCAGCATCAAGATCAAGACGCTACGGAGGGTGACTCATGCCCGAGTTACCCATTGCGTTGGGGGCGTGATCACCCCTCCTTGCGGAGTTCCCTCCTCGGTCGGGGCGAACCGGCCGCGATCCACGACCCCGGCCTTCAGCCACTGACGGACCAGTCCCCGGGCGGGGAAGGTACCGAGAGCGGCCATGAGCCGGGCGTGGTCGATGCGGTCGAACGCCGCCGTCAGGTCTGCGTCGAGCACCCACACACGCTGCGGGTTCTTCCCGTTGAGCGTGGAGTAGATGGCCCCGATCGCGTCGTGACAGCCTCGTCCGGGCCGGAAGCCGTACGACTTCGGCTCGAACCGTGCTTCCCACTCGGGCTCCAATGCTCCCAATGCCACAGCTTGCAGGCACCGGTCAACAATCACGGGAATCCCGAGTCCGCGCTTCTTCGTGGTCCCCGGTTTGGGGATGAACACCCGCTTGACGGGCTTGGGAATCCACGGTCGGGCGCGATGCTGGACCCATTTGGCCAATTCGGCCTTGGACTGGGAAAGCAACACGACTTTTCCGTCGACTCCCGCCGTCGCACGTCCAGCGTTGATCTCCGTGACCCGTCGCACGCTCAGGAGCGTGTTCGCACGGGACCGGAGCATCAGCTTCTGCAAATTGCGGACCTTCTTCAGATCCCCTGCCTGCGATGCCGTGAAGATTCTCTGCCGCAGACGCCGTACTTGAATTCGATCGGTGGTTGCGAACATCCAAGGGGAGATGGTTCGCATGCCTCGTGGAGGAGCCAATCGCATGCCGTCGTCGGCCAGACGGCGGTACTTCGAGCTGCGGCGCAAGGGCCTGAAGGGGGCAGCGGCCGCCCGCCAAGTGGGCGTATCGGTGAGCTGCGGGTCCAACTGGTTCATCGATGCTGGAAGCATGATCATTCCTGACCCTCCCATCTCGCCACGCTTCCTGACCCAGGACGACCGGATCGCCATCGCCGACGGTCTGCGCGCCGGGCGGAGCCCGGTCGTCATCGCCGCCGAGATCGGCAAGAGCGTTTCGACGGTCTACCGGGAGATTGGACGCGGCCGGAAGGAGAACGGGGAGTACGAACCCTGGTGGGCACACAACCAGGCGCTCCTGCGTCGCCAACGCCCCAAAGAAGAGAAACTCCGCGACCACGGACCCCTGCGCGCGGCAGTGCGCGAGAAGCTCGACGAGAAGTGGTCCCCGCAGCAGATTGCTCGACACCTCGCACGCGAGCACCCGAACAACCCTCGCATGCGGGCCTGTCCGGAGACGATCTACCGTGGCCTGTTCGCTGGCCTTCTGGGCAAGCGTGAGGGCCGACTGCGCACCGGACGCACCCGCCGCAAGCGGCAACGCCGTGGCGTCGTCTCACCCAACAAGATCAAGAACATGACGCTCGTCCATGACCGACCCGCCACGGTCAACGATCGTGAAACGCCCGGCGATTGGGAGGGAGACCTCATCATCGGACGCGCTCAGCGGTCCGCTATAGGCACCCTCGTCGACCGCACGACCCGCTTCGTTCGCCTGATCCACCTGCCGCACGGCTGGAAGGCCCAGCCGATGCGCGACGCCCTGGTCTCGCAGACCGCCGATCTGCCACGAGCGTTGCGGCGGACCCTGACCTGGGACCAGGGGCGCGAGCTCGTCCTCCATGAAGAGATAGAGGCCCTCTCCGGCTTCCGGATCTATTTCTGCGATCCTCATTCTCCCTGGCAGCGCGGCACCAACGAGAACATCAACGGGCTGCTGCGGCAGTACTTCCCCAAGGGCACCGACCTTACGGTCCACTCCCTGCGCAACCTGACGGCCGTGGCCCGTCAGCTCAACGAGCGCCCCCGAATGGTCCTGGGAGACCGTACTCCGTCCGAGGTCATGCAAGACTGGGGCATAGCATCACAGTTTCCGTGATTCGCAATCACCGCTAGAAACCGCCCCGCCTCGTGCGAGATACGCATGGACTCATCATCGGCGAAGTCGACCCTCAGTCGGTTGGAGATCTGCTCCGGGCTCCATGATGTGGCCCAACGACGGTCGTGACGCCTCGGCTTATTCCGCCCATTCCACCGCGGTGCTGCGGGCCCCGGCGCCGGCGCGCCGTCCTGGTAGCGGATCTCTCCGGCGAGGCGGTCCTGGACGTACTCGTGCAGCCGCTCGTTGTCGGCGAGCTTGGACAATTTCGGTCGCTGTGCGGCCAGTTCGGCCTTCCACTGCGCGGTTGAGGCCCGGTAGGCGAGCTGTCCACCACGTGTGGCGGCATTGCGCCGCAGTTCTCGCGAGATCGTCGAAGGGTTCCGGCTCAGCCTGCGGGCGATCTCCCGGACCCCAGCGTCCTGAGCCTTCAGCAGAGCGATCTCTTCACGCTCTTCGAAGGAGAGGTATCTGCCCGACACCGGGCCAATCTGGATCGACGGCATCCCGCCACGTTCCCGGAACCACCGACTTCCCACGGGGCCCGACACGCCGCACGCGATCGCCGCGTCCTCGCTGGTCAGCCCCTCGGCGATCTTCTTCCAGAAAGCACGCTCCACATCCCGACGGATCGGCGGTGTGCCCGGCGATCGCATCGCCGGTCGCCCTGTTACCGCAGTGGTCCACCCAACCGGTCGTCCCATCGGACACCTCTATGATCAAGGTGTTGCGACGACCGGCTGAATCCGCGCAATATACGTCCATCAAACTCACAACACGCCTGGTCAGAGCAGGAATCCAAGCATCCATAGGGTCGGTCGGGGACTCGTACGACAACGCCCTGGCGGAGAACCTGTGGATGCTGGTCAAGACCGAGTGCATCCGCGGCCGCGTCTTCGCCACCAGAGCCGAGGCGAACCTCGCGCTCTTCGAGTACATCGACGGCTTCTACAACCCCCGCCGCATCCAGAAACGGCTCGGCTACCTCAGCCCGATCGAGTTCGAGGAAAAGCACTACGCCGACCAGGCAGCGACCGAACAAGTGAACCTGAAACCACGTCAACCCGCCCTGACCAGCTAGTCAGCCACTCCCGCCCAGCGGGGGAACCTCAATGGAGAGCTGGGGCGGCCGACCCGAGGGCTACTGCCACCGACAGATACTCGACGCGGTCCGCTACCTGGTCGACAACGGGATCAAGTGGCGTTACCTGCCCGCGGACTTCCCGCCCTTTCTGTGGAATCAGGTTTGTCAAGAAGATCCCGTCTTGCCCTGACGGACGTCGATGATCGGCAGCAATGTTGCAGTAGCGGGAACACCGATCTGACGAGGTGTCGGCCCGGAGGGAGTGGGGACGTCGGAGAGTCGTTCCAGGAGCTGTTCCAGGGCGGCCTGGCCGTCGTCGACCGCGGCGCGTTCGTCGTCCGTCAGAGGAATGCTGGCCAGCATCTTCTGCAGATTCTCCTTCGCCTCCAGCAGCTGACCCTTACTCGAGTCTTTCGGCGTGTAGAAGTCGCAGCGTGCGCAGGCCATGCGGTGCTGGCACTGCTCGAAGAAGGTGTAGGTGCACCAGCCGTGGCCGAGGTCGAAGTACTGCCAGGGCTCGCCGCTGGCGGCGGCGCCGGAGGCAACCGCGTCCCGGTCGACGAGGACTTCGATGGTGCGCACGTTCCTGGCGAAGTAGCCGGCGTCGTTGTAGGCCCTGGCCAGCGTGTTCGGGGTGATCTTCGCGTAGTGCGCGGTCGCCTCGGGAGTCCGGTGACCGAGCCATTCCTGCAGCTCGAAGAGCGTCATGGGCTCCTTGGCGTTGTAGAGCTGACTGGCGATGGTGGACCGGGCCCGGTGACTGGTGATGTTGCCGCGGACGTCAGCGGCGGGGACGCCGGCCTTGCGGCAGAGCATCGGGATGATCGCCGTGTTGATGTAGTGCTTGGCAACCTGGCGGGCCCGGTGGGCGAACAGGAAGTCGGCGTACTGATTGGTCTTGCGGTCGAGCATCTGCGGCTGGGTCGGCCTGACGGCCTGCCATGCCTCGATGGCCTGGCCAAGGAGCGGGTCGACGGGCTTGGTGAACGCGGTGCCGGTCTTGTGAGTGGGCACGTCCAGCAGGCAGACGGTGTCGCGGGCAAGGATCTCGCCGGAGTCGCCGGGAATGGGCAGGCCGTCGTGTTGCCAGCGGATGCAGCCGACCCGGAACCGTGCGATCTCGTCACTGCGTTGACCGGCGAACAGCCAGGTCAGGGTGATGGCCCGGATCAGTTCGACCGGATAGGTGCGGCCGTCCGCAGTCGGCAGATCGCCGAGCTCGACGTTCAGGCCCGCCCAGAGCAACTTGGCCCAGATGTCATCGGCGATCACCCGCGGGTCCGGCCCCATCAGGGCGCGAACGCTTCGCGGGGTTCTCAGGGCATGGGCCGGGTCGAACCTGCGCGGGATCAACTCCCATTCGTGCAGGTCGCGGAAGAACGCGCGGGGCACTTTGAGGTAGCCGGAGACTCTGGTGCGCAATTCCGGGTGGGTGGTCAGGCTGTGAGTCGGTAGCTGAGGCGGGTGAGGTTGCTGGTGCGGCTGCGGTCCAGTGGATGCTCGGTCCAGTGGGCGTCTAGGCGGACGACGTTGATCGCGGTGGCGGAGAAGGCGTGCTGGAGGCGGACTTTCGGCAGCCCGCGGTAGCGGGCCCGGCGGATGCCGGTGATGTCGAGTGCCTGTCGGGTAGCGGCGGCGCGTTGCCGCGCCGCCGCCCCCTGAGAACCGTGCGGGCGGGTTGGCCCCGCACACGGCTCAAGCAGGCCCTATGGCTCACGGGCGGGCAGAAGGCTGGGCCCCTTGCCGGTGGCGGTGACAAGCCGTTGTCGGCAGTGGGCGTGCAGGAGTTGGGCGGGTGGGGCGTCCGGTGTGCCCGGCCCGGTGATGACGATCGCCTTGCGGCTGATCGCTTTGCGGGTCGCCCGCAGCCACTGCTCCCACGCGATGGGGCTGGACGGCGGATGGTCAGCGTGCAGCAGAAGAGCCCCGCAGAGCGGACAGCGGCCGTTCTGGCGGTTGAGCAGGTGCCAGTCGGCCTTGTCGATCAGCGGGATCACGTCCTTGCGCCGCCGCCGGGCCCAGTACTCGGTCAGTGCCGGGTCATCCGGAGACGCCCCGAACTTGACGAGCTGGTGCCGGACGATCTTCGTCCACGCGAACTTGGTGAGGAACCGTCCGCTGCCGCGGTCTCCGAAGACCCACCGGTCACCCCGGCGGGGGTTGAACTCTCCGAAGTAGCGGTGCACGATCCAGTCCTTTGGCTTGTTCGCGTGTTCGTGCTTGGCCCACTTGTAGGCGAGCTGCCACACGTAGAAGTCCAGCGAGCTGAAGACCCTGCTGGACACCCCGATCCGGAAGTAGGCGGACCAGCCCCGGATGATCGGGTTGAGGGTCCTGATCACCGCCTCGGCATTGGACCCGCGCAGGTCCCACATCTCGGCGGCGAGCCGTTTCCGGATCCGTTTCACGGACGCCTTGCTGGGTTTGATCAGCAGTTTCCGGTTGCGATACAGCCGGACGTGGAAGCCCAGGAAGCAGAAGCCCTCGGTGAGGCGCACGATGCGCGTCTTGTCCTCGTTGAAGGCGAGCCCTCTGGGTTCCAGCCAGGCGGCGAGCCGCTGCTTGACCTCCTCGGCCTGCTCACGGCTGTGGCACATCGCCACCAGATCGTCTGCGTACCTCACCAGCACGGGGCTCTTGCGCATCACGCTCCCGGCGTGGATGCCGCTCGCGTGATACCGCACCCCGGCGGCCTCCTCCATTCCGTGCAGAGCCACGTTCATCAGCGCGGGGCTGATCACACCGCCCTGGGGAGTTCCCTCCCCGGTCTCGGTGAGCCGACCGTCCTCGACCACACCGGCCCGCAGCCACTGCGCGACCAGTTCCCGCGCGGGAAACGTGCCGAGCCGCCGGAGCAAGTGATCATGGTCGATCCGGTCGAATGCCGCCGCCAGGTCCGCGTCAAGTACCCATGGCCGACCAGGGTTGGGGCCCCGGCAGGTCAGAAAGATGGACTCGATCGCGTCATGACAGCCACGGCCGGGCCTGAATCCGTAGGACCTCGGCTCGAACCGTGCCTCCCACTCGGGCTCCAGAGCACCAAGGACCACAGCCTGAAGACAGCGGTCCAAGATCACGGGAATGCCGAGCGGACGCCGACGCCCGTCGGGCTTCGGCACATACACCCGTCTGACGGGCCGGGCCGTCCACGACTCGGAGCGGTGCTGCACCCAGTCGGCCACCTCGGCCTTGCCGGGCGCGGTCAGCACCACCTTGCCGTCGACGCCCGCCGTCTCGCGGCCAGCGTTGACCTCCGTCACCCGCCGCACCGCATGCAGTGCGTTGGCGCGGGAACGGAGCATCAGCTTCTGCAAATTGCGGACCCTCTTCAGGTCCCCTGCCTGTGACGCCGTGAAGATCCTCTGCCGCAGCCGCCGTACGTCGTCATCCACCCGCTGCCAGTCGATCGACAGCCAGTCGGTGACATCGTCCTCGGGTCCGTTCACCACCGCGATCACAGCCGGAGCGGCATCTGCCATCCCGGCCTCCTTCACCGCCTTGGTGTCCAACTTGTCCCTCGGTTCCATCGCCTTCGGTCATCGTCACTTCACAGGCCCACCAGACCCACGTCAGCACCCTTTCGGGTCCGGGCAGCTGCCCGTATCCGGCCGGTTATACGAGACGACCGGCGGAGGGGCCGGTCATCGTGTCCCGCTTTCCCGCTGCCTTTCGGCCGCCGGCGTTCGCTTCTTGGGTCCTCCTGTTCCCGCCGGGGAGTTGAGCTCTCCTCGCGGTCGGCCAACCGGGCACCGGATAACCGGCCCCGGACCCCGACGGGGTTTCCGCGTTGCACACGTACGAGATCCGACTGGGGTGGGCGCCCCCTATGCCCCGGGAACAGCGGTGTCCTACGACTGCAACTCACCTCTTACAGTCGCCGCTTGCCGCCTCTCAACGGCCGGTTCCTGGACTCCGGCAGAGCGATCCATCATCCGGAGCTGATACCTGACGAGACATCAACCAGGGGTTCACTCGTCGTTCGCCCGTCCAGTCTTCCCCTTCGCCTGTGGTCCCCGGATGGCACGGGCACCCTTGGGCTTGACCCCCTGAGCTCCGCACCCCGCGGTTACCCGCAACGCACGTCAGGGTGGGGACAGACCCTGGACACTGGCCCGGAACTACACCTTCAACATCGAACCTCCACTCGGTGTGTTCACTCGTATCGTGCGCCCTCGTGTCGCACGGTTGATGGTTCCTTCCACTCCGGCCCGCAGGGCGTACTTGTCCTTCCAGGTCTTGGTCTTCTGTTCGGCGCGGGCGGCGGCGAGGACGGTGTGCAGGTGCTCGGGGTAGAGGGTGAGCATGCGGTTGCCGCGCCGGGCCGAGGTGCACTCGGGTCGGACGGGGCATGCTTGGCAGTCCGTCTTAGCGAACTCGACGACGATGGCGTCTCGTTCGCGTTGTCGCACCGGGTGCCATCCGGTGCTGGTGTTGCCCTGGGGGCAGCGGACCCGTCGGGCTTTCCAGTCGATCCGGAAGGCGCTCTTGTCGTAGCGGGCGTGGCTCTTGGCCTGGGCGGATCGGTCGAGGAGGACGGGAGTGACCATGACGGTTCCGCGGCTGCGGGCGGTCTCGATCAGTTCGGCGGAGGGGTAACCGGAGTCCAGGTAGTGCTCGGCGGGCGGCAGGCCGCGGTCGGCGAGTTGTTGCTGGATCGGCGCGGTGGCCTTCACGTCCGGCACCGTCGACAGGGTGGTGGTCACATCCGTGATCAGGTTCGGCCGTCCCCGGACTTCGGCTTCGGCTTCGGCTTCGGCTTCGGCTTCGGCTTCGGGGGGAGTGTTGTCGCAGCTCTCGGTGAGATGGACCTTGTAGCCGAGCCAGAACAGGTCGTCGCCCTTGGCGGACCAGCGGGCGTCGGTGTCGTAGGGCGAGGCGAGGCGGAGATGGCCGGGCGGGACACCGTCCTCGTCGGCTTCCCGCTTGCTGACCACCTCCTTGCCCCGGCTGCTGGTGCGGACGGTGTAGGTCTGCACGAGGACTTGGCGCATGATGTCCACGGCCCCGATCTCCCGCAGCCAGGCCGGCGCGTCGGGCGACCAGACGGCCCGGCACAGCCGCAACGCGTCCTGTCCGTAGACCTGGGACAACTGGTCGCGCTTGACCTTGGAGCCGGGCAGTTTCCAGCTGTCGACCCGAGGTCCGTAGCGGTGGGCGAACTCCGGCACGTCCACGGCCCGGGCCAGCCAGTCCGGTGCCGCGACCGACAGCGCCTCCAGCGCAGCCCGCACGCTCTCCCCGGCCAGCTCCAACCGGTTCAAGTCCCGTACCGCGCTGACCACATGGGTGGAATCGGTGCGCTGCTTTCCTCCCGCGGCCACCAGCCCGGCGTCCACGCAGTACTCAAGGAGCCGGTCGAAGACGACACGCTCCATGCCGTTGCCGACCAGGCGGGCCCGGAACCGGGGCAGCACACTGTGGTCGAAGCCGGTGTCCGTCAGCTCCAGGCCGAGGGCGTACTTCCAGTCGATGGCCCGTATCGCCATCGCCGCGGCCTGCCGATCAGTCAAATTCTCCGCGAACTGCAACACCGTGACCAGCGACAGCATCCCCGGCGACAGACCCGGCGCCCCACGCACCCCGAACGCCTCGGCGAACGGCTCATCGGTGAAGACCTCCCCGAGCCGGTCCCGCACCCGGATCGCCAAACTCCCCTGCGGGAACGCCGCCCGCGCGACCCGCACCGTCTGCTCCGGCACCGGCGGCAGCCCCATCGGCCGCAACGACATCACAACCCACCCTCCACGGCCGGACGACACGTAACGACCGCAGGAACGATCATCACCTACCGGTCAAGCAGCCGCAGAGAATTGCGCACCAGAGTCGCCGGACTTCGTCTGCGGCGTGAGCGGTTTTCCCAGGCGGTTCTGCGAGCGCATGCCGTGGGTCCACTGCGAGAAGTCGCCGACAGCCATCCGGTCCACGGCCGCGACCCAGGACGCGCACGTCTGGCGGGTCCACTGGCTGGGCTCGGTGATCTCGGGGTGCTCGGAGGCCAGCCAGCGGCCGATCTTCGCGAGCACGCTGCGGTAGCCTCTGCAGATCCTCGGAGTCAGCGTCGATGTCGCATACCAATGCTCGACCGACGCCGCCCATGCGGCGGGGACTCCCTCCATCGCGGCCGGTCCTGCCTCATGCCCTGACGGTGGCGGGTCCGCGTGGCCGAGTGCCGCGACCGCCCGGTGGAGGCCGTAGAGGTCCTTGCCCCACTGCCCACTCATCGCCGGGTGAACACGCAGTGCGGCCAGGGCTTCGGTGGACAGGTCCTTCAGTAGCGGGCTGCGGTTCAGCAGCAGCATCTGGCAGATCACCGCGGCCAGCTTGTCGGCGTCACGGCGATAGCCCCAGTCGGCCAGGACCTTGCAGATCCGCTGGACGGCATTGTCGACGAGATGGGCCCCGAAGACCCGACGGGCCAGGGTCGGCCGCATGAAGCGACCGAGTCGGTCGAAGGCGGTGAACTCGCCGAGCAGATAGGCATAGACGATCACGAACGGCCGGGCGTTGGGGCCGATCTGGCCACCCCATGAGCGCCGGAAGTCGGCGCCGCTGGCGTTGATCAGGTCCACCCAGTCGTCCGCTGACCAGCCCCAGAAGGCTCGGCGAAGCTCGCCGCAGCGGATCAGCACCAGTCCGGCTGCGTCCCGCGCGAACCGCCGCTGGTGACGGTCGTCCGGCGGCCAGTGCAGACCAGCGAGAGCGTCCGCCAACGGCCTCGCCAGCCGGGCCACCGGCCGAAGCACCACAGCGTCGAGGCTGAGGCCGTCTCGCCGGATCTGATCGATTTTGAGTGTCCTCAGCGCTTCCGCCTCAGCCTCGGTGAGCAGACCGCGACGGTCGTAGCGGGCAAGATCGACGGACGATGCCCAGGTCGGAGTGCTTGTCGGCTGTGTCGCCGTCGTACTCGACTGTGCGGTCACTCGGCGACCGCCTCAGAGGCGCGGGCGGCACGGGTGAGCATGTCGACGCGCCAGGAATGGATCTGCTGCATGCCCCGGTTCAGCTTCTCCGCCAGGTCGCGGCCCGAGAGGTGGATGTAGGTCAGCGTCGACTCGGTGCTGCGATGCCCGGCAAAAGAGGCGATGGCGTGCAGTTCCCAGCCCATCCGGGCCAAGTCGGTCAAGCACAGATGCCGCGTGGTGTGAGTCGAGAACCGAGGCAGGTCGGCGGCGAGACCAACGCGACGAATCACCTTCGACCAGGTCCACAGGGTCAGCGGCTGGCCGTAGTTGCGGCGCGACTCGGACAAGAACAGCGGCCCGCGGGCCCGGCTGATCGTGGCCCGATGCGTGAGATAGCCGGACAGCAGAACCCCGGTCGCCGCCGAGTAGGGGACGACGCGCTCGCGCCGGGTCTTCGTCGTCTCGGCCCGAATCCGCAGGGTCCGGTGGGCGGGGTCGAGGTCATCGGTCCGTAGTGAGCACAGTTCCTCGCGCCGCAGGGCCGCGTCGTAGGCGAGAGCGAGCATGACGCGGTTGCGTACGGGTTCCTCGCGCGCGACGTCCAGCAGGTCTAGCCACTGCTGTTCGCTCGGGATCCACGGCAGTTTCGTCAGCCGGGGTACCAGCCCTCGCTGGTGTCCGCCGAACTTCCGGACCGGGGTGTAGCGGCCGCGGCCGACCGGGTTGGACTCTCGCAGACCCTCCTCGATGAGGTAGTCGTAGAACAGCCGCACCGGCACCAAACGTTGCTGCAGTGTCGCGTTCGCCAAGCCGGCCCCGGAGTCCAGCACGACGACATTGCCTCCCCGACGGCTCGGCCGCGTTGCCAGCTCCTTCACGAACGCCGCCACGTGCAGACGCTTCGCGACGAGCGGGTCGATTCCCTCTCGCTCGCAGACCAGCAGGTACTCAGCCAGTCCCCGCGCGTACGCGTCGATCGTCCGGGGTGCCCGCCCCAGATCCGTCCATATTCGCAGCCACTCGGCTGCCCTCTCGTGCCGGCTAAGGACCGGCCACTTCTCCTCGAACACGACCGCGCTGCCCAACGGATCTCCTCAGTACGTGGGGACGCCGCAGGATACGAGTTGCATCCCGCGGCGTGTGATTCCACGTAACTAATAGGGCCCGTGTCTACGCGTTCTTCCGCCGCTCGCGCGACCGCGGCCTGGTGCGGGAACTGCATGACCGGCTCCGTGAGCGTGTCCGCCGGGCGGAGGACAGGGAAACGGAGCCGATAGCAACCATCGTGGACTCGCAGTCGGTGAAGGCCGATGCCACCGTCAAGAACGCCTCACGGGGCTACGACGGCGGGAAGAAGATCAACGGCCGCAAGCGGCACCTCATCACGGACTGCCTCGGCCTGCTCCTGGACGTACTGGTCACGCCCGCGTCCACGACAGACCGGGACGCTGGCCGCACGATGCTGCCCAACCTGCCAAAACGCTTCCGGGAACTGCGGCTGGTCTGGGCCGACGGCGGCTACACCGGCCATCTCGTCGACTGAGCCTCCCAGGAACTCGGCCTGCGTCTTGAGGTGGTCAAACGCAGTGACGACACCAGCGGTTTTTGCGTGCTGCCCCGCCGCTGGGTCGTCGAGAGGTCGTTCGCCTGGCTGATGCGGAGCCGGCGCCTGGCCCGCGACTACGAAACAGAGCCTGTCAGCAGCGAGGCCGTGATCCTGTGGTCGATGATCATGGTGATGAGTCGGCGCCTCGCCCGGCGCGAGGCGGCTACGCGGCAGCGGCGGGCACCGGGGCGGGCAACGTGAACCGGCCCGGCCTGTCCTCGGCCAGCCAGCCCCGCTCCACCAGCCGCTTCATTGCCCGCAACGACGGCATCCGCCACCTGCACATCGACGGCTTCTACAACTCCCGCCGAATCCAGAAACGACTCGGCTACCTCAACCCCGTCGAGTTCGAGGAGAAGCACTACGCCAACCAGGCAACGACCGAACGAACGAACCTGAAACCCCGTCAACCCCTCCTGACCACTTGATCAGCACCTCCCGCAGGTCGGGGGAACCTCAATCACGGCTCCCGGTCATGGGTGCGCGGACCGTGGGCGGCCCGAACGGCCGAGGACCGATAGGCGCGGGTGACGCTGCCGCCTGATCCGGGAAGCGCGCGACGACGAGCGTCGGCAGTCTCACGGAGCACCGACATGAGCTACACGGGGGCCGGTCGGTCCCCGTGTAGCCCCGGAAGACCCCTGTGACCAGGCCGCTCTGCGTCTCATCGTGGGATTGCTGTCCTCCGGATCCGTGAGAGGTGCTGCTATGACATCCGGCGTCCCGGCCACCCCCGAGGTCTCCGCGCTGCTAGCCGACGGGAGCACGGTGCGGCTACGCCCGGCACGGCCGGACGACCATGCGCGGGTGCTGCGGCTCTACGACAACATGTCCGTCGCCAACCTGCGCAGTCGGTTCTTTGGAGTGAGCAGGCTCTCCGGTGCGCAGGCCGCCGACCGGCTCTGCGTAGCGCCCACAGCTGGGCACCGCACCCTCGTAGCAGTCTTCGCCGACCGGCTGGTCGGCGTGGCCGAGTACGAGACCGCCGACAACCCCGCCTCGGCGGAGTTCGCCATGGCGGTCGCCGACGACTTCCATCACCGTGGCGTGGGCACCCTCCTGCTGGAGCATCTCGTGCACGCCGCCCGCGCGGACGGTGTCACCGCGTTCACCGCCGACGCTCTCACCGACAACCGCCTCGTCCTCAAGGTCTTCGCCGATCTCGGCCTGTGCGTCACCCGTCACTTCGACGGCGGCACGGTGCACTGCGTCATAGGCCTGGCCCCGGACGAGCGGTACTTGTCGGCTGTCGACAGCCGCGACCGCAGCGCCGACACCGCAAGCCTGCGACCGCTGCTGCGCCCCCGCTCCGTGGCGGTGATCGGCGCCGGAACGCGGCCGGGATCGGTCGGCCGGGCCATCCTGCGCAACCTGCGCGACGCCCGATTCCCGGGCCTGTTGTACGCGGTCAACCCGCACGCGCACGCCGTACTGCGCATTCCTGCCTTCGCCTCCATCGGTGCTCTCCCTCATCCACCCGACCTCGCGGTTCTCGCCGTTCCGGCCGCCGCCGTACCGGAGACCGCCGCCCAGTGCGGCAGGGCCGGGGTAGGGGCCTTGGTGGTCGTGACATCGGGCCTCGGCGCGAGGCGGACGGCGGAGCTGACCACGGCTTGCCGCCACTGGGGAATGCGGCTGGTCGGCCCCAACTGCCTGGGCATTGCCAATACGGAAGAGTCCGTCCACCTGGACGCGACGTTCGCCGTTCGCAGGCCGACACCGGGCACCGCGGGGATAGCCGTGCAGTCCGGCGGCGTTGGCATCGCGCTCCTCGATGGACTGTCGCGCCTGGGCATCGGCATCTCCAGCTTCGTCTCGCTCGGCGACAAACGCGACGTGAGCAGCAACGACCTGCTGCGGTGGTGGGAGTGCGACGGCAGGACCGACCTGGCCCTGCTGCACTTGGAGTCGTTCGGCAACCCCCGGGTGTTCTCCCGCACCGCTCGCCGCGTTGCCCGCCGGATGCCGTTGCTGACGGTCGACGCCGGGCGCTCCGCAGCCGGCCGCCGGGCGGCCGCCTCGCACACCGCGGCGGCGGCGACCCCGACCATCACCCGGCGGGCGCTGTTCACCCAGGCCGGTGTGACGGCCACCCGGACCCTTGGCGAACTCCTGGACACCGCGGCCCTGCTGAACACCCAGCCGCTGCCTGCGGACGGCCGCATCGCGGTGCTCTCCAACGCGGGCGGGACCGGTGTGCTGACCGCGGATGCCTGCGTGGATGCCGGGCTGACCGTGCCCGAACTCCCCGTGGACCTGGCCGGTGCGCTGCTCGCCATGCTCCCGGACGGTGCGGGTACCGCCAACCCAGTGGACACCACGCCCGCTGTGAGCGCACCGGTACTGAGCGAATGCGTGGAGCGGCTCGCACGTTCCGGTGCGGTCGACGCTGTCCTGGTGGTCCTGGTGCCCACCGCATTGGCCACAGCGGTCGGCGACGAACTGAGCAGTGCCCTGACGGACCCGGTGCCGCACCACCGTCCCAACTGTCCCGTGGTCGCGGTCCTGCTCGACCAGGCCGAGCGGGTCCGGTTGCTGCCCACGACGGACGGGCATGCGGTCCCCGCCTACGGCGAACCGCAGTCGGCTGCCCGCGCCCTGTCCTACGCGGTGGAACGGGCGCATTGGCTCGCCAAGCCGCACGGCAACATGCCGCGGCCGACGGGTGTCGACACCTGCGGAGCACGCGCACTTGTCGACGCCTGCCTCGCGAGGACGCCGGAGGGTGGCTGGCTGGACGCGCGCCAGACCGGGGAACTGCTCGGTCACTACGCAATTCCCCAGCTGCCGCAAGCCTGTGCCGCCACCGAGCAGGAGGCAGTCGACGCCGCCGTACGCCTCGCAGGCCCCGACGGCGGTGTGGCGCTCAAGGCGCAGTGGCCCGGACTCGTCCACAAAAGCGAGCAGGGCGCCGTGCTTCTCGACCTTTACGGTGGGGAGCGGGTACGGGCAGCCCACCGCGATCTGAGCGCCCGCCTCGGCGAAGTCATGACCGGCGTCCTTGTCCAGCCGATGGCCCCTCGGGGCACCGAACTGCTGGCCGGGGTCGTCCAAGACGAGGTCTTCGGCGCGCTCGTTCTTTTCGGGCTCGGGGGCACCACGAGCGAGTTGCTCGCCGACCACGCGGCGCGACTCGCCCCGCTCACCGACACCGATGTCCACGAACTGATCACCGCACCGCGCTGTGCTCCGCTCCTGTCCGGATACCGAGGTGGCGGGCCTGTCGATCTCGCCGGTCTTGAAGACCTGTTGGCGCGCCTGTCGCTCATGGCGGACGATCTTCCCGAACTCGCCGAGGCGGAATGCAACCCGGTCGTCGCCCGGCCCGACGGCATCACCGTCGTCGACGCACGGATACGTCTGCTGCCGCGCCGGGCCTGGGATCCCTATCTGCGCAGGCTGCCGTGAGCCGCGCTGCCCGGAAGAGGAGACGATGTCGGCACCGCCGACCACGCCCTGGTACAGGTACCGGCGTGGTCGGCGGTGCCGACCGCTGGGACGGTAATGCGACAGGACCGCGGTCTTCACGGGGCATCGCGAAGGACGACGCAGTGCGCACGCGGAATGGTGGGGCGAGCAGCGTGTTCCGATCACGCCGCTCGGCGCACATCCGGCATGGTCAAGGTCAAGGAGTCGCGCAGAATGGACCCTACGAAGTGCCCCAACTGCCTTCCGGGAGATGCCGAGCGAGGTCGGCTTCGGTGATCATGCCGACCAGCCGGTGCTCGTCGATGACTGGCAGCCGCCGGATCCGGTGCTCCTCCATGGCGTGCAATACCTGCTCCTGCCCGAACGGAGTGACCGAGACCGTGTGATGAGCACCGCTTCGCCGGTGGCTCCCCGGGTCCGTGCCCCGGTGAACCACGCGCCAGGCGACGGCAGGGCCGGTCGGGCGCATGGGAACCAGGGCGGACGAGGTTCTCACGGCGCCCCATCGATCCAGTGGCGCTCTCATCCGGTGTGCCGGTCAGGTCCGGCGCGGTGGTCCGCGTCGCGAGCTGAAGGTCAGACCCAGCCAGCATGCCCAGCCGATGGGTTGCAGCGCCCAGTAGCTCGCCGTCCGGTAGAGCAGCGTGAGCGCGATTGCCTGGTCGGTGCGCAGCCCGCACAGCACGAGCAGCGCTGTCAGGCTGGCCTCCACCACACCGAGACCGCCCGGCGTCAGCCGCAGGCTGCCCGTCATCTGGGCGAGCGTGTATGCCACGAGGATCCCGCGCCAAGGAATGCCGATGCCCAGCCCCCACGCGCAGGCGAGGAGGCAGGCCGCGTCGCACACCCAGTTGAGCAGCGCGAGGGCGAAGGGCTGCAACCATGGGCGCAGCCCCGGTCGAACGGCATGGACGTGCCGGACGAGGGCAAGCAGGTCGTCCTCGATGTTCCGCAGCTGCCGGGAACGTACCCCGAGCCGCCGCCAGAACCGCCAGAACCGGCGACGTACCGGCCGGAAACGGGAGAGACCAGCCACAGCGCCCACGATCACGCTGAGGATCGCCACGAGCCCGAGCACCACAGGCCGCAGCGCGCCGAGCCCCGCGGAGCCAATCGCCAGCGCACCGGTCGCCAGCAGCGCAAAGAGCGCGGCCACCGACAGCACTCCCGAGACGGCAAGCACCGCTCCCGCGAGTACCTGCCCGACACCCCTGCGCCGCAACTGCGTGAACATCCATGCGGCCGCGAACGCCGCCCCGCCGGGCAGTGCACCGGCGACAGCGTTGGCCGCCAGCACGATGGTTCCGACGACCTTGAGGCGCAAGCGTGCCCCGCCCATCCGCAGCAGCCACTGCTGCAGTGCGATCAGAGCACCGAGAGACGCTGCCTCGAACCCGGCGACGAAGACCAGCCGGGGCAGCCGGACTGCGGCGATCAGGTGCGAGGCCGCAGCCAGGTCGTGCCGCCGGTACACCGCGACGACCGCCGCGATTACCACCAGGGCGACGGAGCCGAGCCACCATAGCCGACGTGGCGCCCTGAAGGGTGCGGCAACGAAGCCTTCGCCGCGCTCGACGTTCTCGTCCGCGCCGTTCATGTCGGCCACCGTACGGCGCCACACCGCCCGACGAGGTGAGCCGTGAGCGAACCGTCCTGTACCGGGCCCGACGGCGGCCCCGTCGTGCGCGCAGTTGTCCGCAGGAAGCGCCGGGACGGACCACTCACCCGACGGAACGTGCAGTCGGAAGGTGCCGTGTCGTGTCCGGCCGCAGCTCCACTGTTGATCATTGACCGTCGGCGGGGCCGTTCAATCCTTGAAAAGGACGCACCTGCCCGGCCGTGTCCGCTGTTGCCTGATCGGGGGAACCAGCGGCCCGCTTTTCCCGGCCGAGGAGACCGAGCCGGCCCGGGGCGCCAAGCTCGCGCCGCCCTCGGGCGGCGTTGCTTCCAGGACAGTGCTCCACGATCGCGCGGACGGGACCGGGGGTCTATCCCACGGAGCCCTGGGATTGCTGGATCCCCACGCCGTGTGGGCTGCTGCCGACGGTGATGGTGGCGGTGACCCGGTCGGTTCGGGCGTCGATCACGGAGACCGTGCCGTCACCGGCGTTGGCGACGTAGACGTGGCGTTTGTCCCAGGACGCTGCCACACCGACCGGGAAGAGGCCGGCGGCGACGCCGGCGGTCACGGTGTTGGTGCGGGTGCTGATCACCGACACGGTGCCGGTGGAGAAGTCGGAAACGTACACCCGGCGGTTGTCCGGTGTCACCGAGAGGCCGATCGGATGGTCGCCGACGGCGATGGTGGCGGTGACGGTGTTGGTGCGGGTGCTGATGACCGACACATCCCCTGAACCGAAGTCGGCGACGTAGACGGCGAACGGCCGCCAGTGCGGCTACAAGAAGGGCTGCCCGACCCTCAACGGGTATGACATCGAACTCCTCTTCTTCCAGGCGTCACCTGAGCTGATCGAGATCACGACCGGAAGCCCGCTGTTCTACGACTACGCCGGGAAGCCGATCGGTTTCGACTCCTGCTCGATCCCGTGCCGTTCCGGTTTCGCTTTGGAACTGTGGGCCGACGTCCTGGGAGAGGACGTCTGCCCGGAGGAGGACGCCGGCGAAGGGTGCTGGCAGTACTTCCTTCTGCCGTGGGTGGAGCAACGGCATCATCGGTGACCTCGAACTCGCCAACGAGGCCGTGAACTTCACCCTCACCGGCTCGACGAGGACGGGCGGGAAGTGGGGTGTCGGCCCGTATGGCGTGATGGCCCAGGACAAGGCCGGCACCCTGGGCCCGATGCTCACCCCGCTCGGGTCGACCCGATGCTCACCCGCTCGGGTCGACCTGCCATCGCCGAACCTTCACCACCACGATCGAGCTCAGTTTCACCCGGGTGAACAGAACCGGTACGCGTCTGGCAGAGGACGGCCCGTACCTTGTCCCGCGCGTACCCGGTCGCGGTCGCCTCCGCAGCTGCCCGAAAACCTCCACCTGGACCTCGGGTGCCCGCTGGAGGCGGATCGTTTCATGGCAACCTCCTGAAAATACTTTCTGGACTTGTCACCCATGGGCTGTGTGGGACAGGCGAGGACTCCTGGTCCTGGTCTGCTGGTTTCTCCGGTCGGGACCGCGCGTGACCAGGCCCTGACTCGGTGCGTTCGCTCCTGCCGATGGCGGAGAAGGCGTTGATCCTGGAAGTGGGACGCACACCTGCGATCCACGCCTCTTCGAATTGCGGGAACGGTCTCGCCCGAGGTTCGTCCTTCCGCCAAGGGAGCCGTCCGGTGATCACATCAGTCCGTCTGTCAGGCCGGTATCTGTCGCGCTCGGCCAAACCGGGGCCCCCACGCGAGGCGCCCAAGCCGCCGGCGCCTTCGCCGGGGCCTTCCTGGTCTCGTTGGCTACTGCCCGTCGCCGCGTTGGTCTTGCTGCTCGTGGTGCTGATGCGGACTCCCTCCCCCCAGGGGGGTGCGTCGCTGTCGTACAGCGAGTTCGTCGGCAAGGTGAGCGTCGGTCAGGTGAAGACGGTCGACATCGACGACAAGGGCGCCATCAAGGGAACCCTCAAGGACGGTAAGAAATTCACCACGCGGATACCCACCGCTTTGGACAACAGCCGCCTGGAGCAGCAGTTGCAGTCCAAGAACGTGGAGATCACCGCGTCCCGGAGCAGCAGCGGCAGCCCCCTCGGGACACTGCTGGTGCTGTTCCTGCCGCTTCTGTTCATCGTCGCTCTGTTCGTGTGGGCCGGCCGCCAGGCAGCAAGGACCATGGGCGGGGGGCTCAGTGTCATCGGGCGGGCCCGCGCCAAGATCATCGAGACCGAGCGGCCGACCACCCGCTTCGAGGACGTCGCGGGCTACGGGGGCGTCAAGCAGGAGATCAGCGAGATCGTCGACTTCCTGCGCAGCCCCGAGCGCTACGCGGTCGCGGGAGCCAAGGGACCACGTGGTGTGATCATGGTGGGCCCGCCGGGCACCGGCAAGACCCTCATCGCCCGCGCGGTGGCCGGTGAGGCGGAGGTCCCGTTCCTGTCGGTGACCGGCTCGGCGTTCGTGGAGATGTTCGTCGGTGTCGGGGCCTCCCGGGTGCGCGACCTGTTCGCTGAGGCGCGCAAACGGGCCCCCTCGATCATCTTCATCGACGAGATCGACGCCGTCGGCAGCCGTCGCGGCGGGGCTGGCCGGCTGGGCGGCAACGACGAACGCGAGCAGACCCTCAACCAACTCCTCGCCGAGATGGACGGCTTCGACCAGACCAGCGGCATCGTCGTCCTGGCCGCGACCAACCGGCCCGAGGCCCTCGACCCGGCGCTGCTGCGCCCCGGCCGCTTCGACCGGCACGTGACCGTGCCGCTGCCCAACCAGGCCGAACGGGCGGCCATCCTGGCCGTCCACGCCCGCGGCAAGACCCTGGCACCGGACGTCGACTGGGACACCGTCGCCCGGGCCACGCCCGGTTTCTCTGGCGCTGACCTCGCCAATCTGGTCAACGAGGCCGCCATCAACGCCGTCCGGGCAGGGGGCGCCGTCATCGACGCCCAGGGTCTCGGCGACGCCCGCGACCGGCTGCTGCTGGGGCGGCGGGAGTCCACCAACGCCCTGCTGCCCGAGGAACGGCACTCCGTGGCCGTCCACGAATCCGGACACGCGCTCATGGCGGCCCTGTGCGAGCACGCCGACCCGGTCGCCAAGGTCACCATCCTGCCCTCCGGGCCTTCGCTGGGTGCCACTGAGCAGCTCCCGGAGGCCGAACGGCACCTGTACAGCGAGAGCTATCTGACCGACCTGCTGACCGTCCGGCTCGGCGGCCGCGCGGCCGAACTGGTCGTCTTCGGCGAGGGCTCGACCGGCGCCGCCGACGACCTGGCCGGCGCCACCCAGCTCGCCGCCCGGATGGTCCGCGAGTTCGGCCTGTCCCCGGCCCTCGGCCCCATCGGATACGGCTCCGGAGCTCCCCGCTACCTCGGCGGCGAGAGCACCGAAGAGACACTGCACCGGCCCTATTCCGAGCAGACCCAACGCATCGTCGACGAGGAGACCGCCCGCCTGCTGCGGCAGGCCGAGGAACGCGCAGTGGTTCTGCTGCGCGACCACCGGGAGGCGCTGGACACCCTTGCCGGTCTGCTCACCACCCGCGAGACCGTCGACGGATCCGTGGTCCTCTACGTACTCCAACAGCAACAGCCGCCGGACGGTCGCCACCCCACGGCGGAAGGGAAGCCGACGCCCTCCCCGTGACGCCGCGGCGACGCTCGCAAACAAGAAGGAGGCGACCATGGAGGAGCTGCAGCCGGGGGCGGTCCACGGTGAGCAGGAGGTCTTGGCGCGGACGGTCGCCGTCGTGATGCGCACCGCTGTGGTCACGATCGATGTCGACGAAACCGTCCTCGTGGCCTGGGAGTTGCTGGAGCGATCCGGCTCCCGGCACCTTCCGGTCGTGCGTCCGGACGGCCGCTGTGCCGGCCTGCTGGACAGAGCCGACGTGGCGGTCGCCTGTGCGGCGCCGGCCGCCTCACTGTCCGGCCTGCGTGTGGGCGACCTCCTGCCCGCCCATAGGTCGGCGCTCGTACATGCCGAGCAGACCGTACGCCACGCAGCCGACCTCATGAGCTGTACCGAAGCCGACGCCCTGCCGGTGCTGGAGGAAGACGGGCGTCTCGCCGGGGTGCTCACCGCAGCCGACATCGTCGCGGCCCTCGCCGGTCGTCCGGTGCAGAAGGAACCCGCCGACACACAACCGCGGGCCCCGTGCACGGTGTTGCCTGGGCTCCCGCCTCGGCGGGGCTACCGTGGAACGGCGGTTCCCTGAGCGCCCACCAGTGAGCTGAGGCGCGCATACCGTGGTAACACCTGGTAAGGCTGTCCTGGTGTCACCTGACGCCGACGTCAGGTCCGTCCGGGCCCGAGCACGCGGGCGAGGTCTCGCGCTTCCTCATTCGCACCGGCGTCACCACCACCGCAACCAGCACGGTGAGCGGCAGCCAATGACCCCGCAGCCCGGTCACCGGGGTCCCGGCCGGTGGACGGCGAGACGTTTGCGCGCCTCGGTGTACGCTTCCGCATCGATCTCGCCGGAGGCGAAGCGGCGGTCGAGGATCTCCTCCGGCGTTTCCCTCGGTGTATTTCGGGGTTCCGTGGCGTCGTGGCGACCAGCCGAGTGCTGCGTCAGACGCATGACCGCCCACACCGCAAGGCTGATCAATGCGATTCACAGTATGGGCATGAGGGCCATCCAGGCCCAGCCACCATTCCAATACATCACCGTGGCTCACCTCCTGGGGACTCTTCCACTATCCATGCGTACCGGTAGTGCGCCAGTGCCCATTGGCCTCGCTCTTCGGGCCGTTCGGGCCCTCTGGCGTCCACACGGTGGCTGTTCGGTCCCTCGCCGGTCACCCCGGGGCCGGGGCGGGTCCGGCCGGCGGCATCCGGCCGGGCCGTACAGCGGCAGCCGTGACCTGGCCGTCAGCCTTCTTGCAGCGAGGGCTCACTTGGTGGCTCCCCTTCGCCGGCATGCGTACGGGATACGAAGAATCCACACTGGCTTCAAGGAGGACCGATTACGGGCGTGCCCGAACCCATGGGCTCTGCCCGCGTAGACGCTGAGGCTCGAAGGAGACGGCCATGAGCACTGCACGGGAGATCATGCACGCTGGTGCAACGTGCATCCAGGAGAACGAGACGCTGGAGGACGCAGCGCGCCGGATGAGTGAGCTGGACATCGGAGCCCTCCCGGTCTGCGGGCCGGACGACAGGCTCCACGGGATCATCACCGACCGCGACATCGTGGTGAAGTGTCTCGCCAAGGGCAAGGACCCGAAGAGAATGACCGCGGGCATGCTCGAGCAGGGCAAGCCGATCAGCATCGACGCCGGGGCCGACACGGATGACGTTCTGCGGACCATGGAGGAGCACAAGATCCGGCGGTTGCCGGTCATCGAGAATCATCGCCTGGTCGGCATGATCAGCGAGGCGGACCTCGCAAATCGCCTACCGGAGGAGCAGGTGGGTCACTTCGTCGAGGTCGTGTGCGCCGCGAAGTGACCACCAGTGGCGACGCCCCGGTCCTGCTCGAAGAGACGGCCCTCGGGTACGTCCCAGCGGTGAGTGTTCGGCCCCCGCACCGAAGCCGCCGTGGCACCTCACCCCGTACAGGGCGATGAGTCGTAGCGGCGTCAGTGGGGTGTCACAGGGGCTTCCCCCGCAACGGATGCCGAGCTCGACTTCGTGCGCGCCTGCCGTCCGCCGGCCCGCGTGGGCCGACCGGCCCTTGGTGTCGGCCGCAGCAGCGGAAGACTGGGAACGTAGGCCGGCTCGGCCAGAGTGAGGAGCCCACCATGACTGAGCGTGAGAACATCGCGGCAGGGGCCGAAGCTCGCCGCTCGGTGTCGGGGAAGGCATGGAGGTCCGACGAACCACTACGGCAGGAAATGTTGTTGCGCTACCTTGGGACGGTGGCCACGGTGTCCGCCAAGCAGGCGGCGGCACGGCGCCCGACCGCTCCCGAGTCGGCTCCGTCCGGGCGGGTGAAGGAGTCCGCCGAGCCCGTGTCCGATGCCGAATCCGCGCCTCTGCTGGTCCGTGACGTCATGGATGTACCGGCCGCATCGGTGCACGGCGACATGCCGTTCCTGGACATCGCCCGGAGCCTTACCCGTGAAAACGTCGGGTCCCTGCCGGTGGTCGACGACGACGACCGGGTGATGGGTGTGGTGTCGGTGTCCGACCTGCTGGCGAAGGCCGCGGTCGAGGCGTCCGGATATGAACCCGGCGCGATCGGCCGGCTGAGGGAACGGCGGCTGCACGACAAGGCCCGGGCCGAGACCGCCGAGGCGCTGATGACCACTCCGGCCGTCACCGTGTTCCCTGGTTCGACCGTTGCCGAAGCCACCTGGCTCACGTCCCTGTCGCGTCTCAAGCGCCTGCCGGTGACGGACCATGAGGGCCGCCTGATCGGTGTCGTACACAGGAACGCACTGCTCAACGCGCTGATACGCGATGATGGTGGGATTCGTGAGGAGATTGAGTCGAGGATCCTCGCCGAGGACTTTCCGGCTGCGCGGAACACCGTTGAGGTCACCGTGCGCAACGGCGTGGTGGACGTCAGTGGCCGGATGGTGGAAGCCGATGTCCCGCGGCTCCTCGCGGAGATCAAGGAAATCGACGACGTGACCGAAGTGACCGACCACCTGAACCCTGTCACTGGGTGACGCAGGAGTCTCGACTCCGTCGGCAGGCACGCGGTCCACGCACTCGTTGTCCGGTCTCTCACTCGACCGGGTACCCGAGCTGTGGCCCAGCGTGACGGTGATCTCGTGAGGGACTTCGAGCGTGTTCTTGACGGTGCAGTGTGAGATCACCGCCTGGAACGACCCTGCGCGGGGCGGGGACAGTTCCGGAGATGGGCAGCGAACCGACCCGCGCCGGGCGCTTGGAAGCCGTCGTGTAGTCGGCGGCAACGCGCAGTTCCTTCCGGGGATGCGGTACCAGACGCGGCTCCGATGACGCGGCCGGCCGATGGCACCGGCAGGGTGCTGGTTCGCCACTGCCGTATGGTCTCCACGATCTCCCTGAACGGGGCATCGCGACCCACGCCGCCCTGCGCGATCTGCCCTCGAAGGTTTCGATGGGCGGGACGCTCAGGACGTGCCGGCCGTGGGGGCTCATGGCGCGATCTTGGAGGTCCGGAGGGGGACTGAATGGGTGGATTCTCGCCCCCCAGGGGCCGGCTTCCTCTCTCCGATTCTGTGTCGCCGTTCCGGGCCTCGCCGCCTGGCCCGCAGGGGCATAGGGCACCTGGCCGGGTCACTTCCACCAGGTGCTTCTCGGCGCGCGGCCACTAACGTGGAGATGTGGCCGGTCCCGGGATGTGCGGGGCGAGACGGAGGCACCGTGGGCGACAAAGGAACTGAACACTGCGGCGAGGAGCGCCGCCGGCTGAGCACGTTGCCGGAGGGCCTCCAGGGGCGCCTCGACACCGTGAAGCGCAGCCCGGCCGAGGCGGCCCTCCTGTTGAACGCCGTCATGTCAGTGGGCAGAGGGCTCGACCTGCCCCAGGTGCTGCACCGCATCGTCGAGGCTGCGGCCATTGTGGTCGATGCCGAGTACGGAGCCCTGGGAGTCGTTGGTGAGGGAACCCGGCTCACGCAGTTCCTGCCGGTGGGCATCACGCGGAACCAGCGCGAGGCCATCGGCCCCCTGCCCGAAGGCCACGGCATCCTCGGCGAGCTGATCCGCCATCCCGAGCCGCTGCG